>JAOPWP010000102.1 GCA_025965615.1 Frankiales bacterium
GCGCCTGCGCCACGGCCAGGACCGGCGGGGGGCCGGAGGGGTCGGCGCCAGGCGCCCCGCCCGGCAGCCGGGACCGGGAGCAGAGCCACAGGGCCAGGTGCCCGCCCGCGGAGTGCCCGACGACGGCCACCCGCCCGGGGTCGACGCGGTCGGCGAACCGGCCCGTGGCCAGCACGTCGTACGCCGCAGCAGCGTCGGTGAGGGTGGCCGGCCAGGGCTGGGCCGAGGAGCGGTAGTCGATGTTCCAGACGAGCCACCCGCGGCCGGCCAGGTCCTTCGCGACGGCGTCCTGCAGCCGGAGGTCGTACTGCTCCCGCCAGTAGCCACCGTGCACCAGCACCACCGTCGGCAGGGGCCCCGGGAGCTCCGGCACCCACCACTCCCCTTCCTGGTGCGGCTCGCTGCCGTAGCCCTCGACCACGCGGGTGACGGGGACGGGGTCCGGTGCGGCTCGGCTGGCGCGCTCGAGGCTGACGGCCCGTCGCATCGCCCGGCGGCCGCGGCGGGGGTCGCGGGCCTCTCCGTAGGCGGCAGCCAACCGCCACCAGGCCCGCCACTCCTGCGGGGCAGCCTCCACCTCGGCCTTGCGCTGCTCGAAGACGGCGTCCGCATCGGCCTTGTCGAGCCGTCCGCTCGCCCGTCGCGTCACGCCGGGAGGGTCGTAGGGCAGACCGCCCTCCTGGGCGAGCCGCCCGGCCAGGCGCTGGCTGGCCGCACCGAGGCGCACCTCACCGATGACGAGGACCACGCCGACGAGGACCAGCAGCAGGACGCCGACCCCGACGCCGGCCTGCACCAGGTCCCCGCTGCCCAGCAGGCTGACCCCGGTGACCGCCATCGCAGAGCTGACCATGACCATGACGGCGACGGTGAACGCGGCGCCGAGGCGCGCCCTCACAGGTCCAGCAGGGCCTCGAGCCCGACGGTGAGCCCGGGACGCGAGGCGATGGAGCGCACGCCGAGCAGGACGCCCGGGACGAAGGACGCCCGGTCGTAGCTGTCGTGGCGAAGGGACAGGCTCTCGCCCACCCCGCCCAGCAGCACCTCCTGGTGCGCCAGGAGGCCAGCGAGCCGTACGGAGTGCACGCGTACGCCGTCGACGTCTGCGCCACGGGCCCCGTCGAGGCAGATGCGGGTGGCGTCCGGCATGCCCGCCGATCCGGCGTCGCGGCGCGCCTGCGCCACCAGCTCGGCCGTGCGCCTCGCCGTGCCCGACGGGGCATCGGCCTTGTGCGGGTGGTGCAGCTCGACGATCTCGACCGAGTCGAACCAGCGGGCTGCGGTCGCGGCGAAGCGCATCATCAGGACCGCACCGATCCCGAAGTTCGGGGCGACGAGCACGCCGACGCCTGGTGCCTGCTCCAGCCACTGACCCACCTCGGCCAGCCTGGCCTCGTCGAACCCGGTGGTCCCGACGACCGCGTGCACGCCGGCGTCGAGGCAGGCCCGCAGGTTGTCCATCACGACGTCGGGCGAGGTGAAGTCGACCGCGACGTCGACCCCTGCGAGGTCGAGCTCGTCGTCCACGTCGATCGCCGCGGCGAGCTCCAGGTCGTCGGCGGCCTCGACGGCCTTCACGATCTCGACGCCCACGCGCCCTCGGGCGCCGAGGACGGCGATGCGGATCGGCTGGGAGGTCATGAGAGGGCCTTCTCGAGGTCGGTGCGCCCGACGGGGCCGAGGACCCCGAGCGAGAGCGGGCGGGTGAGCACGTCGCGGGCGATCTCGCGCACGTCGTCAGGGGTGACCGCGGCGATGCGCGCGAGCTCGTCGTCGACGCTGAGCAGCCGTCCGGAGGTCACCTCGGCGAGCCCGAGCCGGCTCATGCGGGCGTCCGTGTCCTCGAGGTCGAGGACCAGCGAGCCGCGCATCGCCCCCTTGGCGCGAGTGACCTCCTCGTCGGCGATCCCGGACTCGGCGACGCTGTCGAAGGCTTCCCGTACCAGCCCGAGCACCGCCCCCACCTTGCCGGGGCTGCAGCCTGCGTAGACGCCGAACAGGCCGGTGTCCGCCGAGCTCGAGCAGGAGGAGTAGACCGAGTAGGCCAGGCCGCGTTCCTCCCGGACGGTCTGGAACAGCCGGCTCGACATGCCGCCGCCGAGGGCCGTCGAGAGCACGCCGAGGGCGAACCGCCGCGGGTCGTCACGGCGCAGTCCCGTCGTCCCGAGTACCAGGTGCGCCTGCTCCCCCAGCCCGTCCTGGGCCACGACCCCGCCGGACGTACGGGGACCGGGGGCCGTCGGCCGCGGGCCTGCCGGGGCGGCCTCGCCCCCGAGTCGGTCGCCCAGCGCCTGCTCGAGCAGGCTGACCAGCTGCTCGTGGTCGACCGCGCCGGCGGCCGCGACGACCATGTTCGGCACGTCGTAGTGCCGTCGGTAGAAGCCGGCGAGGGCCGTGCGCGTCATCGCGGAGATGCTCTCGACGGTGCCGATCACCGGACGGCCGAGGGGGCTGTCGCCGAACACGGCGCCCGCGAACACGTCGTGGACCGCGTCCCCAGGGTCGTCCTCGTTCATCGCGATCTCCTCGAGGATGACACCCCGCTCGACCTCGACGTCAGCAGTGCGCAGCAACGAGGACGTGACGAGGTCGCAGACGACGTCGACAGCGAGGGGGAGGTCCTCGTCCAGCACCCGCGCGTGGAAGCAGGTGTACTCCTTGGCGGTGAAGGCGTTGAGCTCACCGCCGACGGCGTCGAGCGCGGAGGCGATCGCCATCGCGTCGCGCCGACGGGTGCCCTTGAACAGCGCGTGCTCGAGGAAGTGCGCCGCTCCAGCCGTCGACGGTCGTTCGTCGCGGCTCCCCACGCCGACCCAGATCCCGAACGCGACCGAGCGCGAGCCGGGGATCCGCTCGGAGACGACACGGAGCCCTCCCGGCAGGACGGTGCGACGGACCGCAAGGTCCACCGCGCCGTCCCGCGTCGCGCTCCGCGGTGCGGAGGCGACGGCCGGGAGGGCTCGCGTGCGTGCTGCCAAGGAGGTGCTACTCGGCCACTGTGGAGGTGACTGCGGGGGCGGCAGCCGCGGCCGGGGCGTCGTTCTGCACCGGAGTGAGGCTGATCTTGCCCCGCTGGTCGATCTCGGTGATCTCGACCTGCAGCTTGTCGCCGACGTTGACGACGTCCTCGACCTTGCCCACGCGCTTGCCGTTGCCC
>JAOPWP010000105.1 GCA_025965615.1 Frankiales bacterium
GGGTCGTCCAGGAGCGCCCGTACGGCAGCGCCGAGCGCGACCGGGTCGTCCGGCGGCACCAGCACGGCGCCGTCCTGCACGAGCTCGGGGATCCCCCCGACCGCCGTCGCGACCAGCGGGCGGCCCGCCCGCAGGGCCTCCTGGGCGGTGAGCGACCGAGCCTCCCAGCGTGACGGCAGGACGACCACGGCGGCAGCAGCCATCAGGTCGGCGACGTCGTCGCGTCGGCCGAGCCACCGGACCTGCGGAGCAGCGGCCTCGAGTTCGCTCTGGAGCGGGCCGTCCCCTGCGACGGCAACGACGGCCCCGGCCAGCTGGGGCAGGGCCGCGACGAGGGTGTCGTAGCCCTTCTGCGGGTGGAGCCTGCCCACGGCCAGGACGAGCGGTGACCCGAGGCCGGGGTCGATCCCGGTCGGGACCAGCGGTGGCGCCGCGACCGGTCCCGGGCGGACGTCGTGTCCGCCGACAGCACGAGCACGCGCCGCCAGGTCCGGGCTCGCGGCCAGCACGACAGACGCGCGCCGGGCCACCAGGCGCTCCAGCGTCGCGCCCAGCCGGCCGTCGACCGCGTTGTGCCAGGTGCTCACGACGGGCCCACCGCAGAGCACGGCCAGGGACGAGGCCCGCAGCCCGTGGGCGTGCACCAGGTCGGCGCCGCGGGCGAGCCGGCGGAGCTCCCGCAGCGCCCGCGCGTCAGCCACGGGGTGGGGCCGTCCCCCGATCTCGACCCGGGCGTGCCGTGGGAAGGCGAACACCCCGGCGCTGGAGGCCGGGCCCGCCACGGTGACGTCCAGGCCGAGCTCGGCCAGGCCGGTGGCCAGCGACTGCACGTGGCGACCGACGCCTCCGGTGCTCGTGGCCAGGACGAGCAGGATCCGCTCAGGCACGCAGCAGCCCCCTCAGCCCGTCGGGGTCGAGCAGACGGGTGACGCCCAGGAAGACCGCCCCGGCGGCGAGGGACACCCCGGCGGCCGCCGCGAGGTCTGCCCACAATGAGGTGTCCGGCAGGGGCACGAGCCAGAGGAGCCCGTAGGCGAGGGCCCCCGCCACGATCCCCGCCCCCGCCGAGCGGGCCGCACCGGTCAGGGCGGGACGGCCGGCGGTACGGGCCAGCCCCGACAGGAGCAGGACCCCCGCCACGCTGACGCCGACGGAGTTGCCGACGCCGAGCAGGACGACGCGGTCCGCGTCGGGCAGGGCCGTGACGAGGGCGACGTCGCAGACCGCGACGCACAGCCAACCGATGACGGTCGCCACGGCCGGCGTACGCCCGTCCCCGCGCGCGTAGAGCGCCCGGGCCAGCAGCGCCACCAGGCCGTAGCCCACGAGTCCGGGCGCGAAGGCGGCCGTGGCGTCGGCCAGGGACTGGGCGCTCTCCGGGCCGGGCACTCCGCGGACGAGCAGCCGGGCCACGGGCTGGGCGGCGACGGCCAGGACAGCAGCCGCGCCGGTCATGGCGAGCAGCACCGCACGCAGCGCCCGGCTCACCTGCTGGGCGTACGCCTCGGAGTCCCCCGCGTCGGCGCTGGCGGTGAGCCCCGGGAACACGCTCGTCGCCACCGGGACAGCCAGCACAGCCCAGGGAAGCAGGAACAGCGCGGTCGCCACCGCGAACACGACGACCGAGCCCTGCTCGCGACCGTTGCTCGCGAGGCGCACGGCCACGACGAGGGCGACCTGCTGGGCGGCCAGTCCGGCGACGCCAGCCAGGGCCAGGCCTCGCACCCGCGCCGCCACACCCGGGGGGAAGCTGAACGTCGGCCTGAGGTCGAGGCGGCACAGGCGCAGCGGCACCAGCAACGACAGCCCGAGCATGGCCACGCCGAGCGTCGTCCCGATCGAGAGGACCAGCTCGGAGGTCCGGTCGAGCCCCGACAGCTCGGCGACCGGGCCCCGGGCGGCGTAGAGCAGGTAGGTGCCGATGACGACCAGGCTGGACAGCAGGGGCGCGAGGGCGGGTCCGCGGAACCTGCCGTGGGCCTGCAGGATGCCTCCCACCACGACGGCGATCCCGTAGAGGACCACCTGGGGCATGAACACGACCAGCATGCGGCTGCCCGTCTCGACCGCCCCGGCGCAGGTGGGGTCGTCGCCGAGCAGGGCACGCATCAGCAGCGGTGCGGCCAGCGCGCCGAGGGCAGCGACAGGCACCAGGGCGGCCACCGTCCAGGACAGCAGGGCGCTGGCCGTGCGCGACGCCGAGGCCCGGTCACCCTTCGCGACCGCGCCCGCGAGGACCGGGACGACCAGGGAGGCGAGCGCGCCGCCGGCGACGACCTCGAACAGGACGTTCGGCACGTAGTTCGCGGCCTGGTAGGTGTCTCCCACGCACGAGGTCCCGAGCGTGCGGGACAGCACCGCCGTGCGCCCGAAGCCGACCACCCGCGCCGCGACGGTGACCAGCGCGATGCCCGCGGCCGCTCCCATCAGGACGCGTGCGGGAGGCCTCATGGACGACGGCCGGCCTGGTCCAGCCAGCGCAGGGGCGCCACCGCCTCGATCACCCTGCTGTACGACACCAGCTCGCTGGCCCCGGTCACGGCGGTGAGCGCGATGAGGACCGGAAGCCGCCTCGCCGGCAGGCGCTGGACGAGGGCCAGCCCGAGCACCGCTCCGAGGGCGTTGGCCCCGGCGTCGCCGAGCATGGTGCGCTCAGCCAGGTCAGCCGGCATCAGCGCCGCGGCCGCGCCGGCCGGACCGGGCTGTCCGAGCAGGGCCGCAGCGAGGGCCCCGGCCTTGAGGGCACGGCCCGGACGGAGGTCGAGCAGGTTCAGCAGGTTGGCACTCGCCGCGACGACAGCGCCGCCGATCAGGGTGGCGCGACGCGCCTGGGAGGAGGCAGGGCGGTCCAGCAGGGCGGTGGCCAGCACGGAGCAGGCGCCGATCCCTGCGATCTTCACCGCTCCGCTGGTGACCTGCCCGTGCCGCAGGGCGCCCAGGTGTCCCCGCAGCCCCTTGGCAGAGCTGGTCCCGACGGCGTCGTCGTAGGCCCCCACGGCCGCCGCACCGAGCGCGGCGACCGCCGCCGGAGCGAGCGGCAGGCTCACGGTCGACGCCGCCGCGAGAGCGAGCGCCGGGCCGGACAGCAGGCTGACCGTCCGTCCGCGGTGGTTCGACCGTTCCCACCTCGCCGGACCTCCGGGCGGTCGTGCCACCAGGGCGCGCTCGCTGAGCAGGGCGAGGCAGGCGCCGGCCGTCGCGGACTGCCAGGCGGCGCGACGCGGCCTCACGGACCGGTGGCGCCCGGGAGCGGAGCCTCAGCGCGATCGCCCGCGCCGTACTGCCCCACCTCTCCACGGAGCTGCTCGCCCAGGGCGAGAGCGACAGCGACCAGACCGACGCCCCGGTCGGCGTTGTCGACGCTCGACACCTCGGAGGCGACGCTGGACGCGGCGCGCAGCCGTCGGATGAGCCCGTTGTCGTCGGCAGAGGTCTCGGGCCCGGCCACCAGGGCGCCACGGGCCCGGCGGTCGAAGGCGCTGGCCAGCGAGAGGACAGCGTCCTGCCCCGCCTGCTCGGCCTTCACCTGCGCCCCGTCCACGTCGTTCGTACGGGCTGGTCCGGAGAGCACCACGAGCAGTGAGGCCTGGCGCAGCGCGTCGCCGTTGCTCTCGTACTGCACGAGGTCGGCCTCCTCGAAGGCAGAGACCACGGCCTGAGCCTGGGCCCCCTCGACCGCGGGACCCCGGGAGGGGCGGGCGAGGGCAGCAGCCAGCTCCGCGGTGGCCCGCTCGACGGGCCCCTCGGCCGGGAGGTCGATGCCTGCCGGGATCACGCCCGCCACGACGTCGTCGACCAGCGAGGACTGCCTGGGATCGGACAGCGCCGGGAGCAGGCGCAGCCGGCCGGTCACCTGGGCGCCGGACAGCTCGAGCTGCTGGGTCGTGCGGTCGACCAGCTCGGAGGGCGTCTCGGGGAGCGTCACGAGCAGGACGGTCTGGTCGGCGAGGACCCCTCGCACCAGGCCGGGACCGACGGTCGTCGCGAAGTCGTCCGCGGCTTCCACTTGGTTGCGCAGGCCCCCGACGTCTGCCTCGAGCCCGCGCTTGTCAGCGGTCAGCCGGTCGATGTTGCCCCGCAGGTCGTCCAGGACCGGGCCGTTCAGTGCGGTCGTCCCGAGCACGATCCCGACGGCAAGGGCGAGGAAGACCGCGATGATCGAGACGAGGTGGTACCGGAAGTCCACCATGGAGCGATCGCTGCCTTCCGCTTCCGGACCGGTGGCGGCGCTGGGTACAGCGCTCGGGCGGTCTCTCGGGACTCCTCTCGGACTCCTGGACGCTACCCCCGGCCCCCTCGTCCGGTCCGACCGCCACGCCGACGGCGTCGGCCGGGGGAACCTGGACTAGAAGAGCTCGCGCAGCCAGAACAGGAAGCTCGCGAAGGCGTCAGCGACCAGGTCGCCGTAGGCCTGACCCACGCTCGAGACGTAGATCGCCGCCGCCATGGTCACGAGCGTGGCGAGGACGAGCGCGACGAGCGACCAGCTCGAGATGCGGCTGCGGTAGAGGCGGCTGACCCCCTTGGCGTCGACGAGCTTGCCGCCGACGCGCAACCTGGTCAGGAAGGTCGAGGCCATGCCCTGACGCCCCTTGTCGAGGAACTCCACGAGGGTCGCGTGCGTGCCGACAGCCACGATGAGCTGCGCGCCGGACTCGTCGGCGAGCAGCATGGCGACGTCCTCGCTGGTGCCGGCCGCCGGGAAGACGACGGCGTTGATCCCGAGGTCCTGCACCCGCTGCAGCCCCGGGGCGTGCCCGTCCGCGTAGGCGTGCACGACAACCTCGGCGCCGCAGCGCAGGACGTCGTCGGTGACCGAGTCCATGTCACCGACGATCAGGTCCGGCCGGTAGCCGGCCTCGACGAGGGCGTCGGCTCCCCCGTCGACGCCGATGAGGATGGGGCGGTACTCCCGGATGTAGGGACGCAGGACCCGCAGGTCCTCGCGGTAGTCGTAGCCGCGCACGACGATCAGGGCGTGACGGCCCTCGAGCTGGGTGCGGATCTCCGGGACGCCTACCCCGTCGAGCAGCAGGTCCCGCTCCTTGAGCAGGTACTCCATGGTGTTGGCGGCGAAGGCCTCCAGCTGCGCGGCGAGCCCCGCCCGCGCCTCGGCCATCGCCGCCGAGATGCTCTCGGCGTCCTGGGCCGCGCCGACGGCGATCACGGTCTCACCGGCGTAGAGGGTGTCTCCCTCGAGGCGCACCTCGTCGCCGTCTCGCAGCTCACCGAAGACGGTGTCGCCCACCGAGTCGAGCAGGGGGATGCCGGCTGCCAGGAGGATCTCGGGACCGAGGTTCGGATAGCGACCGCTCGTGCTGGGCGCAGCGTTGACGACGGCGGCGACCTTGCACGTGACGAGGGCGTCTGCGCTGACCCGGTCGATGTCGACGTGGTCGATCACGGCGATCTCGCCGGGGCGGATCCGGCTGGTGAGGCGCTTGGTCCGACGGTCCAGGCGGGCGACCCCGATCGTGCCCGGCAGCTGCTCGGTCTCCCGGCGCTTGCGCAGCTTCATCATCGATCCGAGTCTGCCAGACCGTTGCACGTCAGACCGGGAGGCGACGAGGGCGCGTCCCGAGCGGGCCGTGCCGCGAGCCGTCACCCCGCTCGCCGGCCGCCGCGGCCAGCAGCTCCTCGGCGTGCCCGCGGGCCAGGCCGGTGTCGGCGCCCGCGAGCATCCTCGAGAGCTCGGCGACGCGTTCCTCCCCGTCGAGCACGGCGACGCCGCTCGAGGTGACCGAGCCGTCGTCGGCCTTCACCACGAGCAGGTGCCGGTCGGCGAAGGCCGCCACCTGCGGGAGGTGGGTCACCACCACGACCTGGTGGTCGCGCGCGAGGCGGGCCAGGCGCCTGCCCACCTCGACGGCAGCCCGGCCGCCGACACCGGCGTCAACCTCGTCGAAGACCATCAGGGGCACGGGGTCGGACCCGGCGAGGACCACCTCGACGGCGAGCATCACCCGAGAGAGCTCGCCACCGGAGGCACCCCGTTGCAGGCCGCGCGCGGGTGCACCCGGGTGCGGCACCAGCTGCAGCTCGACGTCGTCGACCCCGGCGGGGCCGGCGGCCAGCCAGCGGGAGCCGACTCGGAGGGGGGCGCCCGACCCGCCCGCCCCGTCGTGGCCCGCGGGGACCTCCCGCTGGCTGATCGCGGCACTGACCTCGGCGTGAGGCATGGCGAGGGCGGCGAGCTCGCCGGTGACCTCGACAGCGAACCGGCCTGCAGCGGACGTACGGGCCTCGGACAGCTCGGTCGCCAGCGCTGCCAGCGCGGTCTCGAGGCCGGCTGCCTGCTGCTCCAGGGCCGAGATCTCGTCGCTTGTCCCGTCGAGGAGCAGGAGACGCACGCCGGCCGAGGCCGCCCAGAGCAGGACGCCGTCGGAGTCCTGAGCGCCGTGCCGCCGCGCCAGGGCGGTCAGGGCTGCGAGCCGATCCTGTGCCGTCGACAGCCGCAGCGGGTCGGCGTCGATGGACGCGACGTAGGAGCTGAGCTCACCGGCGACGTCCACGACCAGGTGCCCGACCTCCGCCAGCCGGCCCGCCAGGGCTGCGAGCTCGGCGTCGTGCTCGGCGACCGCCTCGAGCCGCCGCCGCGCGGCTACGAGCAGCTGCAGCGCGTCGACCCCGTCGGCGACGGACTCGTTGCCGCTGAGGGCCTCCTGGGCCACGGCGGCTGCCGCCCGCAGGTCGTCGGCGTTGGCCAGTCGCTCGATCTCGCCGACCAGCGCCTGTGCCTCACCCGGCTGAGGGTCGGCGGCCTCGACCTCGGCGAGTCCGAGGCGGAGCAGGGCAGCCTCCTGCGACCGCTCCGCCGCCTCGTCTCGCAGCCGCGCCAACGTCGAGCTGACCTTCAGCCACCGGTCGCGGTCCGCCCCGAACCGGTCGCGGAGGGACAGGACCGGTGTGCCCGCGTAGCGGTCGAGGGCGTCCCTCTGCTGGCTCGGCTGCAGGAGCCGCTGCTGGTCGCTCTGGCCGTGGAGCGCGAGGACGTGGCCGGCGAGGTCGGCAAGGACACCGATCGGCACGCTCCGACCGCCCAGGTGCGCACGGGAGCGCCCGTCGGCAGCCACGCTGCGGCTCACCAGCAGGGATCCGTCGTCGAGCTCGGCCCCGGCCTCGACGGCCCGGGTGATCGCGGGGTGGTCCTCGGAGAGGACGAGTCGCCCCTCGACGACGGCCCGCTCCACCCCCGGGCGCACCCGGCCGGAGTCGGAGCGGCCCCCGAACAGCAGGCTGAGCCCCTGGACCACCATCGTCTTGCCAGCGCCCGTCTCACCGGTCACGACGGTCAGACCGGGGCTCAGGGGCAGGACAGCGTCCTCGATGACCCCCAGGCCACGGATCCGCATCTCCTCCAGCACACCGCCGACACTAGGCGGCAGCAGCGACACCGTGGGGTACGACGGCCCTCACTCCGCCGCGCCGCGCCAGCCCTCCACCGGGAGCGCGAACTTGCGTACGAGCGTGTCGGTGAACGTCCGGTCCTCCAGGCGGGCCAGCAGGATCACCTCGCTGCTGCGGGCGATCTCCACCCGGGCGCCGTGCGGGAGGGCGGCGGTCCGGCGACCGTCGCACGCGAGGACCCCCGTCGTCCCGCTCGGCAGGACCTCCAGCGCGATCCGGGAGGCCGGGGCCACGACCAGCGGCCGCGCGAACAGGGCGTGCGCGCTGATCGGCACGACCAGCAGCGCCTCCACCGTCGGCCAGACGACCGGCCCTCCGGCGGAGAACGCGTAGGCCGTCGACCCCGTGGGAGTCGCTGCCACCACACCGTCGCACCCCCACCTGGACAGCGGCCGTCCGTCGATCTCGACGACCAGCTCGAGCATGCGCTCGCGAGCCGACTTCTCCACGCTGCACTCGTTGAGCGCCCAGCCGGAGTCGACGGTCGAGCCCTCGACGACCACCGCCACGTCGAGGGTCAACCTCTCCTCGACCGTGTAGCTCCGGTCCAGGAGCCGGTCGAGGGCGTCGTCGAGGTCCTCGTGATCGGCCTCGGCGAGGAAGCCCACCCGGCCGAGGTTGACCCCCAGCAGCGGCACGCGGGCCGCCCGCGCGAGCTCGGCGGCCCGCAGGATCGTCCCGTCACCGCCGAGCACCAGAACGAGCTCGGTGCCCTGGGCAGCAGCACCGTCGTGGTCGTCGTGCACTCGCACACCCGTGAGCCCGAGGTCCTCGGCCTCCTGCTGCAGGACGCGGACCTCGAGCCCGGCTCCGACCAGCCGATCGACCGCGTGCCGCGCCGCACCGGCCACGGCCGCCCGCCCGGTGTGGAACAGCAGGAGGACGGCACGGGTGGTCACGCCGGGCAGCCTGTCATCGACGGGTGGTCACAGCGAGCAGGGCACCTGGTCAGGGCGCGTCGGCAGCAGGTGCCCGTCATGCCGGACCCTCGGCGATCGCGCGGACGAGGAGCTGGTCGTCGAGGGGCGGCGCGGCGTCGGAGAGCCACAGGAAGTACTCGACGTTCCCGCTCGGACCGGGCAGTGGACTGGCCGTGACCCCCTGGACTCCCAGCCCGAGCGCGGCCGCCTGGCCAGCCACGCGCCGCACCGCCCACGCGCGGAGCTCCGGGTCGCGCACCACGCCTCCCGAGGGGAGCCGCTCACGGCCGACCTCGAACTGCGGCTTGACCATGGGGACCAGGTCAGCCCCGGGGCGAGCACAGCGGACGAGGGCAGGGAGCACGATCCCGAGCGGGATGAAGGACAGGTCAGCCACCACCAGGTCGACGGGGGCTCCGACCTGGTCAGGTTCGAGGGAGCGGACGTTCGTCCTGTCCAGCACCGTGACGCGCTCGTCGCTCTGGAGCGACCAGGCCAGCTGGCCGTAACCCACGTCGACCGCGACGACGTGGGCCGCACCCCGCTGGAGGAGCACGTCGGTGAAGCCCCCGGTGCTGGCGCCGGCGTCGAGGGCACGTCGACCCGACACGTCCAGTCCGAAGGCGTCCAGCGCACCAGCGAGCTTGTGCCCGCCCCGCGAGGCGTAGCTCGGCCCGGGTGGCTGCTCCACCAGCAGGGCCGTCGCGGCGTCCACCGCGGTGGCTGCCTTCGTGGCCGTCTGCCCGGCCACCTTGACGCGGCCGGCCGCGACGAGCTCGGCGGCCTGCTCGCGGCTGCGGGCGAGACCGCGACGGACCAGCTCGGCGTCCAGTCGGGCTCGGCGAGCCAGCTCAGGCCTCGTCGAGCGTCGCGAGCGCGTCCTGGAGCTGCCGGTGCACGGCGCCGTAGACGTCGACGTGGCCCTGGACCGGCAGGCCCTCGAGCTCCTCGAGGCGCTCGAGAGCGCGTGCCACCTCAGGCGGGCCGGTACGAGCCAGGTCCGCGGGGCTCGGGTGCGTGCTCACGAGCTGCCGGTGCTGGTGCCGCCGCCTGACGCGGGCGGGCTCCCAGCAGGCGCGGAGGCCCCGGACGGCTGAGCGGCCGGGCCTGACGGCTCAGGGGCCTTGGGCGTCGTGGCCGCAGACGTGGCGGGCGTGGACGTGGTGGTCGTGGACGTGGCGGGCGTCGCCGGCTCGACGGTCGCCTGCCCGTGCTGGACGGGGGCCGCAGGTGTCGTGGACGGCGCTCCGCTGGACGCGTTCGGGGTCGGGGTCGGGGTCGGGGCCGACGTGCCCGCCGGGACTGCCTTCGCCGACGCCGTCTTGCCGGTCACCTCGGGCGCGGACCGGGCGCCGGCCGGGGCAGTCGACCCGCTGGCGGTCCCTGCCTTGCGGGGAGTCGCCGTCTTGCGGGGGGTCACGGTCTTGCGGGGGGTCACCGTCTTGCCGGGGGTCGCGATGCTGGCTGAGGACCCCGCCGCCGTGCCCGCGCTGGCAGACGCCTTCGTGCTCGTCGCTGCCGCCGTCGAGCTCCCGGTCGCTGTGCCGTTGCCAGGCGCTGCCCCCTTGGTCGCGCCGGAGGCGGTCTTCGCGGGCGTCGCCTTGGCGGCGGTCACCCTTGCGGCCGTCTCGCTGGCAGCGGTCGTGCTGGCGGGCGTCGCCTTGGCAGGCGTCGTGGTGGAGCGGGACGTCTTGGACGTCCTCGTGGTGGTGGCTGGGCTCGTCTTGGCCGGGCCCGTTTTGGCCGGGCTCGAGGTCTTCCCGGCCGGGGCGCTCTTCGACGCAGCCCGCCTGGTCGCCTTCTTGGCCGGCGGCGACGAGGACGTGGGCGTCTTCCGGGCCGTCGCCGCGGCCGCCCCCGTCGTCTTCTTCGCGGCCGTCCCGGAGGTCTTCTTCGCGACCGTCCCGGAGGTCTTCTTCGCGACCGTCCCGCCCGCGGGGGCCTTCTTCGCAGCCGTGCCGGCCGTCTTCTTCGCCGTCGTCCCGGCCGACGTGGTCTTCTTCGCCGTCGTCCCGGCCGCCGCAGTCTTCTTCGCAGCCGTCCCGGCCGCCGCAGTCTTCTTCGCAGCCGTCCCGGCCGTCTTCTTCGCCGCGGCGGAGGTCTTCCTGGCCGGCGTCCCAGCCGTCGTCGTCTTCGCGGTGGGCTTGCTGGCGGTGGCCTTCTTGCTCGCGGGAGCCTTGCGCGCCGCAGCCTTGCCCGCGGAGGTCGTGCTCGCGGCGCTCTTGGTCGCCCCGTCCTTGGTGGCCCCGGCCTTGGTCGCCCCGGCCTTGTCGGCCACCTTCTTGCTGGCACGCCCGGTCTCGCTGGTCACCCGGCGGGTGGCTGCCGCGGCCGTCCGGGACGATCGCTTGCCAGCGCCGCGGGCTGTCGTCTTGGCGGTCTCGGCCACCGCGCCTGCTGTCGAGGCCACCTCCTCGACGGTCCCGCTCTTGCCCGACGTAACGCCGCGCTCGCGCCCGCCAGCCCCCTTGCCCCGGCCACCCTTGCCTCGCGAGCGCACCGCGGACCCGAGCTGCCGCAGCTGGCGCTCGAGGTCACGGATCCGGTCCGTGAGCTGGACCACCTCGTCGACGGGCACCAGGCCGACCCGGGCCAGGGCCCGGTCGACCTCGAAGGCCACGAGCGCGACGACGGCTTCGCGGTTCTGGCGCGTCTGTGCCAGCAGGTCCTCTGCCAGCCCGCTGACCTGCTCCGCCGTCGCCTCACCCTGGCTGACCAGGGCCCGGGCGGCCTTGAGAGAGCGCTTGCGCGTGACCTCGGTGACTCCGCCGGCGAGGGCGAGGTAGCTCTGGATGGCATCACGCATGGGGAACCCCTGTGTGCTCGACGGCGGCGGACGGGCACGCTACCGCGGACCCCACGCCTCTCGCAGTAGCGTGCACGGGGTCCTTGCAGTTCCTCCAAATCAGTGCGAGCGCAAGGAGGTGACATGGCCACGCAGTCCGAGTGCGACCAGGCGTTGCGCGCACTCATCGAGCGGTTGCACGCCGTCGATCCCGACCTCCGCAAGAAGTACGCCCTCCGCAGGACCCTGTCGTTGCGCGTGCCTGACCTCCAGGTGGTCTTCCTCGCGGCGCTGGAGGGCGACGTCGTCGAAGACCTGCGCTGCGTAGAGGGTTCCGACACCCACGGTGCTCAGGTGCGGGTGTGCGCCGAGAGCGACGACCTGATCGACCTGCTCGAAGGAAGGACGGCACCCGCAGTCGCGTGGGCCACGGGCAAGCTCAAGGTCGAGGCCAGCATGCTCGACCTGCTCAAGCTGCGCTCCCTGCTCTGACCTCCGGTCCGTCGGCTCAGTGCCTCAGGACGAGCCCGTCGTCCGCACACGCCCAGGCAAGCGCGACCTCAGCCCTCAGCCCGTCGTCGCCAGTCCCACCCACCACGGCAATCACGCCGTCGGCGTAGGTCGCCGTGCTGTTGCCGCACCGGGCGACCCCCTCTGCCACCACGGTGACCGGGTGCGGTTGCCCCAACCCGCGCAGGTCGGAGCAGACGAAGGTGGGCCGACTGCCGAGGGGCGCTCGCAGGAGCTCCGCCCGCCCGACGACGCCAGTCAGGACGAGCAGGCTGTCAGCCCCACCTCGTACGGCGCCGAGGACGTCGGTGTCGAGCCGGTCGCCGACGACGAGGGGGTGGGAGGAGCCCACGCGGGCGACGGATTCGGCGTGCAGGGCCGGTTCTGGCTTGCCCGCGACGACCGGCTCGAGGCCGGTGACGAGCCGGAGCGCCTCGACGAGCGCTCCGTTGCCCGGCAGCGGGCCGCGGGGACTCGGCAGGGTGAGGTCGGCGTTGCCGACGACCCACACGGAGCCGCTCCGCAGGGCAACGGCCGCCTCGGCGAGGTCACTCTGGCAGGTGTCGGGCGACAACCCCTGCACGACCGCCGCAACCGGGTCCCTTCCGGCCTCGGCCACGGTCCGGACGGGGCGAAGGCCCGCCTCGCTCACCTCGTCGACGAGCGCCTGCGTCCCCAGCACCAGGACGAAGGAGCCGGCAGGCACCTCGGCGGCGACGACCCGCACCGCCGCCTGTGCACTCGTGACCACGTCCTCCGGCTCCGCTGGGATGTCGAGACCGGCGAGCCGCGCCGCGACCTCGGCGGGCCGTCGGGAGGCGTTGTTGGTCACGAAGGCGACGTGCATGCCAGCAGCGCGGGCGGTTCGCACCGCATCGGCTGCGTAGGGGATCGCCTCGCCGTCGAGGTAGAGCACGCCGTCGAGGTCGAACAGCGCCGCGTCGTAGGCCTCGACCAGCGGCTGCACCGACGACCCGAGGTGGGACCCCCGCGGCTCGCTCAGCGCTGCGCTGCCGTCAACGCAGCACGAGCCCCCCGCAGCGCGGTGGAGTAGTAGGCGATGTCGGGGCGCATGGCCGCAGCGAGGGCCAGGTGCTCGACGGCGCTCGGCAGGTCGCCCGCCTTGGTGGCGGCCAGGCCCAACCCGAACTGCGCGTAGTCGTCGGCGGGGTTCACCGACAGGATCCAGGTGAAGTTCTCCCGGGCCTCGTCGTACATCCCCACGTCGAACTGAGCCCGCGCGAGCGCCTCGCGCACTTGACGCGACTCGGGCTCAGCCTCAGCGCAGTGCTGCAGCAGCTGCACGGCGGCGTTGGTGTCACCGCTCTCGAGCAGGTCGACACCGCGGATGAACCAGTCGTACATCTCGCCGGACGGGACCACGTCAGGGGGCGGCGGGGGAAGGTCGGAGAACGGGCGCGGACGCTCCTCGTCAGGTGCGCGGGGGTCGTACCGGGGGTCGTACCGACTCTCAGACACGCTGGTCCCTCCTCGTCGTGCTCGTCGCGCGGCCCCGAACCACAGGCCACGCACCTACTGTCGCCGCATGAACGACACCGGCCAGGGGCCGTCGCGTCCCGGCATCCCTCGTCCGAGCGGCCTCGTCCTCTCGCCGTTTCGAGCCCTTCGCTTCGACACCGCGGTCGCCGGTGACCTCCGAGACCTGACCTGCCCGCCCTACGACGTCATCAACGCCGACCAAGCGGCCTCCCTCGAAGCCCTGTGCGACGACAACGTCGTCCGCCTCATCCTCCCACGTGATGGCGTCTTCCCAGGTCAGGACAGGTACACGGGCGCGGCAACGCTCCTGCGGTCATGGCGGGAGCGTGGAGTGCTCGCGCCGGACCCGACGCCGGCGCTGTATGTCTACGAGCAGGCCGACCCCCACGGGCACGTCCAGCGCGGGCTGGTGGGGGCGCTCGCACTGAGCCCGCCCGAGGACGAGATCGTCCTCCCGCACGAGAACACGATGGCCGGCCCGGTGAGCGACCGGCTCGCGCTCTACACCGCGACAGGTGCCGATCTCGAGCCCATCTTCCTGGTGTACGACGGAGGCGGAGCCGCAAGTGAGGCCGTCTCATCCGTCGACGGTCCTGGGACAGGTGAGCTCCTCGTCGACGCAGTGCTGGGAGACGGCCTGCGTCATCGGCTCTGGGCCCTGACCGACGCCTCGACGCTGCAGGCTGTGGCCGAGGACCTGCACGGACGCAAGGCGCTGATCGCAGACGGCCACCACCGGTACGCGACCTACCTGCGGCGTCAGCAGCTGCGTCACGAGGCTGGTCATGGTCCCGGGCCGTGGGACGCGGGCCTGTGCCTGCTCGTGGACGCGACGTCGTTCGGCCCCGAGGTCCACCCGATCCACCGCGTCGTGCCGGGGATCAGGGCTGGGGAGCTCGCGCGACGGGCCGGAGCGGGCATGGTCGTGCGCCGGCTCGAGGCGCCGCTGGACGAGGGGCTGGACGCACTCGCCGCCGCGGGACGCTCAGGACCTGCCTTCCTGCTCGCCTCGGGCGACGGGGAAGAGCTCCACCTGCTGAGCCAGCCCGACTTGACCGGCCTCGCCGCGGCCCTGCCGCCGGGCAGCTCGGCGGCCTGGTCCGGACTGGACGTGACCGTGCTGCACGCCTACGTGGTGCCGCACCTGTGGGGGCTCGCCGACGACGTGGAGCACGTCGGCTACGCGCACGAGATCCTGTCGGCCTTGGGCGCGGCCACGGGCACCGGTGGGACGGCCGTGCTGCTCAACCCGACACCGGTGGCCGCCGTGGCCGCGGTCGCCGCAGCCGGGGAGCGGATGCCGCGGAAGTCGACCCTGTTCACGCCCAAGCCCCGCAGCGGCGTGGTCCTTCGCGATCACACGGACGGCTGAAGGGTCGTCCCGCCAGCCTCGTGCGTGCGTGCGTGCGCTCGCCGCCGGCGGCTGCTCTGGCCGAAGGGACGGCCGATGGTCGAGCTCACCGGGGGATGCTCGCCGCCTTCCTCAGCCGACGAAGCGCTCGCGCCTCCACCTCGCACCGGCTCGCCGCTCCCCCGCCGGCCCGCCAGAACCGCCGCCGGAGCGCGCCCTCCACCTGGACCACGTCACCATCGCTCAGGCCTCGAGCGGTGCGGCGGAGCCCTGGTGTCCACGCGGTGCAGTCGACGGTGTCGACCGTCGCCGTCCGGACCCCCGGGACCGCCTTGACGGCGCGGTCGACCACCACCCGCCAGGAGACGAGCAGGTCGCCGCTGGGCAGTTGCCGCTCCTGCGGGGACCCCGAGACCCGGCCCACG
The DNA here is from genome assembly GCA_025965615.1 of Frankiales bacterium. Taxonomy (GTDB): domain Bacteria; phylum Actinomycetota; class Actinomycetes; order Mycobacteriales; family SCTD01; genus SCTD01. Next base: position 14,899 of record JAOPWP010000105.1, read on the forward strand.
ACCAGCACCTCGTTGCGAGCCTCGATCGGCTCCTTCTCGTCCTTGCCCACGCCCCGCCCCCTCGTCGTCGCGGCCGGCGTCCGGCCTCTGCCTACGATGCGCCGGACCGGGCGGCTCGGCTGCCGTCCCGGACGACGTGTGGATGGAGCGGTCATGGACGGTCGAGCTGTGGACGACGGATCCCCGGGGGCCCATGGCCTGCTCGGTGCCACCGCCCTGGGCAGCGAGGTCCACCTGTTGGACACGCAGATGGGCGGCTACGACGGGATCACCGCCGCCTACCTCATCCGTTCCTCGCGCCCAGCGCTCGTGGAGACCGGTGCCGCCCGCAGCGCTGCGCTCGTCGTGGAGGAGCTCGCCGCTCTGGGGATCGGTCCACGGGACCTCGCGACCATCGTCGTGACGCACATCCACCTCGACCACGCGGGTGGGGTGGGTGACCTGGCCGCGGCCTTCCCGGAGGCAGAGATCGTGGTCCACGAACGGGGCGCTCGGCACCTTGTCGACCCCGCGCGCCTGCTCGCGTCCGCCCGTCGGGTCTACGGCGGCGTGCTGGACAGCCTGTTCGGTGAGCTGCTCGCGACTCCCGCGGAGCGGGTCCGCGCCCTCGGCGCGACGGGAGAGGTCGACCTGGGCGACGGCCGGCGCCTGAGCAGCACCTACGCCCCCGGCCACGCCTCCCATCACGTCGGCCTGCTGGACTCCTGGACCGGCGACCTCTACGTCGGGGACGCGGCGGGCATCTACGTCCCGGAGGCGGATCTCGTCCGGCCGGCCACCCCTCCCCCCGACTTCGACCTCGACCTCTGCCTGTCCAGCCTGGCGGCGTTCCAGGAGCTGCAGCCCCAGCGGCTGCTGTTCAGCCACTACGGGCCCGCGCAGGACGTCGACAGCGTGCTCGAGCGCAGCGCCGAGGAGCTGCAGCTGTGGGTCGAGCTCGCCCGAGGCTGCCGGCAGCGCGACCTCGACCTCGACCACGCGGTCGCGGCCGTACGGGAGCGGACCGCTGACCGCTACGCCGCGCTGGCCGACGACCCGACGGGCAAGTGGCAGGCGCTGAACAGCGACGCCACCAACCTGACCGGCATCTTCCACTGGCTGGACCGCACCGAGGACGCCGCCGAGAGCTGACCGGACGACCCTGGCGGCTACTCGAACAGGCGCAAGGGCGCGTCCTGGGCGCCTGTCTCTCCGTCTGAGTCCTGCAGAGCTTCCGGCTGGCCCGGTGCCGGGGCAGGGGCGTCAGAGCCCTGCGTCCCGTCGCTGAAGGCCGGCGGCACCACGGGCCCGGGAGCTCGAGCCGGCACGTCGTCTGCTCCCGTCGACGGCCCTGCTCCCGCTGATAGCGGGCCGTCGGCCTCTGGATCCGCTGACGTCAAGCCATCGACGTGCATCGACGGCTCGACCTCAGGTCCAGACACAGGCTCCCCCACCGGGCCGGGTGCGCGCGTCGCGCCATAGGTCCGCTCGATGTACGCCGCGAGCTCCAGGTCTGCCTCGTCCCCAGCGAACGGACTCGCCTCCGCCTCCGCCTCGGCCTCGTCAGCCAGGTCGATGAGCTCCACGCCGTCCAGCTCCAGGAGCCGGTCCACCGCATCCGTAGCCTCGGCGTCGTCGAGCTCCACCACCCGTGCGAACCACTCGCGGGCCTGCTCGGCTCTCCCGGCCTTGGCCAGCATGTCGGCGTAGGCGTACCAGAGGCGCCCGGCCCAGGACCGCTTGGCTGACGTCCGCAGCGCCGGCTCCTGGAGCGTCAGCACGGCCGCATCGACCTGCCCCATGTCGGCACGAGCGCCCGCCAGCACGATGACGAGCTCCACCCTCTCCTCCTGGGGCAGCCCAGGCACGGCCGGGTCATCGGCGTAGGTGAGGGCACGCTCAGGCCGGCCCAGCGCCCGCTCGCAATCGGCGAAGACCGCCAGGTGGTCCGGACGTCCCGTGATGCGCCGGGCTGCTCGCAGCTCGGCCAGGGCTTCCGTCCACTGCTCCATCGCGTAGGCAGCCAGGCCGACGGCCTCGCGGACGACCCCGATGCGGGCAGCCATGGCGCGCGCGGCACGTGCGTGCGCGAGGGCGGCTTCAGGCTCGTCATCGAGCAGCCGGCCCGCCATGACCAGGTGCTTGGCGACCAGCTCGGCCGCCTCCTTGCTCAGGGAGCGCAGCTCCTTCCTCGCGTCAGGGTCGAGGGCCCGCGGATCGACGTCGTCGGGCAGCGCCACTCGCGTCGCCTGACGACGCTGCTCGCGACGGGGGTCGTACTCCCGCCGCTCGATCGCCTCGCGACGGGCGCGAGCTGCCCGATCGCCGCCCGCGTCCGCACCGGGCCGGGACGACGAGGCGGCCCGCTCCGGCTTGCCGCGGGCGGGGCCCCTGGAGGCGGGCGCGCCGGACGCCCGTGACGAACCTGCAGCAGAACGGCCCTCGGCCGCCGCCGAGCCCGGCCGATCGTGTCCTCGAGGCGGACCCTGCGAGCCGGCGACAGGTCGAGAAGTCGACGTGGCGCTTCCTCGACCATCAACCTCAGGCCTGGAGCTCTGGGCCGCGCGGTCCGAGGTCCGGGACGATGCCCCGGACGTCGTCGGCTTGGCACGGGCAAGACTGCGCGCCGGCGGGTCCCAGCTCGGCCGGTCACCGAACTGGCGGGCCTGCCGGGCGCCCCGGTCCTGCCCGTGGCCTGCCGGAACGGACGGCGTCGACGAGGTCGCCCCGCCCTCCACGCGGCTGGACATCGCACTGTCGGGCGACGCCGTGCCGGGACGGTAGCGATCGCCGGGCTGGGCAGCGCGCGCAGGGGCGCCCCCCCGGCTGGGAGCCCCCGGCCGATCAGGCACCCTCCGTCCGGAGAAGGGACGACCCTGGGAAGCCGCGCCACCGCTACCGGCCCCGGGCCGCCCCGAGGCCGGTGCGCCCGATGCCCCCGCAGCCGGCGCCGAACCCCGCACCCCGTGAGCGCCCGACCGATCCCGCTCTCCGCCACGACCGTCCAGGCGGTCCGGACGACCAGCAGCACGGGACGTTCCAGCCGATGCGCCCGGCCGTTCGACGCGCGTCCCCTCTCCCCTGGGACGGCCAACGCCACCCGCAGGAGCACGCTTCGCCGCCGGCCCGCCACCGGCGGACGTCCGGGTCGTCTGCCTCGATCCGCTACCAGAGCCAGGAGCCCCCGGCTTGCTGCCCTGGGCCCGACCGGCCCGGCCCGGCTCATCACCAGCTCGCCCCGCGGCCCGGCCCGTTCCCTGCCGAGTGCTGCGCCCCGAGGCGTCCCGAGTGTCGGGACGTGCCGTCGCTGCCGGTCGCGATGCGGCTCCCGATGCCTGCGACGCCGATCCCGCCGACGGCGGGCGCGGGTCGCGCTGGTTCTCGCCCTGATCGGGCACTGCGCACTCCCTTGTTCATCAAGACGGGGCCCTGAAACGCGACGAGGGCCATGCACAATGTGCATGACCCTCGTCAAAGTATGTCCGGCGACGTCCTACTCTCCCACACAGTCTCCCGTGCAGTACCATCGGCGCTGAAAGGCTTAGCTTCCGGGTTCGGAATGGAGCCGGGCGTTTCCCTTTCGCCATGGTCGCCGTAACTCTATGGAGATGTCGGTGGTGCTCGTGCGAGCAGCAGAGTTTCCTGCCGTTCGATCGTTCGGGCTCCCGACCGTATCTCGGGAACCGCACAGTGGACGCGTTTGCTCTTGTCGGCGAACCGAGTTGAGCAGCAGTTTGTGGTCAAGCCCTCGGCCTATTAGTACCGGTCAGCTGCACCCATTGCTGGGCTTCCACTTCCGGCCTATCAACCCGATGGTCTAGTCGGGGGCCTTACCAGGTTGACCCTGTGAGAGA
>JAOPWP010000113.1 GCA_025965615.1 Frankiales bacterium
GCCACCGAGGTCGAGCTCAAGGAGCGCAAGCACCGCATCGAGGACGCCGTCCGCAACGCCAAGGCAGCTGTCGAGGAGGGCATCGTCGCCGGTGGTGGCGTCGCGCTGCTGCAGGCCTCGGTCACCGCGTTCGAGAAGCTCGACCTGGTGGGTGACGAGGCGACCGGCGCGAACATCGTGCGGCTCGCGCTCGAGGCCCCGATCAAGCAGATCGCGATCAACGCCGGCCTCGAGGGTGGCGTCGTGGTCGAGAAGGTCCGCAACCTGCCCAACGGTCAGGGCCTCAACGCCGCGACCGGCGAGTACGTCGACATGATCAAGGAGGGGATCATCGATCCCGCCAAGGTCACCCGCTCGGCGCTGCAGAACGCCGCGTCCATCGCGGCGCTGTTCCTCACCACCGAGTGCGTCATCGCCGACAAGCCCGAGAAGGCTCCGGCCGGCGGCGGCGGCATGCCCGGTGGCGGCGGCATGGGAGACATGGACTTCTAGTCCGCGTCCCCTCTGCACCACCACGTACTGCTCGGCTCCGCCGAGACGCACTGCCTGTACGGGGCGGTCCTCCTTCGGGAGGGCCGCCCCGTCGGCGTTGTGCGCCGGGGCGTACCGCCGCCGTCCCGACCGGCAGGTCCCCCAGCCGATCTTCCGCCCAGATCCGTGATCGGCTGGGTGACCTGGGCACCGGACAGGAACCTTGGAGCCCACCCAGCCGATCAAGCTGGCTGGCCCGGGTGATCGGCTGGGTGGAGGCAGGCGCACAGGCGAACGCCGGCTTCCCCCGGCCGATCACCTGTCCGGTCGGTCAGCCAGGTGGTCTCCCTGCTCGAGGCGCTCAGCCGACCGGGTCGGTCGAACAGCCAGGAGTCGGCGTCGGCCGCGCTCGAGCCGCTGCTCGAGCGCGTCGAACCCGTGCGCGACGAGGTGCTCCCGCCCGGACTCGGCCGTCGCCAGGCACCGCAGCCAGGGGACCGGGGACCGCCCGGGCACCACGAGCGGGCCCAGCTACGGGTACGGGAACGGTCCGCCCGGCGGTCGCATCTCCACCCGTGGTGCTCGGCGGACGCGCGCCGCGCAGCGACGGGGTCAGGCTGCCGTCCTACCGTGCCCGGTCAAGCGACTTCCCCGCGGCCGATGTCCGGCGCTGTGTCACATCCAGGCGGGCCGCGGTGCTGTAGAGACATGAGCCTGATCAACGACGTACGCACCGCGCGCCCGGTCGCGCCGGACGCGGACCGACCAGGACGGGGGGAGCGGGTCGTGGCGCGCAGCGGTCCCGGGCACGTGCGGGCAGACCTCGCCGAGGTCTTCCGTCGCGACTACGCCCTGGTGGTCGGTGTGGCTGCTCGCGTCCTCGGCTCGCGCGACGAGGCCGAGGACGTCGCCCAGGAGGTGTTCCTGTCGCTCGGGCGGTCCTCGGTGCCCACCGGGCAGGCCCGCGGGTGGCTGTGCGTGGCTGCCGCGCACACCGCGTTGAACCAGCTCCGAGCGGGTCGGCGCCGGGCCGCCCGGGAGGTGATCGCCGCGAACGACGACACGCTCCCCGACGTCGCCGACGCGGTGGTGACGCTCGAGGAACGCCGTCGGGTGCGTGCCGCCCTCGCCCGGCTGCCCCACAAGCACGCCGTGGCCCTCGTACTGCGGCACAGCGGCCTGAGCTACGCCGACGTCGCTGCGGCCCTCGACCTGTCCCCCGGGAGCGTCGGCACCACCGTGCGCCGCGCCGAGTCCACCCTTCGCAAGGAGCTGATCCGTCATGCGTCATCCGACTGAGGGCGTGCTGCGCCGACTGCTCGACGAGCCGGCAGGGGTGGCCGACGCCGATCGCGCCCACGTCGTCGACTGCTCGGACTGCCTCGCAGTCCTCGCCGCCGCCCGCGACGACGCCCACCTCGTCGGCGCTGCGCTCGGGAGCGAGGGGTCCGCGGACGTCGACCTCACGGCTGCCTGGGCGCGCCACGAGGCCCTGGCCGCCGGGGGGTCGGCCCGCTCCACGTCCGCACGGGCGCCCCGCCTGGCAGCGCCCGGACCCTCGCGTCCGGGGCGGAAGAGCGCTGCCGGGCCGGGGCGGCACTCCGGCCCCCGTCCCTCCCGCCTGAGGGCGGGGCTCCGCCGTCCTGCCGTGGCCGCCCTCGCCGTGGCCGTGGTCCTGACCGGTGCGAGCACCGCCGCGGCCAACGACTGGCTGCAGGTGTTCCGCACCGAGCGGGTCGCCCCGCTCAGCATCGCGACCGGCGACCTGTTCGCGCTGCCGGACCTGAGCGCCTACGGCGACCTCGCCGTGACGTCCGAGCCTGACGTCCACGAGGTCCCGGACGCGGCCGCGGCTGCTGCCGAGACCGGACTGGACGTGCCGGCGGTGTCCGAGCTGCCGGGCGGGGTCACCGCAGACCCCGTCTACCAGGTGGGCGGCAAGGTGAGCGCGACGTTCACGTTCTCCGCCGAGAAGGCCGCCCGGGCGGCGGCCGGGGCGGGTGAGCCCCTCCCTCCCGTCCCGCCGGGCCTGTCGGGGAGCTCGGTCCGGCTGGACGCCGGACCCGGCGTCGCCCAGGTCTGGGCGTCCTCGGCCGGGGCGCCGGCCCTGGTCGTCGGTCGCGCTGTGGCTCCGACCGCCTTCTCCTCCGGCGTGCCCTTCGAGGTGGTCCGCGACTACCTGCTGTCGCTGCCCGGCTTCCCCGACCAGGTCGCGGACCAGCTCCGCAGCTTCGCCGCCGACGGGTCGACGCTGCCGCTGCCGGTCCCCGCGGACCAGCTCGTCACCACGACGACGCAGGTGGACGGCAACGTGGCCACCCTGCTGCGCACCCGCGACCGGACCCTCGCCGCGGTGGTGTGGGTGGACGAGGGCGTCCTGACCGTCGTCGCCGGGGCCCTCGACAGTGACGAGGTCGTGGCCGTCGCCCGGGGACTCCGGTGACCGCCGCCGGGCTCGCCCCGGCCGGGCCCGAAGCGGCGAGAGCTGCCGCCGCGCAGCTGGTCGCCGACCTGCCGTCGGCGCCGGCCGTGTGGTGCTCCGGGCTGCGCAAGCGGTACGGCAAGCAGCAGGCCGTGTCCGGCGTGTCCTTCTCGGTCGACCGCGGCGAGGTCGTCGGTCTGCTGGGACCGAACGGCGCCGGCAAGACGTCCGTGATCAAGATGCTCCTCGGGCTCGTACGCCCGGACGCCGGCGAGGTGATGCTCCTCGGGGCGCCCGCCTCCGATCCGGCCGCCCGGGTCCGCGTGGGCTACCTCCCGGAGCTGTTCCGGTACCAGCCGTGGCTCGACGCCTCCGAGCTGCTCGCCCTGCACGTGCGCCTGTCCGGGGTCGACGTGAGCGAGCACGACCAGCGCGAGTGCCTGGCACTCGTGGGTCTCGCGGACCGGGCCGGCGACCGCCTGGGCGGCTTCTCCAAGGGGATGCAGCAGCGGCTGGGCCTGGCCGTCGCCCTGGTGGCGAGGCCCGACCTCGTCGTCCTGGACGAGCCGACCAGTGCGCTCGACCCGCTCGGACGGGCCGACGTGCGCGACATCGTCCTGGAGCTCAAGGGACGGGGCGTCGCCGTCCTGCTGAACTCCCACCTGATCGGCGAGGTCGAGCGGGTCTGCGACCGGGTCGTCATCCTGGACCGCGGGCAGGTCGCCGCCTCCGGCACGCTGGCCGAGCTGCTCGGGCAGCGCGAGCTCCGGCTGCACCTGACCGACCTGTCCGCGCAGGCTCGAGCCCGGCTCCTCGCGACGGGCAAGGCGGATCAGGAGGGCGACTGGTACACCGTCGCGCTCCCCGTCGACGACCTCGGCAGGGCGGTCCCCGACCTGGTCGCCGAGCTGGTCACCCTCGGCGCGAGGGTGCACGCGGTCGAGCCGGGCCGGATCAGCCTGGAGGAGAAGCTCCTGGGCATCCTGCGCGAGGGCGCCGCCGGGCGGGCCGCCGCGGGGTCCGAGGGAGTTCAGCGGTGACGACGGTCCGGACGGTGCTGACCATCGCGGGGCTCACCCTGCGCGAGGCCTCGCGCAGGCGGGTGCTGCTCGCGCTCACGGCCCTCACCGTGGTGCTCCTCGCCCTGAGCGGCTGGGGGTTCTCGCGGCTCGCGGCGGAGTCGGGCGGCACGCTGACGACGGGTGAGGCGAGGCTGACCGCCTCCATCGTGCTCAACCTGGTGATGTTCGGCTTCAGCCTCATCGCCGCCCTCGGCACCGCGTTCCTCGCCGGCCCGACGCTGTCGGGCGAGACCGAGTCGGGCATCGCGCTGGCCGTCCTGGCCCGACCGATCCGCCGGTCGGCCTTCCTGCTCGGCAAGTGGCTCGGCCTCGTGGGCTTCGGAGCAGGCTTCGTCGTGCTCGCCGGACTCGCCCAGATCACCATCGTCTGGGCCGTGGTGGGCTACTGGCCACCAGAACCGGCGTCCGCCCTCGCGCTGCTCGCCGCGCAGACGACCGTGCTGCTCACCCTCGCCATGCTCCTCTCGACGGCCATCTCCCCCATGGCGTCCGGGGTGGTCGCGGTCGGCCTGTTCTGCACGACCTGGGTGGCGGGGGTGGTCGGCGGGGTCGGCGCGTCACTCGGCAACGAGGCGGTCGAGCGGGTCGGCAGCGTCTCGCGCATGCTGCTGCCGACCGACGGCCTCTGGCGCGGCGCGATGCACGGCTTCCAGGACCCCTCGGCGCTGATCCAGATCAGCGGCGGTGCGGACGCCGACGCCTTCCCGTTCCTGAGCGCGGCGCCCCTGACTCCGGCCTACCTCGCCTGGGCCGCCGTGTGGGTCGTGATGATCTGGGGCCTCGCGGCGACCTCGTTCCTGCGCAAGGACCTCTGACGGGGTGCCGTCACCCGAAGGGGCGGGTGGGAGGAGCGGATGAGACGAGCCGGGCTCGAGAGCGCTACCTGCGCGTACCGCGCCCGGCCGCCACGCCCAGCACGGCGATGCCGCCGAGCAGCGTCAGCGCGCCGAGCGCTGCCTTCTTGCTGATCAGCCCCTTGCGGGCCGCGAGCAGGACGGCGGTCGCGTCGACGGCCCCCAGCACGAGCCCGGCCTGAAGGGCGCGCGACAGGTCCTCGCCCTCGGCCTGCAACGTGCGCACACCCGCCGTGGCGTTGCGCACCCCGACCATCCGGACGAGAAGTGGGGCGGCCGTCGTACCGGCCGTGATCCCGAAGAGCCGGGCGGTGGTGGAGGGGGCGAGGACCGCGAGGGCACCGAGCCCGACCGACAGCTGGCCCACCAGCTGGTGCGCGAGCTCGGGGTCGATCCGGGAGACCGCAGCGGAGGGCGAGGGGAGGGTGACGGTCACGGAGTCAGGCATGTCCTGTCCCGTGCCCGTCGTGGGGCCGGGCACACGCCGTCTGCGATCCTGGGTGGGACACCCACGCACCAGGAGGAGCGGCACCATGGCGACCAACGGCGAGACCGCGTACGAGCTGTACTCCAAGGCCATCGGCGAGTCGGAGGGCAGCGGCGACTGGCTGGAGGTCGACCAGGCGCGCATCCAGGCGTTCGCGGACGTGACCGAGGACCAGCAGTTCATCCACGTCGACCCCGAGCTGTGCAAGACGCTCTCGCCGTGGGGCGTGCCGATCGCTCACGGGTTCCTGACCCTGTCCCTGCTCACCAAGCTGGCCGAGTCGGTCCCCCAGCCGGCCGAGCGCCTGACCGGCGTGGTCATGGGCGTCAACTACGGCTTCGAGAAGGTCCGCTTCGTCAACCCGGTGAAGGTCGGGTCGAAGATCCGTGCGACGTCCGTGCTGAAGGCCGTCGAGGCCAAGGACGCCAACACCCTCCAGGTCACCAAGACCTACACCGTCGAGATCGAGGGTGAGAGCAAGCCCGCGCTGGTGGCCGACTGGATCACCCGGCTCGTCTACGGGTGACCAGCGCCCTGCTGCCGGGGCCGGTCGGGCTCTGGACCTCCGCGCTCGAGGTCCTCGACGCCTTCGCCGCCCGTGACGCGGTCGCCGAGCTCGACGACCAGGGCTGGGACGCGCTGTGGTTCGGCGAGGCGTACGGGCGGGAGGCCTTCAGCGCAGCCGCCCTCTACCTCGGTGCGAGTCGTCGGATGGCCGTCGCCACCGGCATCGCCAGCATCTACGGCCGTGACGCCGTGGCGGCCAACGCGGCCGCCCGCCTGCTGGAGGAGCTGCACCCGGGTCGCTTCGTGCTCGGGCTCGGCGTCAGTCACGCGCCGCTCGTCGAGCGGATGCGCGGCCACTCCTACGGCAAGCCGGTCGCCGCGATGCGGGAGTACCTCGACGCGCTGGACGGCGCGAGCTTCGCGGCAGCCGGCGGCACCACCTCGCCGCCGCGGGTCCTGGCTGCCCTCGGACCGAAGATGCTCGAGCTCAGCCGCGACCGGGCCCAGGGAGCGCATCCCTACCTCGTGACCCCGGAGCACACGGCTTCGGCCCGGGAGGTCCTCGGCGAGGGACCGCTGCTGGCGGTCGAGCAGGCGGTCGTCCTGTCCGACGACCCGGAGGTGGTGCGCGAGCGGGCGCACTGGCACCTGGAGATCTACACGGGGTTGCCGAACTACCGGAACAGCTGGTTCCGGCAGGGGTTCGAAGAGAGCGACGCCGTGCGCGGCGGCAGCGACCGGCTCAAGGCCGCCCTCGTGGTCGGCGGGGATGAGCAGGCCGTGGCCGACCGGGTGCAGGAGCACCTCGACGCCGGGGCCGACCACGTGTGCCTGCAGCTGCTCGGCCCCGACCCGTTCTCGGTCCCGAGCGAGGACTGGGCGCGCCTGGCCCCCGCTGTGGCCGACCTGCGCCGGTCGGTCCGCTGACCGCCGGCGACGTCCCGGTCCCGGAGACCCGGCGGGAGCGCGAGGAGCGCATCTACGCCCGGGCCGAGCAGAAGCTCGAGCGGACCAACGCGCGACGGATCCGGCGTGGCCCCGAGACGCTGCTCGCCGTCCTGATCGGGCTCAGCCTGGCGGTCGGGACCGTCGCCGTGGTCGACCTGCGCCGCCTGGCGACGCCCCGGGGCACGGCGCTCGCCTGGACCGGAGCGACCGTCTTCGGGGACTGCACGGCCTTCGAGGAGCTGTCGGTCGTCGACCCGTCCGGGCAGGCAGACCCCCGGCCCCAGCGCGAGCGCTGCCTCGTCCTGCGTACGGGGACGGCCGAGAACCGCGACCGCGCCTCCGGGATCGGCATCACCCTGCAAGGCGTCGAGCAGCAGTCGTCCCGGGAGGCCACCGCCCGGGTGGAGGTGACCCGGCAGGGCGACGTGCAGGTCGTCCCGCTGCGCATGCAGCGCAAGGGGCGCGGCTGGGCGGTCCTGCGTACGCCCGAGACCTGTGCGGCCGTCCGCTGCCCCTGATCTCCACCGCCCGCCCCCGGGGGCTCGTCGGCGTCTTCCGCGCCGTGGGCGTTGTCCGCGCAGGGCGGCAACACCGTGGTCGTCTGGGAGCGCTTCGAGTAGCTCTGGCTCAGCCGCGCAGCGACCCGACCGGGGCCACCGGCAGGCCGGTGCGGTGGCAGGTCCAGAAGGGGTCGGGCCCGAGGTCCGGCTCGACGAACAGGGCGTGCCCGAAGCGCTCCGGGCACGAGGTCTCCGAGCACAGCGGCCAGGTCGGGTCCGTGGCGTGCACCGCCTCCTGGACGTCCTGCGCGAGCAGGCAGAGGACGAGCTCGGCACCCGCCTCCCACTCGTCCAGCCACCAGCTGCGCGTGGCGATGGCCTGCTCGAGGGCTGCGTCGTGGCCAAGGGGGCCGAGGTCACGGCGCACTGCTGCCGCCGCTTCGACCAGTGCCGGGTGGAGGACCACTAGTCGTCCGAGAGCCGGGCGTGCAGGTGCATGTCGTGCCACCCGACGGCGCGCACCGTCGAGCCGGGGGCTCCCGGTGCCAGGACCGGAACGGTCGGTCGGGGCACCTGGTCAGCCGCTGGAGAGCACGTCGTCGGCGTCGACGATCGTGTAGGCGTAGCCCTGCTCGGCGAGGAAGCGCTGCCGGTGCGCGGCGTACTCCTGGTCGACGGTGTCGCGGCTGATGACGGTGTAGAAGTGCGCCGAGCGACCGTCCTCCTTGGGGCGCAGCACCCGGCCGAGGCGCTGGGCCTCCTCCTGCCGACTGCCGAACGTTCCCGAGACCTGGATGGCGATCGTCGCCTCGGGCAGGTCGATCGAGAAGTTCGCGACCTTCGACACGACCAGCCCCGGGATCTCCTTGTTGCGGAACGCCTCGTAGAGCCGCTCCCGCTCGGCGTTCTTGGTCGAGCCCTGGATGACGGGCATGTCGAGGGCCGCGCCGAGCTCGTCCAGCTGGTCGAGGTAGGCGCCGATCACGAGCACCTGGTCGTCGTGGCGCTCGACGAGCTTGCGGATCACCGCGATCTTCGTGTGGGCCGTCGCGGCGATCTTGTAGCGCTCGTCGGGCTCGGCGGTGGCGTAGTTCAGCCGCTCGGCGTCGGTCATGGTGACCCGCACCTCGGTGCAGTCGGCCGGTGCGATCCAGCCCTGGGCCTCGATGTCCTTCCACGGGGCGTCGTAGCGCTTCGGCCCGATCAGGCTGAAGACGTCGCCCTCGCGGCCGTCCTCGCGGACCAGCGTCGCGGTCAGGCCGAGGCGCCGGCGCGACTGGAGGTCGGCCGTCATCCGGAACACGGGCGCCGGCAGCAGGTGGACCTCGTCGTAGACCACGAGTCCCCAGTCACGGGCCCCGAACAGCTCGAGGTGGGCGTACTCGCCCTTCCGGCGGGTGGTCATCACCTGGTAGGTCGCGATGGTGACCGGCTTGATCTCCTTCTTCTCCCCGGAGTACTCGCCGATCTCGTCCTCGGTGAGGGTCGTCCGCTTGAGCAGCTCGGACTTCCACTGCCGCCCCGAGACGGTGTTGGTGACCAGGATCAGCGTGGTCGCGCCAGCGCGCGCCATCGCGGCAGCGCCCACGATCGTCTTGCCCGCGCCGCAGGGGAGGACGACCACACCCGAGCCGCCGAGCCAGAACCCGTCGACCGCGAGCTTCTGGTAGTCGCGCAGCTGCCAGCCGTCCTCGCGCATGACGATCTCGTGGGCCTCGCCGTCGACGTAGCCCGCCAGGTCCTCAGCCGGCCAGCCCACCTTGAGCAGCGCCTGCTTGAGCCGACCCCGCTCGGACGGGAACGCCAGGCAGGTCTCGGGGTCGAGGCGCGCGCCCAGCATCGGGCTGACCTTCTTGTTGCGCACGACCTCCTCGAGTACGGCCCGGTCGGTCGTGCGCAGGACGAGGCCGTGGATCGGGTCGACCTCGAGGCGCAGCCGCCCGTAGCGGTCCATCGTGTCGGCGACGTCGACCAGCAGCGCGTGCGGCACCGAGTAGCGGCTGAACCGCACGAGCGCGTCGACCACCTGCTCGGCGTCGTGACCGGCGGCCCGGGCGTTCCACAGGCCCAGCGGCGTGAGCCGGTAGGTGTGCACGTGCTCCGGCGAGCGCTCGAGCTCGGCGAAGGGGGCGATGGCCGCGCGGCACTCGGCGGCGAGCGGGTGGTCGATCTCGAGCAGGAGGGTCTTGTCGGACTGGACGATGAGCGGGCCGTCGGGGGGAGTCACCACAGGAGTGTCCAACGCCGACGGCGGCTGGACCCATCCCGGGGCTCGGAGCCCGCTCCAGGCTGCCCCCGGGCGTGGAGCCCTCGTACGTCCTTCAGCCGGCTGCCGGGGCCTCGTTCCAGCGGTCCGCTTCCACAGCAGGCCGGCGTCGTGAGCGACGGGGGAAGCCCAGGAGAGCGCTGTCGCGAGTGCAGGTCCGCGGCGACGTCCCGGCCGGGTCGCACACCTGTTCGTGGTGCTCGACGGGGCTGTGGCGCGGGTGTACGCCCCGGCCGGGTCATGCCGAGGTCCGCGCGGTAGGAAGGTCCATGACCGTGAGGACAGCGAGGGGGTCGGCGGTACGCAGCCGGGACGGCGTGCGCCGGGAGCCCGTCCGCCTCCACGTCGGGGACGCGCCGGACGACGACGACGCGGCCCTGGCCGGGTCCTCCGGGGTCCCCGGACCGTGACGGGCGACGGCTACCTGGTCAGCGACGACCCGTCACGGGTGGACCTGGACGTCGTGTGGCAGTTCCTGTCCACGCAGGCCTACTGGGGCCGGCACCGCAGCCGGGAGGACGTCACCACGCAGGTCGAGCGGGCGTGGCGGGTCGTGGGCGCGTACGAGCCAGCCGGCGGCAGCATGGTCGGCTTCGCCCGCGCGGTGTCTGACGGGATCGGAATCGCCTACCTGGCGGATGTTTTCGTGGTGCAGGAGCACCGCGGCCACGGGCTGGGCGTCCGCCTCGTCGAGGAGATGATCGAGCGGGGGCCCGGCGCGGCGCTGCGGTGGGTGCTGTTCACCGAGGACGCGCACGAGCTGTACGCCCGGTTCGGCTTCCGGCCACCGGACTCGACGCTCCTGGAGCGGCCGGCGAGGCCGGAGCTCAGTCGCCGAGCGCCGCAGCCAGGAACGCCCTGAGCTCGTCGTCGTCGATGTCCTCCGCGTCCGCGGGGGTGAGCTTCAAGGTGCCCTTGCTCCCGACGAGGTCGGGGTGCCTGGCGACGAACCCCGCAGTGCGCTCGGCCGTCCAGCCGTAGAAGGACAGGCCGTGGCGCCACACGCCGACGTAGAGCCGGTGGCGACCGACGACATAGGTCGGCATTTTGTAGGAGAGCACCACCTCGGCGGTCGGGTGGACCTCCAGGACGAGCCGGCGGACCCGGTCGAACAGCGGCTGACGCGCCGGGTCGATCGCGTTGACGTAGGCCTGCACCGAGGGGTCCACGCGTTGAGCGTCGCAGGCCGTGTAAGCGGGGCTCACGCGTCGACAGTGGCCGCTGAGGGAAGGCCACCCTCATGACCGAGCGCAAGCCGTCGGGCGTCTCGTTCGAGTCGTGGGTCGAGCGCCAGCTGAGGGAGGCCCGCGAGCGCGGGAGCTTCGAGGGGCTCGCGGGCACGGGCAAGCCCCTGCCCCGGACGACGAGCGACGAGCTGGCGTGGGTGCGAGAGAAGGTGCGGCAGGAGGAGCTCCCGGTCTCCGCCCTGCTGCCCCCGGGTCTCGCGGTCGCCAAGGAGGTCGAGGACCTGCCCGGCCGGCTGGGCCGCGAGCGGTCGTAGCACCGGGTCCGCGCGATCGTCACCGAGCTCAACGGGCGGATCGACGCTGCCCGCCGCGGACCGCAGGTCGGGCCGCCCGTGCGTACCGCGATGCTCGGGGTCGGGTGGTGGCACACCGTGATGCGGGCGGGGCGGGACGACGGCCAGCCGCTCATCGGCGATCCGGCCCGGACCGCCGGGGTCGTCGCGGTTGGGGTGGATGAGACGGCGTTCCTGCCGCGAGCGCCGGTTTCCACACCCAGTTCGTCACCGGCATCGTGGCGATGTCCGGGCCCGGCCGGGAACGGGCGCAACTGCTCGACGTCGTCCCCGGACGGTCGGGAAGCGTTGTCCAACAGTGGATCTCGGGGCAGGACCCGGCTTGGCGGCAGCAGGTCACGACCGCCTCGCTCGACCCGTTCCGCGGGTACGCCACCGCCCTACGCACCAGCCTGCCCGAGGCGGTGCGCGTCCTGGACGCCTTCCACGTCGTGCGCCTGGGCCAGGCCGCCGTCGACGATGTCCGGCGCCGCCGACAGCAGGAGACCCTCGGTCGGCGGGCCCACCGCGAGGACCCGCTCTACCGGGGTCGGCGGCTGCTGCGCCGCGGCGCCCTGGCTCTGAAGCGGCGACAGTGGACCAAGGTCGCGCTGACGCCGACCGTCGGTGACCCCCGCGGGCAACTGACCGGGGCATGGGTCGTCGCCCAGGAGCTCCAGCTGCTCTACGCCCGCAGCCACGAGCTCGCTGACACCCAGGGCCGGCTCTGGCGGATCCTGGACCGCTGCGCCCGCTCCGACGTTCCGAGCTGCTGCGCCTCGCGCGCACCCTCGACGCCTGGACCGGCGGGATGTTGGCCTACTGGACCCCGACCGGCCGGCGCGGGGTCAGCAACGGCCCGACAGAAGCCACCAACGCCCCGATCAAGAAGGTCAAGCGGGCCGGACACGGCTTCCGCAACTTCGACAGCTACCGCCTCCGGCTGCTGCCATCGGTCGGTCTGGACTGGCGCATCATCACTGGCAGGCTGCGCCTGCCACCCCGATCAGAGGACACTCACCACGCTCGGTGGCGTAGAGCCACATTGCTCGTGCGGCCTTGAACTGCGCAAGCCGAGGTTGTGCAGGGAGAGGGCGGCGATGAAGATCACTGCACCGAGTCCAATGAGCTCCTCTGAATGGCTGGGTGCTGCCGAAGTTTCGATTGAATGACCTCCGACGTACCACTGCCGCCAAGGCGTCAGGCAAGAACGCCGAAGAAGTCCTCGTCGCCACTCAAGGACGGCGCGTTTCAGCCCCCGTCCACGTCCGCGACCCCCGTCACCCGGTGCAGCGCGAACGTCCGGTCCTCCTGCCGCAGGTGGTCCCAGGCGGTGAGGAACCCGCCCTCGACCCCTCGCGGCTCGACGACCCGTGAGGTCGATCGCCCCTGGGCGTCGACGTAGCCGAGCCACACCTGGCGGCGCTCGCGCGCGGCCTGCTGCAGGAAGGCCAGCGTGTCTGCGGTGGTCGAGCGGGTCGTCGTGACCGGGGCGCGGCGGGCGGCTCGGGCGGCCAGGTCACCGGCGCGCAGCGCACCGACCGACAGCGCGGCCTGCTCGGGGGGCACGGTCGACTCCGCGTAGCGGTGCGGCCGTTGGCGCAGGGGAGTGCGGCGTACGTCGTCACTCGCCAGCAGCAGCGCGCCGTCCGGCGCCTCGGCCGCCGGGGCGTAGCCGGCGGCCCGGACCAGCTCGAGCACCTGGTCCAGCGGCTGCCCGGTGACGAGCACTGTCGGGGCGAGCCGGCGCAGGCGCAGCGGTGCCGTCTTGCGGGCGGCGATCACCTCGGTCAGCAGTGCCTCGTCGTCGCATCGCAGGTAGGTGCTGGCGACGCCCACCCGCATGCGCCCGTGCCGCCGGGCGACGTCGTCGATCAGGTAGGTGAGCGACTGCGGCACCGGCGTGCGCGACCGGGACCGGAACAGCTCGTGCAGGTCGCCGGCGCTGCGACCGGCGTCGAGGGCGCGCCGGACCGTCTCCTCACCGACCCTGAAGACCGTTGCCCCGCCGGTGGACTCGACGTCGGCGACCAGCGCCAGCTCGCGGGCGAGCTCGCGCTCCAGCGGCCCCGGAGCGACGACGGTGAGGTCGGGCTGCACCAGCACGTGGTCCAGCGGGTCGGGGAGCAGCGCTCCGAGGCGCTTGGCCGCCCCTGCCTCGTCACCGTCGAGCAGCGCCCGGGCGAACGACGCGAGCCCTCCCCGGCCGGTGAGCCCGAGGACCTCGGCCTCCTCGAGGGTCCAGCGGTGCAGCAGGTCGCGCATGCGGCCCCCTCGGCGGGGCGCGGACCAGACCAGGAAGGCGGTGAGGCTCGTACGCGCGACGCTCCGCCCCGGGTCAGCCGTCGCCACCGCGTCGAGCACCCGGCGCCGCTCGGCCGGCGCGCCGGAGCGCTCCAGCTCCGGACCGAGGGGGGCCAGGACCTTGTCGCGGTCGTCGCGCTCACCCACGAGCCCCGGCAGCCGCGGCATGGTCAGCCACGCCGTCGCGAGCCGGGCCCAGCGCAGCTCGGGCGGCGAGCTGAGCCAGGTGTCGAAGGCCGGGGTCGGCACCCACGAGGGGTCCACGCCTTGCGACTGGTCGAACAGGCCTGCCGCCGCGGCGACCTCGATCAGGAGCGCGGCGGTGGTCTCGGAGGTGTCCGCGCTCTGCGCCGACCGCTTCAGCTCACGGACCCCGAGCCCGCCGGCCCGCAGGACCGTCGGCGGACGCAGCGCCCAGGACTCGAGCAGGGCCTCCACCTTGCTGACCACCTCGGCGGCCGCCTGGGTCGCTGCCGCGTCGACCTTCGCGACGCCGACGGCCGTCGTCTCGAGCGGCGGCGGCTCGGGGTGGAGCGTGCCGAGCGCCGAAGCGCCCCGCACGAGGAGCCCCACCTCGCGGGGGAGCTCGACCGTGCTGTCGTCGATCGGGACGAGCAGCCCGTGGGCGAGCAGCCAGCGCACCGGCGAGTCGGTCGCGCTCGCCTCGACGGCCCGCCTCGCGTCCTGCACCTGGCCGAGCGGAGACCCCGAGGCGAGCGCCTCGAGCACGCGTCGCTCCGCCGGCCCGGCCGTGGCCAGCAGGTCCCCGAGCCGGGTGGCGTCGGCGAACAGCTCGACGATCGCGGCGACCCCGTCGAGCCCGAGGGTGCGGGCCACCGGCTCGACGTCCTTCTGGCGCAGCCGGGCGAGCAGGGTCGCGACCGGGCGTCCCAGGCCGGCTGCTGCCGGCGCCACCACGTCGCGGACCGGGCCCACCACCCGCAGCGCGTCGTCCGGGCCCCAGACGAGGGCGAGGTCGCGCAGCCGGTCGACGCCGGCGCGCAGCCTGGCCGGTGATGCAGCACCGGCCACGAGCCCCTGCAGCGCCTCCAGGGACGTCGTGTCGTCGCTCAGGACCATCCCGTCGAGCAGCGCCAGGGTGAACGCGTCGAGCTGCTCGAGAGCCCGCAGGACGGACAGGCGCACGGCGGCGCGGGCTGCCAGGACGCCCATGTCGGAGGGGACCGGGACCGCCAGGTCGGGGCGCGCCTGCAGCAGTGCTGCGAGGCGCTCGTCCGGCCAGCTGCGCAACCAGTCCGCGAGGCTGCGGGCTGCGGGCTCCATCCGGACGAGGCTAGTCGCCGGTGTGTCGACGGCGTGCTCCTAGGGTGGCAGCGCGCGCGGGCTCCCGCCGCAGACCCTGGAGGTCACGTGGCGCGAGGCTCCAGGCTCCACGCCGTCACGGACGGCGCGCCCGTCGCTCCTCTGCTCGTGCTGTTCGCGCTCAACCTCGTGGACGAATTCGACCGGGTGGCGTTCAGCGTCCTCACCCCCGAGATCCGGGACACCTTCGGTGTCAGCGACTCCACGATCGTGGGGATCGCGTCGCTGGTCGGGGTGACGTCGTTGTTCGTGGCGCTGCCGATCGGCGTGCTGGCCGACCGGGTGCGGCGCGTACGGCTCGCAGGTGCCGGTGCGGCGGCGTGGGCCGGCTTCACCGTGCTCACCGCCGTGGCACCCACCGTCGGTGTGCTGCTGCTGGCCCGCATCGGAGCCGGCGTGGGGCGCATCGTCAACGAGCCGGTGCACGCCAGCCTGCTCAGCGACTACTACGCGCCGACGACGCACCCGAGGGTGTTCGCCCTGCACCGCCTCGCCAACCCGGTCGGGCTCGGCAGCGCGGTGGTCGTGGGGACCCTGGCGACCTTCTACGACTGGCGCCTCGTCTTCGGGCTCCTGTGCGTCCCGACGCTGCTCCTGCTGCCGGTGCTGCTGCGGCTGCGCGAACCGGTACGCGGAGCCACGACCAGCGCCGCGACGGTGGTCGCTGCGGCCGCGGGGGCCACGCCCCCTGCCAGCACGGCCAGGCAGGCGCCTCCAGCGAGGGAGACACCGTCGGCCAGGGAGGCGCGGTCCGAGCTCTTCCGCGTCCCGACCCTGCGCCGGCTGTGGCTGGCCCTGCCCGTGGTGGGCGTCGCGATCATCACGCTGCCTCAGCTGACCAGCCTGTTCTTCGAGCGGGTCTACGGCTACGGACCGGCCGGCCGTGGCGTCGTCGCGTTCCTGGCCGGCGTCGGGATCGTCCTCGGGCTGGTCCTCGGCCAGCGCGTCGCGACGCGCGCCCTCCGGGACGGACGGCCTGAACGGCTGGCGCTGTACGACGGCCTCGCCGTCCTCGCGATCGGGGTCGCCCTGATCGGCGTGGTCCTCGCCCCCACCGCCCCCCTGTCGGCGTTCTTCTACCTCCTCGAGGGCGTCGCCGTCGGGGCCTACCAGCCCTGCTACTTCAGCCTGGTGGCCCTGGTGAGCGGCGCCCGGGTGCGTGCGCAGGCCTACGCCTACGCCATCCTGTTCCTCGGCGTGGGAGCCCTCGCCTCACCGCTGCTGGCCCAGCTGGCCGACGCTCGTGGCTACCGCGTCGCGCTCGGCGTCCTCGGGGTGACGCTGGTCGTGGGAGGTGCGGTGACGACGACGGCCACCCGCACGGTGCGTGCCGATGCGGCGCGGGCGGCTCAGGTCCCGGCGTTCCAGGCCGGTTCGCCGGGGGGCCCTTCGGGAACGGAACGGCCATGACAAACCCGAGCGAGGGCCTGCTCACCACCACCGAGGGCGTCGACGAGGGCTCGGCCGCCTCGACCGTCGAAGGGCCCGGATCCGGGGCGAGCGACGCCGAGGGTCCTGGGCCCGGTCACGGGCCCGACCTGCCACGTGACGAGCACGGGGGCGCCGACGGCCCGGCCGCGCCGTACGTCGTCGAGAGCCGGGAGTCGCGCGAAGCGAAGGCAGCAGACACCGGTCAACAGCTCTCGGCCGGGGAGGGCTAGGCCGACCTACTGTCGGCCTGTGCAGCTGACCGTCGGGTTCGATCTCGACCTCACCCTCATCGACCCGCGGGCAGCCGTCGTCGCCGTCGCGACCCAGCTCGGTGTCGAGCTGGGGGTCGAGCTCGACGCCGAGCTCTGGGCCTCCCGCCTCGGCCCGCCGCTCGAGCACGAGCTGGCGCACTGGGTCGTGCCGGAGCTCGTCGAGCCCGCGGCCGCGCGCTACCGGGAGCTGATGGCCACCGCCGGGCCGCCGCTGATCACCCTGCTCCCCGGCGCCGCGGACGCGGTCGCGGCCGTCCGCGCCTCCGGCGGGAGGGCTGTCGTCGTCACCGCGAAGTCGGAGCCGCTCGCCAGGCAGGCGCTCGGCGACCTGGGCATCGAGGTCGACGCCGTCGTCGGGTGGCTCTGGGCCGAGGCCAAGGCGGAGGCCCTGCTGGAGCACGGGGCCACGGTCTACGTCGGGGACCACCCCGGAGACGTGCGGGCGGCCCGCGCCGCTTCGGCCCTGTGCGTCGGCGTCGCGACCGGCGGCGTGGCGCCCGAGGGCGCAGACGTGCGGCTCGAGGACCTCACGGAGTTCGCCGACTGGTTCGCCGGTCACCTGCTGTCGGCGCGGCTCGCCGCGCTCGAGGCCGACCTGCGACGGCTCGACGGGTTGCTGGTCGCCTTCTCCGGCGGCGCTGACTCGGCCTTCCTTCTCGCAGCTGCTGTCAGAGCCCTGGGCGCCGAGCGCGTCGTCGCGGCCACCGCGGTCAGCCCGTCGCTGGCCAGGGACGAGCTGGCCCCGGCCGCCGGGTTCGCCGCCGCGCTCGGGGTGCGCCACCTGACGCCCGAGACCGACGAGCTGTCGCGGGAGGGATACGTCGCGAACGGCCCGGACCGGTGCTTCCACTGCAAGGCCACGCTGCTCGACACGCTGGGTCCGCTGGCGGCGTCGCTGGGGCTGCCCGCGGTCGCCACCGGGACCAACGCCGACGACGCCGTCGCGGGCTTCCGGCCCGGGATCGTCGCCGCCCGGGAGCGCGGTGCCCGTACGCCCCTGCTCGACGCCGGCCTCACCAAGCAGCAGGTGCGCCAGGCCAGCAGGGCCTGGGGCCTGGCCACGGCCGACAAGCCGGCGCTGGCCTGCCTCGCGAGCCGGATCGCGTACGGGCTGCAGGTCACGCCGGGCGGCCTCGCTCGGGTCGACCGGGCCGAACGCGCCCTGCGCGAGCATCTCGACGAGGTCGTCGACCTCCGGGTGCGCGACCTCGGCGACGGAGCCGCCCGGATCGAGCTGGATGCCGCCGCTCTGGACCGGCTGGACGAGGCCGGGCTCGACGTCGTACGGCAGCAGGGGTTCTCGCGCGTCACCGCCCAGGCGTTCCGCTCGGGGTCGATGAACCGGACGACCTGACTCAGCGCCGGGAACGGGCTCCGCGCAGCAGCCCGACGAGGGCGATCCCGAGGCCCACGGGGAGCAGGGAGGCGACGAGGGTGGCCCCGAGCGGCACGTCGTCGCGCCCGAGCAGGAACAGCACGAGCACCGCCAGGATCCCCAGCGTCCCGACGCCGAACACGAGCGCGCCGGTCCGGACCAGGCGCTCGCCTGGCTGCGGGGGCTCGGGGGCCAGGTGGCGTGCGCTCGACGGCTTCCGGGAACGCACGTGCCCATCCTAGGCTGATCGGGCTAGCCTGGACGGACCGCCCAAGGCGGACCAGCGGCACCCACCAGCGACGCAGACGAGGTTCCCGTGCCCACCGGCAAGGTCAAGTTCTACGACAAGGACAAGGGCTTCGGCTTCGTCTCCCGCGACGACGGCGGCGACGTCTTCGTCCCGAAGTCGGCCCTCCCGTCAGGGGTCGAGGAGCTGAAGGCCGGCTCCCGGGTCGAGTTCGGCGTGGCTGCCGGGCAGCGCGGTGAGCAGGCCCTGGCGCTGACGGTCCTCGACGCGCCGCCGACCCTGGCCGCTGCACGCCGCTCGCCGGACGACCTGCAGAGCATGGTCGAGGACATGATCAAGCTGCTCGAGGCCAAGGTGCAGCCGTCCCTGCGTCGCGGCAAGCACCCGGACCGCGACACCGGCAGGCGGGTCGGCCAGATCATGCGGGCCATCGCCTCGGAGCTCGAGGGCTAGCTGGTCTAGCGCGGGACCAGCCGGAAGACCCACTCGCCGGTCGGACGTTCCTGCTCGAGCGAGCGCACCGTCAGCAGGAGCGACCCGCCCTCGGGCAGGCTCGGTGCGGTGAAGGTGAAGTAGTGGCCGTCCTGGGGCTGCGACTGCTGGGGCTGCGACTGGCCCTCGGCAGCGTTCGGGTCCGAGAGCTCGATGAACCACCTGCCCTCGACCAGCTCCTCGCCGACGTCGATGCCGACCGGCTCGCCGCTGACGACGGCGAGCTGGGTCTGGCCCGTGTGTCGCTGGGAGCAGTTGCCGGCCTCGAACGACTGCTCCTCGAAGCAGTACGTGTTCGCCTCGCTGTAGACGCTGCGCCCCGCGTTGACGACGGTGACGAGCGGAGCGGGCTTCTCGCAGGCGGTCAGCGCCGCAGCCGCGAAGGCCGCGGACGCGGTCGCGAGCAGGCGTCGACGGGTGGTCATCGGGGCTCCAGGTCTGTTCGGGGAAGGCGGGCGGACGCGGTCCCGGTCCGGTCGAGCCGCCCAGGTGGGAGACTGATCGGGTGCCCGGGATGAGACGCATGCTGAGAGGTGTCGGTAAGAAGGTATCCGGCGCCCTCGCAGGGCCGCGCGACGAGACCGGGGAACCGGCGCTCGACAGCGTGGACCCGCCTCGCACCGGCGACACCGATCCGGCCGACACCAGCCCCACCGACAGCAGCCCCGCACGAGATGTCCCCGCACGAGATGTCCAGGAGGACCCCATCGCCGAGACCGCTCCCGCCGAGCTGCAGGGCGACGTCCAGCCGGACCGGCTGTGCGCCGCTGCCGTCGACCTTGCGCGCACGGCAGCCGTCGAGGTCGCCGGACCCGCGGTCGGCGAGCACCTGGGCGTCGAGGTCGACGACGAGCGGGTCGTCACCCACTCCTTCGCGACCACCGAGCCGGCCTACGTCGGCTGGCGCTGGGCCGTCACCGTGGCGCGTGCCGACGGCAGCGATGCGGTCACCATCGACGACGTGGTGCTGCTCCCCGGCAGCGGCGCCCTGCTCGCCCCTGCCTGGGTCCCCTGGAGCGAGCGGGTCCAGCCCGACGACCTGAGCCCTGGTGACCTGCTCCCGCCGCCGAGCGACGACCCGCGCCTCGTCCCGGCCTACGCCGACGTCGACGCCGAGCCGCTCCCGTTCGACCTTCACCGCGAGCTCGGCCTCGGCCGCCCGAGGGTGCTCTCGCTCGACGGGCGTGCCGACGCGGCCGAGCGCTGGTACGACGGCCCGGCCGGCCCCGACACCCCGATGGCGAAGGCTGCCCCCGGTCGGTGCGCCGACTGCGGCTTCCTCGTGCACCTCGCCGGATCGCTCGGCCGCGTCTTCGGCGCCTGCGCCAACGCGATGGCCCCGGACGACGGCCGGGTCGTCGCCCTCCAGCACGGCTGCGGTGCGCACAGCGAGACCGTCGTGGAGGCGGTCGAGTCGACCTACGCCGGCATGGCTGTCGAGGACGACGAGTTCGAGGTGGTCGACCGGTCCGAGCTGCTCGCGGAGGAGCTGGCCACCACGGACGAGGCCGACGCGGTGCTCGTCGAGTCCGACGCCACCTGAGCCCGACCCTGCCCGGACCTGACCCGTTCGGGACGTCCGAGCTGCGCGCGGCGGTGCTCTCCTCGTGGGCGGCCTCGCCCGACCGGTTCCGCGAGGACGCAAATGCCGAGGACGACCTGGCCCGCGGTGGCTACCGGGACCGGATGCTCGTCGAGCTGGCCCAGAACGCCTCTGACGCAGCGGGTTCGGCTGGGCGGCTCGGGGTCCGGCTCGAGGGTCGCACGCTGTCCGCTGCCAACACGGGGACCCCGCTCGATGCCGAGGGCGTACGCGCCCTCGCCTCTCTGCGAGCCTCCGCCAAGCGCAGCGGGCGCACCGTCGGGCGGTTCGGCGTCGGCTTCGCGGCTGTCGCCGCTGTGGCGGACGAGGTCGTCGTCGCGTCGCGCACCGGGGCGGTGCGCTTCTCCCGCGAGGGCACGCTGCTGGCGGTGCGCGCCCTCCCCGAGCTGGCGACCGAGCTCGAGGCGCGCGACTCCCACGTGCCCCTGCTGCGGCTTCCCTTCCCCGCGGCTGAGGAGCCGTCCGACGGCTACGACACCGAGGTCCGGGTGCTCCTGCGCCCCGAAGCGGTCGACGCCGTCCGCGAGCAACTGGCCGCCCTCGACCCCGCGCTGCTGATCGTGCTGCCCGGACTCGCGACGCTGACGATCGGGGGTGACCTCGGGCTCCGGGAGAGGCGGCTCGAGGCCGTGCAGGAGGGCGCCGACCTGCTGCTGGACGGCGTGCGCTGGCGGGTCGCCCGCAGTGCCGGCGACCTCGATCCGAGGCTGCTGCAGGACCGGCCGGTCGAGGAGCGCGCGCAGACCCGGTGGCACGTCGCCTGGGCTGTGCCCGTCGACGCCTCCGGTGTGCCACAGCCGCTGCCGGCCCAGGTCTTCCGGGCGCCGACGCCGACGGACGACCCGCTGTCCACGCCCGCGCTGCTGGCGGCGTCGCTGCCCCTCGGTCCTGATCGCCGGCGCGTCGCCCCGGGGCCCCTGGCCGGCGCGGTCCTCGACGCAGCAGCCGATCTGCTCGTCGACCTGCTGCCGCAGCTGGCTGACGACCCCTCCCGGTTGACCTTCGTCCCCGGCCCGCTCGGCGCCGGTGAGCTCGACACGCACCTGGCCTCGGCGCTGATGCTGCGTCTGCGCCGCGCCCCCTTCCTCGGAGGGGACCGCCGACCGGCCGACGCGGTCGTGCTCGACGGGGCCTCCGACGACCTGGTGGAGCTGCTCACCGACGTGCTCGACGGGCTGCTGCCTGCAGCGTGGAGCGCCAGCCGGTGGGCCACGCCGCTGCGGGCGCTGGGAGTGCGCCGGATCGACCTGGCTGCGCTGACCGAGGTCCTGCAGGCGACGAGCCGGCCGCCGGCCTGGTGGGGCCGGCTCTACGCAGCCCTGCCGCCGGACCGCGACGCGCTCGGGGCTCTGCCGGTGCCGCTCGCCGACGGGCGGATGGCGCCCGGGCCGCGCGGGCTCCTGCTCACCGACGCCGTCGTCGACCTCACCCCGCTCGGACTGCGGGTGGTCCACCCCGACGCCGCCTCGCCCCTGCTGCTGCGCCTCGGCGCTGTCGAGGCCCGGCCCAGGGACCTGCTCGAGGACCCGCGCGTACGGGCGGCTGTCGAGGCCGCGATCGACGAGGAGGACCCGGAGCCGATCGTCGCTGCGGTCCTGGCCCTCGTCGGCGCGGCCGACCTCCGCCCCGGCGACCTGCCGTGGCTGTCCTCGCTCCCGCTGCCCGACGACGAGGGCGGGTGGCGCCCTGCGGGGGAGCTGCTGCTGCCGGGTGGCCCGCTGGCCCGGGTCGTCGACACCGGAGCCGGGTTCGGCGTCGTACGAGCCGGTTTCGCGCACGAGGACGTGCTGGCGGCCGTGGGGGCGTTGCGCGGGTTCGCGAGCGCGCGGGTCGAGGACGGTGTCGACGACGTGGACGGGCTCGACGAGTGGCTCGCCTCACTGGGACCGGGGGAGGAGCCGGGCGTCGTGGTCCGCGACCTCGACCTGGTGCGCGACGACGCGTGGCCCACGGCGCTCGAGATCCTCGACGCTGCAGGGCTGCTCGCGCTCCCGTACGTCCGGTGGTGGCTGGCGGGTGCCCCCGTCCTCGACCGGCGGCGACCCCGGAGCCTGCGGGTCCCCGGCAGCGACCCCCTGCTCGAGGGCCTCTACGACGAGGCGCCGGGCGACCCCGACCGCGCGCGGCTGCTCGGCGCGAGGACCTCCCTGGCTGAGGTGCTGCTGGACGAGCCCGACGACGTGCTCGAACGGCTGGCCGACCCGGCGCGGACCCTCCCGAGGGACCGGCTGCGGGCGGTCCACGCCGCAGTGGCCGGGCTCGAGGTCGAGCTGGATCCGCCTCCCCACGTCCGCGCCGTGCTGGACGGTCGGCTGCAGGTGGTGCCCGCTGAGGACGTTGTCGTGGTGGACCGGCCCGACCTGCTGGCGCGGATCGCGCCGTACGCCGTCGTGCCTGTGCCGCTGCCCGCGGCAGACGCGCTCGCCCGGGTCCTCGACCTGGCGCTCGCGTCGGAGGTCGTGCCCGAGGTGGACCTCCCGGACGACGACGCAGTGACCTGGAGCGAGGTCTGGCCGGATGTCGCAGGACGGCTGGTCCGCCGTCTCGAGCTGGTCGTGCCTGACGCTGGCGGCAACCCCGTGGCGGTCGACTGGGTCGTCGCAGCGGGTGTCGACCACGTGAGCGGGCTCGAGGGGACCGCCCGCGCCCTGGCCTGGCGGCTCGGTGCGTGGGAGCGCAGGCACGAGCTCCTCGCGGCGCTCCAGGGGGCGGACGGCCAGGCTGACGCCGATCTCGACCCCGTGTGAGGGCCTGACTCGAGCAGGTGGACGGACCGTCCGGACCTCCCGGCCGTCCTGCCCCTGTCGGTGCCGGGATCAGTGGTCGTCTGGAGGACGGGAGGAAGCCGCGGATCCAGGGTGAGGCCGCTGGGTTCGGCTGTCGCGACCGGCTCGAGATGGTTGGCTGCGCAAGTGATCCTCCGTCGAGCCGCTGTCGCCGCCCTGCTCCTGACGCTCGTCGCCTGCTCCGGCGACGAGGCCCCGGCTCCCGCCGCGGACGCTGCTCCCGTCGCTCCCGGGGCGTCCGCCGCCGCCGCCCAGGGTGGCGGGTCCTCGACCCTGTGGCTGTGCCGCCCCGGGCTGCCGGCGAACCCGTGCGAGGGCGGGCTCGACGCGACCGTCGTCGACGGCAAGGGCACGGTCGAGCCGTTCACTCCTGCCGGCGATCCCGAGATCGACTGCTTCTACGTCTACCCGACCGTGTCGAAGGCCGTCGCGCTCAACGCACCCATGGCCGTCGACGCCGACATCGTGGCGACGGCCCGGGCCCAGGTCGCCCGGTTCAGCAGCGAGTGCCGCGTCTTCGCGCCGGTGTACCGGCAGATCACGACCTCAGCGATCTTCCAGGGCCGCTACGAGGACGCGAACGGCCGGGGCATCGCCGAGCGAGACGTGCAGAGCGCCTGGAAGGAGTACCTCGCGAACGACAACGACGGTCGCGGCGTGGTCCTGATCGGCCACTCCCAGGGGGCCCGCACCCTGACGGCGCTGCTGGCCAGGAACATCGAGAAGGACCCGGGAGCCCGGGAGCGGCTCGTCTCCGCGCTGCTGCTCGGTGGTGACGTCACGGTGGCTGCCGGCAAGGACGTCGGCGGCAGCTTCACCGACGTCCCCGCCTGCAGGACCGTGGGGCAGGCCGGTTGCGTCGTCGCCTACAGCTCCTTCCTCGGGCCTCCGCCTTCCGACTCCTTCTTCGGCCGGGCCAAGGAGGCTGGGCGCGAGGTGCTCTGCGTCGACCCGACGAAGATCGCCGGAGGCGACGGCACGCTGCACCCGTACCTGCCGTCGGACAAGCTGGCGCCGGGGGCCACCCTGTCGACGGCCGTGCCCGGGCTCACCACGGGATTCGCGGCCTTTCCCGGGCAGCTCAAGGGCGAGTGCCGCAGCGAGGGCGGAGCCTCCTTCCTCCAGGTCGCCGCGGTGCCCGGCTCCAGGCTCCCCGTGGTCGACGGGCCGCTCGGGCCTCGGTGGGGGCTGCACAACGGCGACGTGAACCTGGCGCTCGGGGACCTCGTCGAGGTGGTGCGCAAGCAGGCTGCGACCTACGCGGCGTCGTAGCTCCCGTCAGACGCACCCGTTCGACCTCGATCGGGCTCTGCTCGTCACACCTGTCAGGTGCCTCGCGCTACCAGGCAGCCGGCGCGTAGTCCTTGAGGAAGCAGCCGAACAGGTCCTCGCCGAGCTCTCCCCGCACGATCGGGTCGTAGACCCGCGCGGCCCCGTCGACCAGGTCGAGCGGGGCGGAGAACCCCTCCTCGTGCAGCCTGGCCTTCAGCGGATGGGGGCGCTCGTCGGTGATCCAGCCGGTGTCGACCGCCGTCATGAGGATGCCGTCGGTCTCGAGCATCTCCTGCGCGCTGGTGCGTGTGAGCATGTTGAGCGCGGCCTTGGCCATGTTGGTGTGCGGGTGCCCGGGGCCCTTGTAGCCCCGGCCGAACTGGCCCTCCATCGCCGAGACGTTCACGACGTACGTCCGCCGCGCGGGGGACGCGGCCATCGACGGACGGAGCCGACTGACCAGCACGAAAGGCGCTGTGACGTTGCACAGCTGGACCTCGAGCAGCTCCAGCGCGTCGACCTGCTCGACCCTGCGGGTCCAGCTGTTCACGTCGTCGAGGTCGGGCACGAGCCCGCCTGCGTCGATGGCGGTCCGGTCGGCGACGCGGTCGAGAGAGGCCGAGCCGCTGGTCAGGGCGAGAGCGGTCAGGGCGTGCGCGGGGACGGACGTGTCGACGCCGGGCGCGGTCAGCGCCGGTGGGTGCAGGTCGCGCGAGTGGCCGAGGTCGACGACCTCGGGGAGCGGTCCCTCCGGCAGAGCTGCCGACTCCGCCGCGATGAGCTGCCCGTAGGCGCCGGGTGTCCGACGCACGGTCTGCGCCGCGTTGTTGATGAGGATGTCGAGCGGTCCTCGCGCGGCGACGGAGTCGGCCAGCGAGACGACCTGGGCGGGGTCCCGCAGGTCGATGCCCACGATCCGCAACCGTCGCAGCCAGTCGGCGCTGTCCGGCATCGAGGCGAACCGGCGCACGGCGTCGGCGGGGAAGCGGGTCGTGATCGTCGTCTCCGCGCCGTCGCGCAGCAGGCGGAGGGCGATGTGCATCCCGATCTTGGCGCGCCCGCCGGTGAGCAGCGCGCGACGTCCGCTGAGGTCGGTACGGGCCTCGCGTCGGGACCTGTTCAGGGCGGCGCACGGCGGGCAGAGCTGGTGGTAGAACGCGTCGACCTCGACGTAGCGCTGCTTGCAGGTGTAGCAGGCCCGCGCCTTGCGGAGCGTCCCCGCCAGGGCCGACGTCGTCCCGCTCTCGAGCGGCAGTCCGCGGGTCTCGTCGTCGATGCGTCCGGGCGCTCCGGTCGCCGTCGCTGCCGTCACCGCGCTGTCGTGGGCGAGCTCGGCGTCGCGACGGTCGCGCCGTCGGCGCTCCTTGACCTGCTTGAACAGCCGACCGGTGGCCTCGCGCACGGCGACGGCATCGGGGTGGTCGACCGGCAGGCCGTCGAGCTCGCGGAACACCGCGAGAGCGGTGGCGAGCCGCTCGGGCTCGATCCCTTCCTCCTGTCCGGTGCTCACCCGGACCAGCCTAATGGGGCTGCATCGCATCGGGCTTCGGCAAGATGCGGTGTCTGAACCGCCGTCGGGTGAGCACTCGTTCAAGCCAGGCCTGCAGGTCGAGGCCTATGCCTAGATCGTGCCCTTGACGGTCGGTGAGGAGGCAGATGGCCGGTGGGATGTCGTGCCCCCGAGCACTGATCCATTAGGTCGCCACTGGTCTCCTCCGCGGTTCAGGATGGCCTGGTCCGGCACGGCTGCGAGGAGGAAGATCAACGTGTTGTTCGTCGGTGATGACTGGGCTGAGGCCCATCACGACATCGAGCTCATTGACCAGGCCGGCACAGTGCTGCTCCGTCGGCGGCTGCCCGAGGGGGTCGAGGGGATCTCGCAGTTGCACGCGCTGATCGCCGATCACCTCGGCGACGACGACGAGCCCG
>JAOPWP010000142.1 GCA_025965615.1 Frankiales bacterium
GAGGACGACCTGGGCGCGAGCCGCACGGCCCTGCTGGCCGCGGTGCTGTACGCGGGGGCGGCCCTGCTCGCCTCCCGCATCGCCGCCGACCTGCTCGGGCCCGACGACACGCCGGAGCACGCCCGCCTGCGCACGGCTCTCGCCGCGGTGGCCCGGGGCGTCGGGCAGGGCGCGCAGCACGTGCGCCGGCGCGGTCCTGCCTTCCGCGGGCTCGCGGCGATCAGCGCCCACCGGTTCTTCTACGGGCTGTCCTTCGTCGCGACGCTGCTGCTCTACACCGAGGAGGGAGCCATCGGGCGCGGCTTCGCCGGTCTCGGTCAGGTCATCGTGGCCAGCGTGTTCGGGGGGCTGCTCGCCGCACTGGTCACACCCGCCACGACCCGCCGGATCGGCACCCAGCGGTGGATCGTCGTGATGTTCAGCGCCGCGGCCGTCGTCGAGCTGGTCTTCGGCCTCCCGTACACCCACCCCGCGTTCCTGGTCGCCGCCTTCTTCCTCGGGTTCGCGGCGCAGGGGTCGAAGATCTGCGTCGACACCCTGCTGCAGGAGTCGATCGACGACGACTTCCGCGGCCGCGTCTTCTCCTTCTACGACACGCTGTTCAACGTCAGCTTCGTCTCGGCGGCAGCCGCCTCGGCCGTGCTCCTGCCGCCGGACGGCAAGAGCTACGCGGTCATCTTCCTCGTGGCCGGCGGCTACGCGGTGACCGCTGCGGCGTACGGGATCATGACGGCGCGGCGGGCGGGCAGCGAGCCCCTGGAGCCGGTGGTGGCCGGCCGCTCCGACGCCGCCCACCCCAGCGCAGCTCCGATCAGCTGACCCCGGGGCCGAGCCCCTGCTCCGCAGCCCAGGCGAGCAGCTCCGACTCGGCCCGCTCGCGGGGCAGCGGCCCGTGCTCCATGCGCAGCGCGAGCAGGTGCTTGTAGGCCTTCCCGACGACGGGACCGGCCGGCACCCCGAGCAGGCGCATGATCTCGGCGCCGTCGAGGTCGGGGCGCAGGCGACCGAGCTCCTCCTTCTCGGCGAGGGCGGCGATCCGGCGCTCGAGGTCGTCGTAGGCCGCAGCCAGCGCTGCGGCCCGTCGGCGGTTGCGTGTCGTGCAGTCCGACCGCACGAGCAGGTGGAGCCGGGACAGCTGGTCTCCGGCGTCCGCGACGTAGCGCCGGACAGCGCTGTCGGTCCACGCCGACGTGCCCTGCTGGCCGTAGCCGTGGAAGCGCAGGTGCAGTTCGGTGAGCAGGGTGACCGCCGCGACGACGTCCTTCGGAAAGCGCAGCGCCTGCAGCCGACGCCGGGCCATCGAGGCACCGACGACCTCGTGGTGGTGGAAGGAGACCCCGCCGCCGGCCTCCTTGCGACGGGTCCTCGGCTTGCCGATGTCGTGCAGCAGGGCCGCGAGGCGCAGCACGAGGTCCGGCCCGTCCGACTCCAGCGCGATCGCCCGCTCGAGGACCTGCAGCGTGTGCTCGTAGACGTCCTTGTGCTGGTGGTGCTCGTCGATCTCGAGCCGCAGGGCGGGCAGCTCGGGCAGGACGTGGGTGGCGAGGCCGGTGTCGACCAGCAGCTCGAGCCCGGCTCTGGGGTGCGGCGCGCAGAGCAGCTTGGAGAGCTCGTCGGCGACCCGCTCCACGCTGATGATCTCGATCCGCTCCGCCATCTCGGTCATCGCCGTGACGACGCCCGGGTCGACGACGAAGCCGAGCTGGGCGGCGAAGCGGGCCGCCCGCAGCATGCGCAGCGGATCGTCGTCGAAGGACCGCTCGGGTGTGCCCGGCGTGCGGAGCACGCCGGCGGCGAGATCGTCCAGCCCGCCGTACGGGTCGACGAAGGCGTCGGGCGCGCGCCAATCGGGCAGCGCGACGGCCATCGCGTTGACGCTGAAGTCGCGCCGGGCGAGGTCGTCGGTCAGCGAGTCGCCGAAGGTCACCTCGGGGTTGCGGGAGGAACGGTCGTAGGCGTCGGCGCGGTAGGTCGTGATCTCCAGCCGGAAGCCGCGGCGCACGAGGCCCACGGTGCCGAAGGCGATCCCGGTCTCCCAGTGCCCCTCGGCCCAGCCGTCGACCAGACGCAGGACGGCGTCGGGGCGGGCGTCGGTCGTGAAGTCGAGGTCATCGCCCAGCCGTCCGAGCAGGGCGTCGCGCACCGACCCGCCGACCAGGTGCAGGGCGTGACCGGCGGCGGCGAAGCGCTCGCCCAGCTCGACCGCGACCGGCGACACCCGCAGGAGCTCGCGCACGGCGTTGCTCTGGGCGTCGGTCAGGGCAGGCACGAGGGTCGAGCCTAGGCGGTGGAGGGAGCCCTCACGGGCTGCGGTGCGGGAAGCCCCCGACGGGTTAGGTTCGCACCAGGGCGAACCAGGAGGTACCGCCGTGAAGAGTGCGCTGGACGTCCACACCGCACTGCTCGGCCTCGGCGTCCCCCACGAGATCGTCCGGCTCGACAGCCGGATCTCGACCGCCGACGACCTGCCCCGTGTGCTCGGGCTGCCCTCGGGGGGCGTGGCGGTGCGCAGCTACGCCGTCGAGCGCGCCGCAGGGTCGTCCCTCACGGCGGTGCTCGTGCGCGCGGGCACCTGGCCGGCCCGGGACGCGCTGCTGGAGGTCCTGGGGGCCTGCTCGGTGTCGGTGGCCACCAGCGAGCAGGTCAGCTCCGCGACCGACTTCGCCGCCGGTCTCGTCTGCCCCGTGGCGCTGCCCCCCGGGGTGGAGCTGCTCGTCGACGAGGCGCTCCTGGCCGACGACGTCTGCTACTGCGCGGTCGGCGAGGCCGGTGTCGCCCTCGGCGTCCGGACCGCCGACCTGGTCAGCGCGACGAGAGCGCGGGTCCTGCCCCTTCCGACCGGGGACTCGGCTGACGGCCTCGTCGAGAAGGGAGCTCCCGAGGCCTGCCCCTGGACGAGCAGGTGCTCCGGCTCGGTCGCTGAGCAGGGGCTCGCCGCACTCCCTGAGGAGCGCCGATCCCGCCCTGCCCCCGTACTGTGAGGGGGTGCCGATCCCCTCTCCGCCGCCCGTCGAGGGCGGGCGGCCCGTCCGGCCGACGCTGCGACGCGTCGACGAGACGAGCGCGGGCGGACTGGTCCTCGACCACCTCGGACCCCACGCGCGCGGGGCGCTGATCGGGCGGTTGGACCGCCGCGGCCGGTTGCTCTGGTCCTTGCCCAAGGGCCACGTCGAGAAGGGCGAGACCGAGATCGAGACGGCCGTACGAGAGGTGGCTGAAGAGACCGGGATCGTCGGAACCGTCATCGGCAAGCTCGGCACCATCGACTTCTGGTTCGTCGCCGAGGGCCGCCGGGTGCACAAGACGGTGCACCACCACCTGCTGGTCGCGACCGACCCGGTGAACGGCCTCGAGCTCTCCGACGCCGACATCGAGGTCAGCGAGGTGGCCTGGGTGCCCCTGGACGAGCTGTCCGCCCGCCTCGCCTACGCCGACGAGCGGCGGCTGCTGGAGAAGGTGCCGGCCCTGCTCGCGGCGACCGCCTGACGCTCGTGATGCCCCCGACGGGCGCGGCCCCCGGTCGTCGCCGCGGCCGTGCCGCGCGAGCGCTCGTCCCCCTGCTGACCGTCCTCGTGGTGCTCCTTGCCCCTGCGGCCGCCACGCCCGTCCTGCACGGCGCTGCCGTCCCGGCCGCGTCGGCGACGGAACCCGGGCCTGTGGCGCCTGGCCCCGCCGAGCCCTGCCCGATCGGCTCCGAGGAGACGCCGGTGCGGGTGGACGTGATCACGCTCGCCCCCCGGGCCCCGAGCGGGCCCGACGAGCCCTTCCAGGTCGCGGGCCGGCTGACCAACTGCGGGCGCCAGCCGCTCGACCGCCTCCAGGTGCGCCTCGTCGTGGGCGCGAAGATCGACAGCCGGAGCGGGCTCGCGCGCGCGGCGGCAGAGCCGCTGCTCGGCACCCGGCGGCTGACGGCCGTCCCGTCCGCGGACGAGTCGCTGGCGCCCGGGGAGTCGACCAGCTTCGACCTGCGCCTGCTCGTCCGCGAGCTCGGGCTCGGCCGGGAGAACGGCGTCTTCCCGGTCGCCGTCCAGGCCCGGGCGGTCTACGGGCTGGAGACGAGCCGCGAGTCGGTGGGCCTCGCCTCGACGTTCGTGCCCTGGTTCCCCGAGGGTC
>JAOPWP010000153.1 GCA_025965615.1 Frankiales bacterium
AACCAGGTCGTGGCCACCGAGAAGAAGCCGGTGGTGCTCCATGACAAGGAGCAGACCATCCGGATCCGGACGGCCGAGGGCAAGAAGATGCAGGCCAAGTACGCGACGGACCAGCAGACGGCGATCGTGCAGCTGCTCGAGTCCAAGGGCCTGGTCTACGACGTCAAGGTGTCGTCGCAGAACCTCCTGCTGTCCATCCTGATCAGCTTCCTGCCGTTCGTCATCATCCTCGGCCTGCTGTTCTTCTTCATGAACCAGATGCAGGGCGGCGGCAGCCGGGTCATGCAGTTCGGCAAGAGCAAGGCCAAGCTGGTCGGCAAGGACACCCCGAAGACCACGTTCGCCGACGTCGCCGGAGCCGACGAGGCCATCGAGGAGCTTCACGAGATCAAGGAGTTCCTGCAGGAGCCGGCGAAGTTCCAGGCCGTCGGCGCCAAGATCCCCAAGGGCGTCCTGCTCTACGGCCCTCCCGGCACGGGCAAGACCCTGCTCGCCCGCGCGGTGGCCGGTGAGGCAGGCGTGCCGTTCTACTCGATCTCCGGTTCCGACTTCGTCGAGATGTTCGTCGGCGTCGGTGCGAGCCGGGTCCGTGACCTGTTCGAGCAGGCCAAGGCCAACGCCCCCGCGATCATCTTCATCGACGAGATCGACGCCGTCGGTCGCCACCGCGGCGCCGGCATGGGCGGCGGCCACGACGAGCGCGAGCAGACCCTCAACCAGATGCTGGTCGAGATGGACGGCTTCGACGTCAAGGGCGGCGTCATCCTCATCGCCGCCACCAACCGCCCGGACATCCTCGACCCGGCGCTCCTGCGCCCGGGTCGCTTCGACCGCCAGATCGCCGTCGACCGGCCGGACATGCTGGGGCGCAAGCAGATCCTCGAGGTGCACGCCAAGGGCAAGCCGATGGCGCCCGAGCTCGACCTCGGCGTCATCGCCCGGCGCACCCCCGGCTTCACCGGCGCCGACCTCGCGAACGTGATCAACGAGGGGGCCCTGCTGACCGCCCGCAGCGGTCAGAAGCAGATCACCATGACGACCCTCGAGGAGTCGATCGACCGCGTCATGTCCGGACCGCAGCGGCGCACCCGGCTCATGAGCGACAAGGAGAAGAAGGTCACGGCCTACCACGAGGCCGGCCACGCCCTCGTCGCGCACGCCCTGCCCAACACCGACCCGGTGCACAAGATCACGATCCTGCCGCGGGGCCGGGCGCTGGGCTACACCATGGTGCTCCCGCTCGAGGACAAGTACTCCCAGTCCCGGGCCGAGCTGCTCGACATGCTGGCCTACGCCATGGGTGGCCGGGCTGCTGAGGAGCTCGTGTTCCACGACCCGACGACCGGCGCCAGCAACGACATCGAGAAGGCCACCGCCACCGCCCGCGCCATGGTCACGCAGTACGGCATGAGCGAGCGGCTCGGTGCCGTCAAGTTCGGCCAGGAGTCCGGCGAGGTCTTCATGGGGCGCGACATGGGCCACGGTCGTGACTACTCCGAGGAGGTCGCCGCCCAGGTCGACTCCGAGGTGCGCGCCCTCGTCGAGAACGCCCACCACGAGGCCTGGGAGATCCTCGTCGAGCACCGCGACGTCCTCGACGACATGGTCCTCAAGCTGCTCGACCAGGAGACGCTGGGCAAGGAGGAGGTCGCCGAGATCTTCGCCAACGTCCCGAAGCGCCCGGAGCGGGCCCACCCGACGGCCAACGGCCGCCGGCCGCTGTCCGACAAGCCCCCGGTGCTCACCCCGGCTGAGCTGGCCATCATGGGTCCGCAGGACCTCGAGGACCTCGCCCGCGGCCGGTCGCAGTCAGCGGCGCCGACGATCACGTCGCGGCGCCGACCGGCGGCCGACGGCGGGGGCTCCACCGCAGACGGCGGCGAGGGTGAGGCCACCGCCGACGGCAGCACTGCCCAGGCCTCGCCTGCCCGGCCGGCCTCGTCGCGGTCCAAGGCCAGTGCCAACCGCACGGCGGCGGAGGGTGACGTCACGCCGACGGCCCCCGCCACCAAGACGCCTCCCACGCGGGCACCGGGAGCCCGGGTCACGGGCCGTGCCGCGGCTGCGCGCACGGCGACTCCCAAGCCCGCGACTGCTGCCTCCGGTACGACCGAGCGTGCTGCCGCCGAGCCCACCGCGGACAAGCCCGGCTCGCGGCGGGTAGCCCCGCCCGAGGGTGGCACCGCCGAGCTGCCTGCCGTGACCGACGCTGGGCCTGCGGCTCGCGCGCCGCGTACGCGCCGGACGAGGGCGACCGGCACCGACCCGGCCTCGCCGGCCTCCTGACCGCCCGGGTGGCTCGCAGCTTCGACGCGGCGCGGGTCGAGGCTGCCGTGCGCGAGCTGCTCGACGCGATCGGTGAGGACGTCGACCGCCAAGGGCTTCGCGAGACGCCGGCGAGGGTGGCCCGGATGTACGCCGAGGTGTTCTCCGGACTGCACGCCGAACCGGACGACCTGCTGCTGCCGGTCTTCGACGAGCACCACGACGAGCTGATCATCGTGAAGGACATCCCGCTCGCCAGCTTCTGCGAGCACCACCTCATCCCCTGGACCGGCACGGCTGCGGTGGGCTACCTCCCGGGGGCCGACGGTCGGATCACCGGGCTGTCCAAGCTGGCCCGCCTGGTCGACCTCTACGCCAAGCGACCGTCGGTCCAGGAGCGCCTGACCGCCCAGGTCGCCGATGCCATGGTCGCGCGCCTGGCCCCCCGGGGCGTCATCGTCGTGGTCGAGGCCGAGCACATGTGCATGACCGTGCGCGGCGTGCACAAGCCCGGGGCACGCACCGTGACCTCTGCCGTGCGGGGGTCTCTCCAGAGCTCTGCCGTCACCCGGGCCGAGGCGATGAGCCTCATCCTCGGTCGCTGAGCCGGTGGGACCGAGCGCCGGCGTGGCCGGGTTCCCCTCCCTGGGCCGCACCCGGGTGATGGGCGTCGTCAACGTCACGCCCGACTCCTTCAGCGACGGCGGCCAGCACGACGACCCGGCAGGCGCGGTGCGCCACGGGCTGCGGCTGCTCGACGAGGGCGCCGACATGCTCGACGTCGGTGGCGAGTCGACCCGGCCCGGTGCGGGCCGGGTCTCCCTCGACGAGGAGCTCGCGCGGGTCCTGCCGGTCGTCGACGCTCTGGTCGCGGCCGGAGCGGTCGTCTCGATCGACACCGTGCGGGCCGCAGTCGCGGCCGCGGTCATCGAGCGTGGTGTCGTCCTGGTCAACGACGTCTCGGGCGGGACGGCAGACCCGGCCATGCACGAGGTCGTGGCGGCGGCGGGCGTCGCCTACGTCGCGATGCACGGGCGCGGCCCCAGCGCCGACATGCAGGCCAGGGCGCAGTACGACGACGTCGTCGCCGACGTCTGCACCGAGCTGGCCGCGCGTCGGGACGCGGCCCTTGCTGCCGGGATCCCGCGCGACCGGCTGCTGCTCGACCCGGGCCTGGGGTTCGCCAAGGAGGCCGAGCACAACTGGTCGCTGCTGGGCGCGCTCCCGGAGCTCGCCCTCACCCTGGGGCGCCCGTTGCTGGTGGGTGCGTCCCGCAAGGCGTTCCTCGGCCGCCTGCTGGCCTCGTCGACCGGCGACGCGCGCCCCCCGGCAGGGCGCGACGAGGCGACGGCCGCCGTGACCGCCCTGGCTGCCCGGGCCGGCGCGTGGGCGGTGCGGGTGCACGACGTCCGTGCCAGCGCTGACGCGGTGCGCGTCGCGGCTGCCTGGGACCGGGCGGCGACCCGTGGCTGACGAGCACGACGTGACGGCAGCCAACGCCTCCCTCTACGAGGCCTTCGAGACCGCCGACGTCGACCGCATGGCGGCTCTGTGGGACGACGCGGACCCCGAGGCCGTGGTCTGCGTCCATCCCGGTTGGCCGATGCTGCGCGGGCGCGACACCGTCCTGCGGTCCTGGGCTGCGGTCATGGCAGGCACCGACTACATCCAGTTCTTCCTCACCGACGTGCGGGTGAGCGTGCTGGGCGACATCGCGGTGGTGACCTGCCAGGAGAACGTGCTGACAGAGGTGACCGAGACCAGCCACGGCAACGCGGCGGTCGTCGCCACCAACGTCTTCGTCCGGCGTGCCGGGCGCTGGCGGGCGCAGGTGCACCACGGCTCGCCGGTGCTGGGCCGGCTCGTCGACGACGAGAGCCCCGATGGCTGAGGCCCGCGACCGGATCGGCCTGCGCGGCCTGCGGGTGCGCGGGTTCCACGGGGTCCTGCCCGAGGAGCGGCGCGACGGTCAGGACTTCGTCGTCGACGTCGTGCTGCACCTCGACCTCGCCCCGGCCGGCGAGAGCGACGACCTCACGCAGACGGTGCACTACGGGGAGCTGGCCGAGCGGCTCGCTGCCGTCGTCGCAGGGGACCCGGTCGACCTGCTCGAGGCCCTGGCGACGCGCCTGGCAGCGGCGTGTCTCGAGGACGTGCGTGTGAGCCGGGTCGAGGTGACCGTGCACAAGCCGCAGGCACCCATCCCGGTGTCCTTCGACGACGTCTGCGTGACGCTGGTCCGGCCGTGACCGCCGTCCTGTCCGTCGGCAGCAACCTCGGCGACCGCCTGGCCAACCTCCGGCTCGCCGTCGAGGTGCTCGAGCCGTACGCCGTCTCCGCGGTCTTCGAGACCGCTCCGGTCGGGGACGTGCTGGTCGACGGGGAACCCCAGGGCGACTACCTCAACGCGGTGCTGCTCTGCGACCTCACAGCCGTCGCTGCATGGGTCGGGGCCCAGCTGGCAGAGCAGCGAGCTGGCCGTACCCGCACCGTCCGCTGGGGTCCCCGCACGCTCGACGTCGACCTCGTCGACGCCCCGCCACCGGTGCCCGACGGGCTCGTGGTGCCGCACCCTCGGGCGGCCGAACGGGCGTTCGTGCTTCTCCCGTGGTTCGACGTCGACCCGGCCGCGGTCCTGCCCGGGCGCGGACGCGTCAGCGACCTGCTCGCGTCGACGGACGTCGACAGCGTCCGCAGGCGTGACGACCTGGTGCTGGGGCCCGGGGCCGCGACGTGAAGCCCACCAGACCCGGCGTGCTCGTCGCCCTGGCTGTCGTCTTCGCGGTGCTGGGCTACGTCGTCTACTCGAGGGCGCACGGCTCGCTCAGGCTGCCTGCTTACGCCCCCGTGACCCTGGTCCTGCTCACGTTGGTCGAGGGCGGCATGGAACGCGTCGTCCGGACCCGGCTGGCCGGGCGGGCGGGCCCGCGCAGTCGCGTCATCCACCCGTTGCAGGTCGCCCGGGCTGCGGTCCTCGCGAAGGCCTCGAGCGTCACCGGGGCGGTGCTGCTGGGTGCGTACGCCGGCATCCTCGCCTGGGCCCTGCCACGCCGTGACGAGCTCCTGGTCGCAGGTCGCGACGCGGCGGTGGCCGGCGCATCCGTCCTGTCCTGCCTCGCGCTGATCGTCGCGGCGCTGCTGCTCGAGCGGGCGTGCCGCGTCCCGGACGACGAGCGCGGTTAGGGTTCTCGCGTGACCGACCTGGAGTCCCTGCCCACTGAACAGCTGCGCCAGCTGGCCTTCGACAAGGCCGAGCGCGACAAGGACCGGGGCTTCCTGTGGGAGCTCGCGAAGCACACGCGTGGCGCGCATGCGATCGCCGGTGAGGACGGCTCGTCAGGCGGGATCACCGGCTCGATCTCCGAGGCCGTGCACGTGATCCGGGAGCTGATGGGCAAGGAGCCGATGGGCGACGACGAGCCGCTCCTGCGGGCGCGGTTCCTGGACTACCTCGGCGGTCAGACCGGCAGCTGACGGGTTGCTGCAGGGCGGGTCCGCCGGGCTCGGCGGAGCGCGGCACCGACCCGTCTCGCGGGCCCACTCCGGTCCAGCAGCCGGTCACCGGTTCGGTCTGCGGAGGCAGCATCGCGCGTCAGTCCAACTGGAGTCGCGCCAACTCGGCCCGTGACGTGACGCCGAGCTTGGTGAAGACGTTGCGCAGGTGGAAGTCGATGGTGCGCGGGCTGAGGAACAGCTGATGCGCAACCTCGCGGTTGGCGAGGCCTTGGGCGACGAACCGGGACACCTGCAACTCCTGGGCAGTCAGGCCGGCAACCTTGGACACGTCCCGTCGCTGGGCCGTCTCGCCGGACGCGCGTAGCTCTTGGGTCGCGCGCTCGGTCCACGGCGCAGCACCCAAATCCTGGAAGGTCCCGAGGGCTGCTCTCAAGTGCGCTCTGGCGCCAACCCGTCTCCGGCTGCGGCGCAGGTGTTCGCCGTAGGCGAGCTCCGTTCTTGCCCGCGCGAAAGGGCGGCCTGAACCGGAGTGGAGGTGGAGCGCGTCCATGAACAGCTCATCCTTCGCGGCCGGCGCACCAACCATGGCGCGCCCGTGCGCGGCGACCGCGACTGCCCACTTGGTCCCGGTGCCTTCGCCGAAGCGGTCGAGATCCTCGATCCACTCCCTGGCGGTGTCGTGGTCGTCGGCCCGGACGGCTGCCTCGATCCGGTCGAGGGCGGCTTCTCTCCGAACGAGGCCCGAGGAGATCTGTCGCAGCCGTGTCAGGGCGATGTCAGCCTGACCCGTTGGGTGGACCCCGATGGCCCAGTGCCGCAGGTCAGCGATGAGCCCGTCGAGCACACCGGTCGGATGAGTGGCACTCACCTCGGTCGCTTCTGCCAAGAGTGCTTCAAAGGTGCCCTCGCCGCGCATCGCGGCCAGGAGGCTCAGCCAGGCCAACGGGAAGGCGCTGAGACCGGGCTGTCCGGTCGCCAGCGCTATGCCGAGTGCCTCGGAGGATCCGGCCTGGGCGGCGGTCCACTTGCCGGTGGCGACCTGGCTCATCGCGTTGCGCGCCAGGGCGTACCAGACCGTGATGACGGCACCGGAGTACCGGGCCCGGGTCAAGAGGAGTGCGTGGAACCGTTGCGCAGCGGCATCGTCACCGAGGTGGAGCCCGGCGATGGCGAGGTTCGGCAGCACGATCTGATCCTCGTGGGACAGCGCCTCGGGGATCTCGAACGCCGCTCGCAGGGCAGGTGTCGCAAGGGACCACTCCTCGCGCGCCACGTGGGTGAGGCCGACCAGCAGGGTGGCGAGGCACCTGGCTCGTGGGGTTGAGGCATCGGTGACATCACCCGCGAACTGTGCAGGGTCGATGCCGACGCCTGAGTCGCCGCCGAAGCACGAGAGCTCGGTGGCGACCATGGCCAGTTCACGGGCCCGGTCGGCGTCGCTGTCGACCACCTGCTGTGCTGCGGTGAGGAGCATCTGGTGGGCCACGTGCACCGAGCCGGTGTTCCACTCGATGCGTGCCTGCAGGCTGGTGATGTCGGCTCGTAGCCGCTCATCGACGACGTCGCGTTCGGCGGCTCGGGCCAGGGCGTTGGCGCGGGCGGGTTGGCCAGAGAGCCAGGCGCTCAGCGCTGCGCCGAACAGCCGCTGCGCGCGTGCGTCAGAACTAGCGCTGAGCTCGGCGGCGCGTTCCCAGGCCGCGGACGCGGCTTCGTGCCCGCCGCGGAGCCGAGACCGTTCGGCGACCCCGTCGAGGGCCTGGGCCACGTCGACGTCGGGGCCGTCAACGGATCCGGCTTGGTGCCACGCCCGCCGCTCGAGGTCGGATGGCTCCGTGAGTGCCTCGGCCAGGGCGCGGTGCGCCGCTCGGCGCGCAGCACTGGTTGCCGACCCGTACACCGCGGACCGGACGAGGGGATGCTGAAGCTGGATCCGATGGCCATGCACCGTGAGCAACTTCGCCACCTCGAGGGTCTCGACGTCGGCCGGTCCGGCGCCCAGTACTGCTGCGCTTCGTAGGACCACGTCGAGCCGGCCGGAGTCGTCGGCGGCAGCCACCAGCAAGAACGTCTGCGCAGTGATCGGCAGCTCGCGGCACCGGTCGAGGTAGATACGTTCGATACCGCGCGTCAGTGGGAGCTCGCGGGGCAGTGCCGACCGACCTGTGAGCTGGTCCTGGGTGAGCGCCGTCGGCATCTCCATCAGGGCGAGCGGGTTCCCGCCAGTCTGTTCCTTCAACCGGTCGGCAACCTCGACCGGGATGGGTCGCCCTGTCTGCCCGGCGAGCAGGTCTCGTACAGCCTCGCGGTCCAGGCCCCCGATCCTGAGCTCGGGAAGATCGCTGGCCTCGAAACGGCGTACATCGCCCTCGCGGGCCCCGAACACGAAGGCGATCCGGTCCGACTGCAGCCTCCGAGCCACGAACAGCAGGGCCGCCGCGGACGCGTCGTCCAGCCAGTGTGCGTCGTCGACCAGCCCCAGGACCGGGGCTACACGGGCGAGGTCCGAGAGCAGGCTCAGCGCCGCCGTGAAGACCAGGAACCGGTCGCCACCGACACCTTGAACCTCGCCGAAGGCAGCGCGCAACGCCTGTGCCTGCGGCTCAGGCAGGTCCCCCACACCCCCCATGGCCGGCAACAGGAACCGCTGCAGGGCGGCGAAGGCGAGCGGGAACTCGGACTCCACCCCCTGGGCACGGAGCACCTGCATCCCCTCGGAATGCGCAGCGAGGTCTCTCAGGAGGGCTGACTTCCCCACCCCTGGTAGGCCCCGGACCACCAGGGCGCCGCCCCGCTCGGCCTGGGCCTCGGCGATGAGTGCCGCCAGGGCGGTCTGCTCAGTCCCGCGCCCGTACAGCACGTCCGCAGGCTAACCCCACCCGGGGAGGCACCCCTCGGCGATCGCTGCCGAAACCCGGCGGTTCCACCGTCGCGAAGACGCCCTCCCGCAGACGACGGTGCACACGTAGAAGACGTGCCCCCGCCGACCAGAAGGACCA
This sequence comes from Frankiales bacterium, assembly GCA_025965615.1. GTDB lineage: Bacteria > Actinomycetota > Actinomycetes > Mycobacteriales > SCTD01 > SCTD01. The sequence goes on from JAOPWP010000153.1 coordinate 8,718, forward strand.
CCCATGAACGACACCATCCCCCGCTCCGCCTCCTCCGGCGAGGCGTTCTACGTCTCGCACCACGGCCACAAGTTCGGCCCCTACTCCATCCCGGAGCTGCAGGACATGGCCCGGGCCGGGCAGCTCAAGCCTCGCACCGAAGTGCACCGCACCACCGACGGGCAGCTGTTCCCTGCGCGCGACATCCCGTGGCTCTTCTCCGACAAGGACTGGACGGTGGCACTCGTGCTCTCGGTGTTGCTGGGCGTCTTCGGCGTCGATCGCTTCTACCTCGGCCACGTGTGGCTCGGCCTGGCCAAGTTCCTCACGATCGGGGGTCTAGGCATCTGGGCCTTGGCAGACATCGTCGTCATCGGCCTGAGGATGGTCCGCGACGCCGATGGACGGCCGCTGCGATGACGAAGCTGTCGCGCCGACGTACGAGCGGAAGTCTCAGCAAGGGCAGATCAGCAGCGGCGGCTGCCTCCCTCGGCCTCGCCATCTCGGCCGGGTCGCTGCTGGCCGCCTGCGACACCGGGGCCATCGCCGACCCCGGCCCGACAAGGACCGAGCAACGATCCGTCGACGGCGTTCACGCGGTCGACCTTCGCACCAGCGGCGACCTGACCATCACCGTCGGCGCGACGCCGAAGCTCACCATCACCGCCGGCCGCACCACCCTCCGCGACCTGACCTCCACCCTCCACGACGGCACCGTCGTCCTGGGTAGCCGTTCAGGACGCGATGGGAGCGGTGACATCCACTACCAGCTGACCCTGCCCACGCTCGACGGGCTGACCATCGGCGGCTCCGGCAGCGCACACGGCACTGTGGTTGCGGAGGACTCGTTCTCCGTGACCGTGTCGGGATCCGGCTCCGCCACCCTTGATGGCCTGTCGGCGAGCACGGTCGCCGTTCAGCTCTCTGGCTCCGGCGACATCGACCTCACCGGCACGACGGACGCGCAGTTCGTGGAGCTGAACGGATCGGGGACCTACCGCGGCACGGCCCTGGCCTCACACGCGAGCGCCGTGCAGATCTCTGGCTCCGGCAACGCCCAGGTCAACGTCCGCAACCAGCTCGACGCACGGGTCAGCGGCAGCGGAGACATCAGCTACACCGGCACTCCTGCGCTCACCACGCACATCTCCGGCAACGGCGCCATCACTCCGGGCTGACCGATGACCGACGCGGGGCCACCGTCGGTGACACCACCCCTCCGCCGGCGTCCGGGTCCTGCAGCGCGGTGTCCGCGCCCGCGGTGACGTGAGCACACATCCCCGACTGCTCTATCCCGCGATCGGGACAGGGGCCCGACCAACTGCGCCCCACGAGCCCGAACGAGAGGGAGTCGTCATGTTCTCCACACGTCCGACGGGGCAGCACTGCCCACTCGTGCCTCGGAGCGGAACGTCGATCACCGCGATGCACTCACCGGGGGCATTGCCAGCCCGCCCCATGTCTAGGCGCTCACGCGCTGTCGGCGTGCGACCGCCCCCGACGACGGCTGGCCGGCTCGGAGGTGCTCGGACGGGCTCGCTCGCCATGCGGCCGGATGCACGATCTTTCGCGACGCCAGCAGCGGCGGTCGCCGGTTCTCACCTCGGGAGAACTCGCTTCTGGGGAAGCGTGCGGCCCGCGCCAGCGGGCTGCTCAGCCCCGCCCAGCCGGAGCCAGCGCCGCCAGCTCGATCCGCTCCGAGGCGACGTAGTAGAGGATCGTGCCGGTCTCGACCGGCCGGTCCCACGGCGGGCTGACGACGAGCGCGTCGCCCTGCCGGACGGCCAGCAGGGTGGCGCCGAACGTGCGTCCGAAGTGCATCTGGCAGTCGCCGAAGGTCGTGTGGGGGAAGCCCTGTGGCAGCTTCACCGAGTAGGTGTTGCCGTGCCCGCCGCTGCTCATCAGGTCGCTGTAGACCTGCGTGATGCCCGGGTCCACGGCCTCCTCGGACAGCAGGTACGGCATGTGCCACTGCACGCACTGCACGCGGGGGTTCACGTAGGTCATGTGCTCACGCCGACCCAGGTCGCGCAGCGCGGCGACCAGGTGTACCTCGGGGTTGGCGTGGTTGACCGCGACGGCGATGGCCAGCGTCTCGTTGTCGTCCCGCCCGTCGATGATGGCGGTGCGCGCCCGCGCGACGCAGGAGCGCTCCATCACGTCGTCATCGGTCAGTTCGCCGCGTACGAAGTGGACCGCCGGCTGGTCGGGCATCGGGTGCCCGGTCAGCTCGTCCCACGCGCACAGCACCACCTCGAGCCGGTCCTCGACGGTCAGCTCGGCGATCAGGCGCTCGGTGCGCCCCTGGGTGTAGCCCAGGACGACGATGTGGCCCTCCAGGTCGAGCGTTGCCGTGCCCCTCATCCGCCTGCCTCTGATCGTCGAGATGTAGCTGGCCAGCTGGGTGAACAGAAGCGTCAACGTGACGATGCCGCCCACGATCACGTAGGCACCCACCACGTGCCCGCCGGCAGTCTCCGGGAAGAAGTCGCCGTAGCCGACCGTGGCGGCTGTGACGACGAAGTACCACCAGTAGTTGCTGGGCGCCGTGATCTCGTTGCTGCCCGGCTCCAGCAGCGCCATCGCCAGCCAGCTCGTGAGGAAGACGAACACGACGATCGCGAGGGGCAGCCGCCAGCCGACGAGGCGAGCGCGCAGCAGCCGCCCCAGCCGGGCGACGAGGAACGGCACAGTGACCTCCGGATCGGGGACGGCGAGGCTACCGGCGCCCTACTTGTCGATGTCCCCGATGACGAAGAAGAACGATGCGAGGACGGTCACGAGCTGGTCCAGCGGCACCCCGGGAAGCACCGCCGGCAGGGCGGACACGTTGTTGAACGACGCCGTCCGCATCGCGAGCCGCCAGGGCACGCGGTCACCGCGAGAGACCAGGTAGTAGCCCTGCACGCCGAGCGGGTTCTCGGTCCAGGCGTACGTCGATCCCTCGGGGGCCTTGAGCGTCTTGGGCAGGCGCAGGTTGACGGCGCCGGGCGGGATCCGGTCCAGGCAGGCGTCGGCGAGGTCCAGAGAGACGCCGATCTGGTCCAGCACGCAGGCGCACCGGGCGTGCGCGTCGCCGGCCGTGCGGGTCACCACCGGCACGTCGAGCTGCGAGTACGCCAGGTAGGGGTCGTCGCGGCGCAGGTCCATGTCGACGCCCGAGGCCCGCGCGACGGGACCGGAGACGCCGTACGCCCGGACCTGTTCGGCGGAGAGCACACCGACGCCCCGGGGGACGTCGTCCACCACGCTGGCCAGAGCGGACACGACGGGCCGGACGCCGGCGATCGCCGCGCGGGCCCTCGCGAACCACCCCTCGGGGACGTCCTCCACCAAGCCCCCGACCCGGTTGTACATGTAGTGCATCCGGCCGCCGGTCGCCTCCTCCATGACCGACTGCAACGCCTCTCGTGCTGAGAACCCCCGCTGGGCAAGCGGGTCCATCGCGCCGAGGAACAGCAGGTGGTTGAGCACGCGGTTCAGCTCGGCGAGCAGGGTGCGCAGCCACACGGCCCGGTCGGGCACCGTCATGCCGAGCATCCGCTCGAGGGCCAGAACGATGCCGAGCTCGTTGCTGAAGGCCGACAGCCAGTCGTGGCGGTTCGCGAGCATGACCAGCTGCCGGTAGTCACGCACCTCGAACAGCTTCTCGGCGCCCCGGTGCACGAAGCCCACGATCGGCTCGGCCGTGCGGATCCGGTCGCCGTCCAGGGTCAGGGCCAGCTGCAGGACGCCGTGGCTCGACGGGTGGTGCGGCCCGAGCACGAGCACGGCGTCGACGGTGCCGTGGGCCGCGGCACCGATCCCGACGACCAGCTGCTCCGGGTCCCTGGTCACCGGGTCAGCCTAGGGAGGGCGGCACGACTCCTTCGAGCGGATCGGCGATGCCGACGGGGCAGACGATCCAGCCGAACGCGCCGAGGCCGCGCGGATCGAGCAGCTCGGCCGCCTGGGACGCCTGCTGCAGCCGGCCCAGGTAGCCGCGCGGGTCGGTGCGGGACAGCTCGTGCGGCGGGCGCCCCGGGTCGACCCCGAGGGCGAGCAGGGCCTCCCGCTGCCGGAGCAGTCGACCACCTCCGGCTGCGGTGCAGGCGTCCAGCGCGACGTGGGCGGTGAGGTCGCAGCTGCCGTCCGGGAGGGGCGGCACCTGTCGTCCGTCGCGGTAGCCGGTGAGCGTCGGTCGCCGGTCGAACCAGGTGGTCCGGTCGCCCAGGACGTGCCCGTAGTCGACGGCCACTGCCAGCCCGCGCCGGACCCGCTCGACCGCTCCGGCCCAGGCCCGGTCGCGAGAGAGTCCCACCTCGACCCTGCGTCCCTGCGGCCACCACCGGGAGGCCCAGTCCGCCGCCTCCGCCGGGGCAGCAGCCCCGAGCCGCTCGTTCCCGCTGGCGTCCACCTCGACGACCCGGCCGTCGAACAGGACGTCGAGCGGGACGTCGTCGAGCCACTCGTTCGCGATCAGCAGGCCCTCGAGCTCGGGGACGGACCGCGACCAGCGCAGCCCAGACCCTGGGTCCGGGCCGAGCTCGACCCCGTGCAGCCGCCACCGCGCAGGGACGTCGGGCAGGGCGGAGAGCAGCTCGCCCCGGCCGGCGCCGACGTCCACGACGTCGAACGGGTCGGGGCGTCCGAGCGCGTCGTCGACGAGCCCCGCCAGGCGGCGTACGGCCCTCGCGTAGACGGGCGAGGCCGTCGGGGAGGTGCGGAAGTGCTGCGCCGGTGACGTACGCAGGAAGAACCCGTCCTCGCCGTAGAGCGCGTCCTGCATGGCCTCGCTCCAGGGGCGGAAGCCGCTCACCGGCGTGCGATCCGGCCTCACGGGCGCCACAGCGGGCAACCGCCGGCACGGCGGACTCCCTGTGGGACGGTGCTCGCGAAGATCGTTCTGCCCACCTCTCGATCGGAGACCACCATGGCCGGCTTCAAGAACTTCGTCCTCCGCGGGAACCTCGTCGAGCTCGCCGTGGCCCTCATCATGGCGCTCGCGTTCACGGCCGTCGTCACGGCCACGGTGGACCTGTTCATGGGGGTGATCGGGAAGATCGGTGGTCAGCCGAACTTCGCCGGCTGGCGTCCGGGTGGCCTGCCCCTCGGGGCCTTCGTCAGCGCGGTCATCTCGTTCGTGGTCCTGTCCGCCGTCGTCTACTTCTTCATCGTCACCCCCTACACGGCGGCGAAGGAGCGGTTCTTCCCGTCCGAGGAGGCAGGGACGCCCGCCGACGTGGCGCTGCTCCAGGAGATCCGCGACCTGCTGGCCTCGGGGAGCGGTCCTCGCGCTTGACGGGAGCGGCCGCTCCAGCGTGATCCGTCCCACAAGAGATGGACGGGGACGACAGCAGCGTTACGCTGCCGCGGCACCGTCCGGTACCCCCTCGAGGACTGGAACGACGATGGACCCTCTGCACGACTCCGCGGTGCGGCCTGCCCGCCTCGCGGTCGGCGTCGTCGGTGCCGGCCGCGTCGGCGCAGTGCTGGGCGCGGCCCTCGCCCGGGCAGGCCACCCGGTGGTCGCAGTCTCAGCGGTGTCGCAGGCTTCCCGCGAGCGAGCCGCGCTGCTGTTGCCCGGCGTCGAGGTGGTCACGGTCGACGAGGTGATGAGCCGGGCCGACCTCGTCCTGCTGACCGTCCCGGACGACGCCCTGCCCGACCTGGTCGCCGGGCTCGTGGCGACGGGAGCGGTGCGTCGCGGCACGCTCGTCGCGCACACCAGCGGCCGCCACGGTCTCGCTGTCCTCGATCCGGCCACGCAGCAGGGCGCCCTGCCGCTGGCCCTGCACCCAGCACTCCCCTTCGCAGGCACTGCCGTCGACCTCGAGCGGCTGTCCGGCGCGAGCTTCGGCGTCACCGCCCCTGACCCGCTGCGCCCCGTCGCGGAGGCCCTGGTCGTCGAGATGGGCGGCGAGCCGGTCTGGCTGACCGAGCAGCAGCGCCCGCTGTGGCACGCCGCGCTCGCCCACGGCGCCAACCACCTCACCACCCTCGTCGCCAGCTCGGCTGACCTGCTGCGCGAGATCGGCGTCGAGAACCCAGGCCTCGTGCTCGGTCCGCTGCTCGGAGCGGCGCTCGACGGCTCGCTGCGCAGTGGCGACGCAGCGTTGACCGGCCCGGTCGCCCGCGGTGACGCGGACACCGTACGAGCCCACCTCGACGCCCTCGCCCGGGTCGCTCCGGAGGTCCTCCCGTCCTACGTCGCGATGGCGCGGCTCACCGCCGACCGCGCTCTCGCCAGCGGCCGGCTCGGCCCCGACCGCGCTGCGGCCCTGCTGGGGGTCCTGGCGGCGAGCCCGACCGGCAGTGTGCCGCGATGAAGGTCGTCGTGACGCGGGCGGAGCTGGCTGCAGCCCGCGCAGCGATGGCCGGCCGCGTCGCCGTCGTCATGACCATGGGCGCCCTGCACGAGGGGCACGCCGCGCTGGTGCGGGCCGCGCGGGAGGCCGCGGACAGCGTGCTGGTCACGATCTTCGTGAACCCGCTGCAGTTCGCGCCGGGCGAGGACCTCGACCGCTACCCGCGCACGCTCGAGGCTGACCTCGCGCTGTGCGAGCAAGAGGGCGCCGACGTCGTGTTCGCGCCGACCCCTGACGTCGTCTACCCCGAGGGGCCGCCGTCGGTGCGGGTCAGCGCAGGGCGGCTCGGGGACGTCTTCGAGGGGGCGACCCGGCCCGGCCACCTCGACGGGGTCCTGACCGTCGTGCTCAAGCTGCTGCACCTCACCCGCCCCGACGTCGCGCTGTTCGGCCAGAAGGACGCCCAGCAGCTCGCGGCGATCCGCCGGATGGTGCGCGACCTCGACCTGGCCGTCGACGTCCTCGCGGTGCCCACGGTGCGCGAGCCGGACGGGTTGGCCCTGTCGAGCCGCAACCGCTACCTGTCGACCCGCGAGCGGGCGAGCGCCCTGGTGCTCCACCTCGCGCTCGGCACGCGGGACGTGCGCATCGGCCGCGCGGTCCTCGACGCCGAGCCCGGTGTCGAGACCGACTACCTGGAGCGCGTCGACAGCGACTCCTTCACGATCGACCCCGACGGCGACCTGCTCGTGGTCGCCGCCCGGGTGGGCACGACCCGTCTCATCGACAACCTGCTGCTTCCCCCCGAAGGGCGCGCGACATGATCCGCACCATGCTCAAGAGCAAGATCCACCGCGCGACCGTCACCCAGGCCGACCTGCACTACGTCGGCAGCGTCACGGTCGACCAGGACCTCATGGACGCCGCCGACCTGCTCGCCGGCGAGCAGGTCGCGATCGTCGACGTCACCAACGGCGCCCGGCTCGAGACCTACGTCATCGCCGGCGAGCGCGGCAGCGGGGTGATCGGGATCAACGGCGCAGCCGCCCGGCTGGTCCACCCGGGTGACCTGGTGATCCTCATCGCCTACGGCCAGATGGAGGACGCCGAGGCTCGGCGCTACGTGCCGCGCATCGTCTTCGTGGACGCCGACAACCGGGTCCTCGCGACCGGGCACGACCCGGCCGAGGCCCTGCCCGGCTCGGGGCTGGTGCGCGGCGACCTCACCTACCCGACGGCGAACCCGCTCGTCCCCGGGCACTCCGGCTCGTACGACGACGACCCGACCATGGTCTGGTGACCGGACCCCGGCCGGGGAGTGCCAGCCGGCTGCTGGCCCCCGAACCGGGCTGGACCGTCACCGCAGACGTGGTCGTCGTCGGCTCGGGCGTCGCCGGGCTGACCGCCGCCCTGCACGCCAGCCGCGCCGGCGAGGTGCTCCTGGTGACCAAGGTGCTCGTCGACGACGGCTCGACCCGCTGGGCGCAGGGGGGCGTGGCCGCGGCGCTCGGCCCCGACGACAGCCCCGAGGACCACCTGCACGACACCCTCGTCGCCGGTGTCGGGCTGTGCGACCTGGACGCCGTGCGGGTGCTGTGCACCGAGGGCCCGGCCCGCCTGCGCGAGTTGATGGACCTGGGCGCCGCGTTCGACCGTGACGGCGCGGGAGAGCTGTCGCTGACCCGCGAGGGCGGTCACCACCGCGACCGCATCGTGCACGCGGGGGGTGACGCCACGGGGGCCGAGGTCCAGCGGGCCCTGGTCGCGGCGGTCAGGGCCTCACCGCGCATCCGGCTCGTGGAGCACGCCCTCGTCCTCGACCTGCTGCGCACGGCGGACGGCCGTGCTGCGGGCATGACGCTGCACGTCCTCGGGAAGGGGACCCAGGACGGCGTCGGCGCCGTCCTCGCCCGTGCGGTGGTGCTCGCGACCGGCGGCATGGGGCAGGTCTACTCCAGCACCACCAACCCGGCCGTGTCGACGGGGGACGGGGTCGCCCTCGCCCTTCGCGCGGGTGCGGCCGTGGCCGACCTGGAGTTCGTGCAGTTCCACCCCACCTCGCTCTACCTCGGCCCTGGCGAGTCGGGTCAGCAGCCGCTGGTGTCCGAGGCGATGCGCGGCGAGGGTGCGTTCCTCGTGGACGCGGACGGCAAGCGGGTCATCACCGTCGACGAGCACCCGCTCGCCGACCTCGCCCCCCGGGACGTGGTCGCCAAGGCGATCCACCGCCGCATGCTCGAGCGGGGCGACGACCACGTGCTGCTCGACGCCCGCCACCTGGGGGCCGACCTCCTGCTGCACCGCTTCCCCACCATCGTGGCCCGCTGCCGCGAGGCCGGCATCGATCCCCTGACCGAGCCGGTCCCGGTCGCGCCGGCTGCCCACTACGCCAGCGGGGGAGTGCGCACGGACCTGCGCGGGCGGACCGACGTCCCAGGGCTGTACGCCTGCGGCGAGGTGGCCTGCACCGGGGTGCACGGGGCGAACCGGCTCGCGTCCAACAGCCTGCTCGAGGGGCTGGTCTTCGCCGCCCGGATCGGCGCCGACCTCGAGCGCGACCTGCCGCCGCAGGGCGAGCCCGTGCTCGGGCAGGGACAGGCCGGGCTGCTCGACCCCAGCGTCCGGGACGAGCTGGCCCGCGCGATGACCACCGGAGCGGGGGTGCTGCGCAGCGCCGGGTCCCTGGCCGAAACGGCCCGAGTGCTCCGCGACCTCGCCTCACGGACCTGCGACACGCCGACCCCCGCTGCCTGGGAGGCGAGCGACCTGCACGCGGTCGCGACCGCCCTGGTCGCGGCCGCCGCCCGCCGCGAGGAGACCCGGGGTGCGCACTGGCGCGAGGATCACCCCGAGGCGTCCGACCGGTGGCGCGGGCACCTGGTCACCACCCTGTCAGGCACCCGCTTCGAGCCGCTGGAGACCGCATGACCACCCTGAGCGCCGCGACGCGCGCATCGCTCGCCTCCGCCGGCCTCGACGAGGCGTACGTCCTCGACCTGGTGAGGCGGGCCGTCGCGGAGGACCTCGCGGGTGGGGTCGACGTGACCAGCGCCGCCACCGTGCCGGCCGACCTCCGGGGGGTGGCGGCCTTCGTGCCGCGCGCGGCCGGGGTCGTCGCGGGCACGGGCGTCGCCATGGCCGTGCTGGACGTCGTCGTCCCAGGGGTGGCGCACCGGATGGTCGGCGTCGACGGCGTCGAAGCCGTGCCCGGAACGCCCGTGCTCGAGGCAGAGGGGCCGGTGCGCGACCTGCTGACCGCCGAGCGGACGGCGCTGAACCTGCTCTGCCACCTGTCGGGCGTCGCGACCCTGACCCGTGCCTGGGTCGACGCGGTCGCCGGCACCGGCGCGGCCATCCGCGACACGCGCAAGACCACCCCGGGCCTGCGCGCCCTCGAGAAGTACGCCGTGCGCTGCGGGGGAGGCACCAACCACCGGATGTCCCTGTCGGACGCAGCGCTGGTCAAGGACAACCACGTCGTCGCCGCCGGTGGTGTGCGGGAAGCCTTCGCCGCCGTGCGCACCGCCTTCCCCGGGCTCGCCGTCGAGGTCGAGTGCGACACGGTCGAGCAGGTGCGCGAGGTGATCGAGGCGGGCGCCGACCTGGTGCTGCTGGACAACATGGGGCCTGACCTGCTGCGCGAGTGCGTCGCCCTGTGTCGCCCCCGCGGTGTCCTCACCGAGGCCTCGGGCGCGCTGACCCTCGCCACGGCCAGGGAGGTCGCCCGGACCGGCGTCGACTTCCTCGCCATCGGCGCACTGACCCACTCCGCCCCGGTGCTGGACCTGGGCGTCGACCTGAGGACGGACTCCTAGATGCTGCTCACCGTCGACGTCGGCAACACGAACACGGTGCTCGGCCTGTTCGACGGCGAGCGCCTGTTCGAGAGCTACCGGATCAAGACCGACCCGCGGGTGACGGCCGACGAGCTGGCCCTGATGTTCCGGGGACTGCTCTCCGACCACCCCTCGCCGGACGGCGTCTCCGTCTGCTCCACGGTGCCGGCCGTCCTCGACCAGCTCACCCGGATGTTCCAGCGGTACTTCGCCGACGTGCCCACCATCGTGGTCGGCCCCGGCGTCCGGACCGGCGTCCCGATCCTCACCGACAACCCCCGCGAGGTCGGCCCCGACCGGATCGTCAACACCCTCGCGGCGCACACGCTGTACGGCGGGCCCGCCGTCGTCGTCGACTTCGGCACGTCCACCAACTTCGACGTGGTGTCGGCCAAGGGGGAGTTCCTCGGCGGCGCGCTCGCCCCCGGGATCGAGATCAGCGTCGACGCGCTCGCGGCCCGGGCCGCCCGGCTGTTCAAGGTGGAGCTCGTGCAGCCGCGCTCGGTGATCGGCAAGAACACCGGCGAGTCCCTCCAGTCAGGGCTGCTGTACGGGTTCGCCGGCCAGGTCGACGGTCTCGTACGCCGCATCGTCGACGAGCTCGGGGAGCCAGCCGTGGTCCTCGCCACGGGCGGGCTCTCCCACCTGATGTTCCGCGTCTGCGAGACGCTCGACCACCACGAGCCCGACCTCACCCTGATCGGTCTGCGGCTGGTGTTCGAGCGCAACTGCTGAACGGCCCCGCCGGTGGATCGCTGCGAGGACACGCGGGTGTCGTACGCAGCGACGGACCGACCGTCGGGCGGGCGGCGGCGGGCTCAGACCGGTTCGAGCACCCTCGGGGCGGGCGCCTCGGACAGACCGATCCGGTCGTGCAGCCGGCGCAGCGGAGCAGGCGCCCACCAGTTGGCGTCGCCCATCAGGCGCATCACGGCGGGCAGCAGCAGCATGCGCACGATCGTCACGTCGACGACGACCGCGACCACCAGCCCGAGGCCCACCTGCCTGACGGGAGAGAAGCCGCCTGCGACGAAGCCGGCGAAGACGATGACGAGCAGCAGCGCCGCCGAGGTGACCACCCGGCCGGTCGCCTGGAGCCCCCGCTCGACCGCGAGGTCGGTGTCGCCGGTCCTGCGGTGCTCCTCGGCGATGCGCCCGAGCAGGAAGACCTCGTAGTCCATCGACAGCCCGAAGGCGATCACGAACAGCAGCACCGGCGTGGTGGTGCTCAGGCTGCCCAGGGCCGGAGTCCCGAGCAGCGAGCCGAGGTGGCCGTCCTGGAAGACCACCACCAGTGTCCCGAGCGCGGCGCCGAGGCTGAGCATGCCGAGGAGCACGGCCTTGACGGGGAGCACCACCGAGCCGGTGAACAGGAACAGCAGCAGGCCGGTCAGGCCGATCATGACGGTCAGCACGAGGGGGAGCCGGTCGACGATGGCGTCGGAGTAGTCGGACAGGAAGGCCGCGTCGCCCGTCACCCGGAAGCCCTCGGCCTCGGGGAGCGCCCGCACCCGGTCGACGAGCTGGAGGGCGGCGTCGCCCTGGCTGTCGCCGGTCGGTACGACGTCGACGACGGTCAGCCCCGGTACGCCCTGTCGCTCGGTCACCCCACGCACGTCGGGCAGCGCCCGCAGCGCCTCCACCAGAGCGCCGGGCAGCGGCGCCGCTCCGACCAGCGTGATCGGGTCGATGTCGGCCGCCCCCGCGAAGCGCTCGGTCGTGAGCTCCTGCAGCTGTCGTGAGGGCGAGGACTCGGGGAGCGACCGGGCGTCGGGGTTGGCGAAGCGGACCCCGAGAAAGGGCGTGCCGGCCGCCAGCAGGAGGCTGCCGAGCACCAGCACGATGACCAGCGGGCGGCGTCGGGAGGCCCGGGCCACCCGGGCGAACACCTGACCCCGGTCCGGCGCGGCCGGTCGGACGCGGGCACCGAGCAGGACGAGCAGGGCCGGCAGAAGGGTGAGGGCCGACAGCATCGCGAGGACGACGACGGCGAGACCGGCCGCGCCGACGGAACGCAGGAAGGTGTCGGAGAAGGCCAGCAGGCCGAGGAAGCACGCTGCGACGGTGAGGCCGGAGAACAGCACGGTCCGCCCAGCTGTCGCGAGGGTGCGCTCCAGCGCCGGGACGACGTCGGGGTCGACGGCGCGCTCCTCGCGGAAGCGCGTGACGAGCAGCAGGCCGTAGTCGATCGCGAGGCCCAGGCCCATCATCGTCACGATGTTGACCGCGTAGACCGAGACGTCCGTGGCGACGCTGACCACGGTGAGGGCGAGGAACGTCCCGGCCACCGACACGAGGGCGACGACCACCGGGAGCGACGCCGCGACGAGACCGCCGAACAGGACCAGGAGCAGGACCAGCACGACCGGAAGCGACAGCAGCTCGGCCCGCTGCAGGTCCTTCGCGACCTGGTCGTCGGCCTCCTGGTCCAGCAGGTCGCCGCCGCCGACGAGGACCCGGGGCGCGTCGAGGGTGCGCAGCAGCCGTACGGCCTCGTCGGCTGTCGCCTCCGGGGAGTCGGGCTCCAGGCGCACGAGCAGGGTCACGGCCCGGCCGTCGTCGGCGACGAGCGCGCGCACCCCCGTGCTGTACGGGGTCAGCACCGCCTCCACCCCGGCGAGCGCGGAGATCTGCGACGTCACCCGGCCGACCTCGGCGGTCAGGGCCGGATCGGTCCACTCGCGGCCGTCGGCGACGGCATAGAGCTCTCCGCCGGACGGAGCGGCCCGGTCCAGCTGGCGCGCGGCGACGAGCGAGTCGCTGCCGGGCACCACGCCGACGCTGCCGGAGAGCCGCTCGAACAGCAGAGGGGCGGCGAGCCCACCGGCCAGCACCAGCAGCACCCAGGCCGCGATCACCGCCCGGGGCCGGCGCAGGAGCGGGGTCACGGCTGTGGGCAAAGGGCAGGTCTGCAGGCGCCGGGGCTGGTCCCGGACCCACCGGCCGGTGCCGCGGTCAGCGCACGGCCAGGGTCACCGCGACCGGACCGAACCGGAGGCTGACGCCGACGCCGTGACGGGCCCCGCCCACCGACGGCAAGGACCACCTCAGCGGGGTCCACGACAGGTCCAGCGCCGGGGTCGCAGGGCCGGTGCCGCGGTCGACACGAGGCGCGGGCGGCGGCGTCGGGGGGACGACGGGGCGGGCGCTGACCTCGGTCTGCAGATCGGCCAGCAGGTCGTCGCGGCTCATCGGGGCACCTTCTTCGAGTGGGCGGCGAGCAGCTCGTCGGCGAGGGCGCTGTAGGCCTGCGCGACCGCGCTGGACGGGGCGGACAGGACGACCGGCCGCTTCGAGAGGGTCGAGCTCGGGACCCGGCGGGACAGCGGGATCCGGGTCTGGAGCACCGGCAGGCCCGTCCCCTCGAGGGCCCCGAGGACCTCGCGGGCGGCGCGGCCCTGCTTGTCCCACAGGGCGCAGCCGACGCCGATCAGCTCGGCGCGGGTGTTCTCGAAGTCGCGGTGCAGCTCGAGGAAGGCCGAGACGCGGGCGGCTCCGAGGGCCGAGCCGGGGTCGGAGGTGAAGACCGTCAGCACCGAGTCGGCGGCGCAGACGGCGGCCAGGGTCAGGTTCCCGAGGTCGCCGTGCGTGTCCAGGACCACGTGGTCGTAGTCGGCGAGCAGCGGGCGCAGAGCCCGGCGGACGCTGCTGACGATGCCGCCCTGCGCTGCGAGTGACACCCCGACCTGCTCGAGCGAGGGGTGGGACGGCAGGACGTCCAGACCCGGCACGACGTCAGGCCGGACCGCCCCCCGGGGGTCCAGCGACGGGTCGTCCAGCAGCCCCGCGAGCGAGTCGTCCCGCCCCTTGGCGACGACTCCGAAGGCCCGGCCGAGGCTGTCCTGCGGGTCGACGTCGACGGCGAGGGTCCGGCCGTGCCCGGCCAGCACCACGGCCAGGTTCGCGGCGGTGGAGGTCTTCCCCACGCCGCCCTTCGAGGAGCACACGGCCAGTCGCACCTCGCCATGGTGCCAGCCGCCCGCGCGGGAGGATAGCGCCCCGCCGATCAGTCCCGGACGGACCGCCACGCGTGGGTGCGGTAGGTCAGGTCGAACGGCTCGTCGGGCGGGGCCAGGGTGCGCACCCGCTGCAGCACCTCGACCCGCTCCTCGACCGGCAGGGTGATGACTGCGGACCGGGAGGCCACGAGGTCCACCAGCAGGTCCTGGTCGAGCGACTGGCTGTTGGGGAACTCGCCGTGGTCGGGGTCGCTCAGGCCCGGGGCGTCGGCGAAGGGGGCATCGGGCGGCATGGACGCCCGCTCGGACCCGAAGGTGTCCCACACGTCGCGGACCCAGCCAGCTGAGTCGTCGCGGACGTTCCACAGCAGGCCGAGCGTGCCGCCCGGCCGCAGGACGCGTGCGATCTCGGCCAGCGCCGGCTCGGGGTCGAACCAGTGGAACGCCTGCCCGACGACGACGGCGTCGACCGAGGCGTCCGGCAGGGGCAGGTGCTCGGCATCGCCGTCGAGGACCTCGACCCGTGCCGGGAGCAGTTCCCGCATGCCGGCTGACGGCTCGACCGCGACCACGTCGAGGCCCAGGTCGAGCAGGACCTCGGTGAGCTTGCCGGTGCCCGCGCCGAGGTCGAGCACGCGCGCCGCGCCCTCCGGGAGCACGAAGCGGACCGCCTCCACCGGGTAGCCAGGGCGGGACCTGTCGTAGACGTCTGCAGCGGCGCCGAACGACCCGGCCCGCTCCCTCCACACCTGTCCGTCCATGCGGCCCAAACTAGGGTGTGCCGGTGCCCGACTCCCCCCAGCCCCCCGACTCCCCGACCGACGGGCCGGCCGGGCTGGACGCTCTGCCCGAGCAGGTCCGGGTCCGGCGGGAGAAGTACGACCGGCTCCTCGCGGGAGGCACCTCCCCGTACGCCCTCGGCGCCCCGCGGACGACGACGCTCGCCGCGCTGCGCGAGCAGTACGCCGAGCTCGAGACCGACACGGCGACGGGTGCGCAGGTCAGCGTCACCGGCCGGGTCGTGCTGTCGCGCAGCGGCGGCAAGCTCTGCTTCGCGACGCTCCAGGAGCAGGGCTCACAGCTCCAGGTGATGGTCAGCCTCGACGGGGTGGGCGAGCAGCGGCTGACCGACTGGAAGGCCGACGTCGACCTGGGTGACCACGTCGGCGTGACCGGCGAGGTGATCAGCAGCCGCCGTGGCGAGCTCAGCGTGCTCGCCCGCGACTGGGTGCTGGCCAGCAAGGCGCTGCGGCCGTTGCCCGACAAGCACCACGGGCTGACCGACCCCGAGCTGCGCATCCGCCAGCGCTACCTCGACCTCGTGGTGAACCCGGCGAGCCGGCAGATGGTGCACGACCGCGCGACGGTGGTGCGAGCGGTGCGCGACGTCCTGCACGGGGCCGGCTACGTCGAGGTCGAGACGCCGGTCCTGCAGACGGTGCACGGGGGGGCGGCGGCCCGGCCGTTCCGCACCCACCTCAACGCCTTCGACCTCGACATGACGCTGCGGATCGCGCTCGAGCTCTACCTCAAGCGGCTCGTCGTGGGCGGGATCGACCGGGTCTTCGAGATCGGCCGGATCTTCCGCAACGAGGGCGTCGACTCGACCCACTCGCCCGAGTTCTCGATGCTCGAGTTCTACGAGGCCTACGGCGACTACGACACGGTCGCCGCGCTCACCCGCGAGATGGTCCTCGAGGCCGCTCGGCGGATCGGCCACACGGTCGTGCCGGACGGCTCCGGTGGCGAGATCGACCTGGAGCAGCCGTGGCGGCGGGCGACCCTGCACGGGCTCGTCTCGGAGGCGGTCGGGGAGGACGTCGACCCCGGCACCCCGCTCGAGCGGGTCGTCCAGCTGGCGGGCCAGCACGACGTCGCGCTGCAGGACGGGTGGGACGCCGGCGAGGTCGTGCTGGAGCTCTACGAGAAGCTGGTCGAGCACACCCTGCTGCAGCCGACGTTCGTGTGCGACTACCCGGTCAGCGCGCGGCCGCTGGCGCGCGAGCACCGGGAGGACCCGCGCCTGGCCGAGGCGTGGGACCTCGTGGTGGCCGGTACCGAGCTGGCCACGGGCTACTCCGAGCTGGTCGACCCGGTGGAGCAGCGGCGCCGGCTGACCGAGCAGAGCATCAAGGCGGCCAAGGGTGACCCGGAGGCCATGCAGCTCGACGAGGACTTCCTGCGGGCGCTCGAGCACGGCATGCCGCCGACCGGGGGGCAGGGCATGGGGATCGACCGGCTGGTCATGCTCCTGACCGGTTCGCCGATCCGCGAGACGATCCTGTTCCCGTTGGTGCGCCCGGTCGTGTAGAGATCCCCCATGAGCGACGAGGAACGGACCACCTTCCTGCTGGACGCTCTGGGCGAGGCGTTCCAGGACCTCGTCGCCGCCGACCCGGCCGCCTTCCGCAAGAAGTTCCGGACGATGGCGGCCGACCCGTTCGCCTTCTACCGGGGGACGGCCTGCCTGTTCTACGCCGACGCGCGCGGTCGTGAGGACACGTGGGCCGACGAGCGCACCAGCCGCGTCTGGATCCAGGGTGACCTCCACGCGCAGAACTTCGGGACGTACATGGACGGCGAGGGCCGGCTGGTCTTCGACGTCAACGACTTCGACGAGGCCTACCTCGGGCACTTCACCTGGGACCTCGAGCGCCTCGCCGCCAGCGTCGCGCTCATGGGCTGGACGAAGGCGCTGCCCGACGCCGACATCGCGGTGCTGGTGACCAGCTACCTGCGCGCCTACCTCGACCAGGTCGAGACCTTCGTCGACAGCGATCGCGACCACGAGTGGTCCCTGCGCCTCGGCAACTCCGAGGGCCCGGTCAGGGACGCGCTTCTCCGGGCCCAGCTCTCGACCCGGATCGACCTGCTCGACGGCGTCACGGTCGTGGACGACTACTCGCGGCGGTTCCGCGACGGTCCCGGCGTGCGCCGGCTCGACGACGACGAGAAGGGGCGCGTGGAGGAGGCCTTCGCCGCGTACCTCGGCACGATCCCGCAGTCCAAGCGCCTGGGCAGCCTGACCTACTCGCTCAAGGACGTCGTCGGCAAGAGCGGCTTCGGCATCGGGAGCGCGGGGCTGCCCGCCTACAACCTGCTGGTCGAGGGGCACACCGAGGCGCTCGAGAACGACGTGGTGCTCACCATGAAGCAGGGCAACGTGGCGGCGCCCAGTCGCATCGTGGACGACCCCCGGTGCCGGGACGCCTTCGAGCACCACGGCCACCGCACCGCCGTCTCGCAGCGGGCCCTGCAGGCACACGCCGACCCGTGGCTGGGCTGGACCTCGCTCGGGGGCACCGGCTTCGTCGTCGCCGAGTACTCGCCGTACGAGACCGACCTGGACTGGTCGTCGCTGTCCGAGCCGGACGAGATGCGGCAGGTCCTCGAGCAGCTCGGTCGCGCGACCGCCAAGGTGCACTGCGTCTCCGACGTGGACGACGCGACCACGCCCCTGGTGGAGTTCCAGGTCGAGGACGCGATCAGCGACGTCGTGCGGGGACGGGCCGACGAGCTGGTCCGGGACGTGACGGCGTTCGCCTTCGACTACGCAGCGCAGGTGCGCACCGACCACCGCTTGTTCGTGGACGCATTCCGCAACGGCCGGATCGAGGGCGTGACCAGTTCCACAACGTGAGCGACAGCGGGCAGCGATTGTCGCCCTTCCTTTGCAGTCGCATGCACTTGGTGCTTTCCTTGTGGCCGGCGCCGAGAAGACTCGGACAAGAATGTATGGAAAGGCTGTCGAAATGGCGCAGAAGATCTCGGTCCTGCTGGTGTGCGACCTCCACGACGACGAGGTGGAGGGTAACGAGACCATCGCGTTCGGCCTCGACGGCTCGGCCTATGAGGTCGACGTGTGCGCCGATCACGCCGCGCAGGTGCGTGACGCCTTCGCCCCCTTCGTCGGTGCGGCCCGGCGGGCCGGCCGTCCGTCGGCGGCCACGGCCGCACGCCGTCCGGCTCGCACCGGCCGGGTGGCCGCCTCCGGCAGCGACCGCGAGCTGGTCCAGGCCAAGCGCGAGTGGGCCCGCAAGAACGGCTTCACGGTCAGCGACCGGGGCCGGCTGTCGGCGGAGCTGCTGGCCGCCTACGACGCAGCGCACTAGGCGCTTCCGCTCCTGGCGCAATCGGCCCCCGCGCTGGCGGGAACGGGTTTGGGTGGAGCGCTGTTGTGCACCCTGCAGGGCCTGACCGGAACCGTCCGGTCAGGTGCCCGTGCAGCCGTCGCTGGACCGAGTTCGCGCTCACCCGTCGCGGCGGCGTTGCCGGGGCTAGTGTGCGGAGGACGGACGGGAACGTCGTCCCCGCCCCGTGAGGAGCGATGAGCATGTTTGAGCGCTTTACCGACCGAGCCCGGCGCGTGGTCGTCCTGGCCCAAGAAGAAGCCAGGATGCTCAACCACAACTACATCGGCACCGAGCACATCCTGCTCGGCCTGATCCACGAGGGCGAGGGAGTCGCCGCCAAGGCGCTCGAGAGCCTCGACATCTCGCTGGAGGCCGTGCGTGCCCAGGTCGAGGAGATCATCGGCCAGGGCCAGCAGGCCCCGAGCGGGCACATCCCGTTCACCCCGCGGGCCAAGAAGGTCCTCGAGCTGTCCCTGCGCGAGGCGCTGCAGCTCGGGCACTCCTACATCGGCACCGAGCACATCCTCCTGGGCCTGATCCGCGAGGGTGAGGGCGTGGCCGCCCAGGTCCTGCAGAAGCTCGGCGCGGACCTCAACCGCGTCCGCCAGCAGGTCATCCAGCTGCTCTCGGGTTTCCAGGGCAAGGAGTCGGCCGCGTCCGGCGCCGCCGCGAGCGGGGCGTCGAGTGACGCCCCCTCCTCCTCCCTCGTGCTCGACCAGTTCGGCCGCAACCTGACCCAGGACGCCCGCGAGGGCAAGCTCGACCCGGTCATCGGTCGCGAGCAGGAGATCGAGCGGGTCATGCAGATCCTCTCCCGCCGTACGAAGAACAACCCGGTGCTCATCGGTGAGCCCGGCGTCGGCAAGACCACGATCGTCGAGGGACTGGCCCAGGACA
>JAOPWP010000166.1 GCA_025965615.1 Frankiales bacterium
GGCGACGACGACGCGGATGCGGCCGGGGCTGGTCACGGAGGCCTCCGAGGGGGTCAGGGACAGGGACGCAGGCAGAGTACGCGCGCCCGTGTCCAGCATCACTGCCAGCGCCTCTCGCACGCTGAGAAGCGGCTTTCCGGGCCCAGCTCGTCCACGTATCGGTGTCCCGGGCTTTGCCCTCAACCGTCCATGACGATAACGTGACGGTAACGACCTGCCCGCATCTCGTGCCTGTCACGTGATCAGGCCGGCACGCACGACCCGGATCCTCGGCCCCAGAGCGGGCCTGGTTCGGCTGTCCCGCCCCCGATGACGGAGCCTCTTCCTTGCCCTCGAAGCAGTCCCGAGCGCGGCATGCCGCCCCCAGAGACCCTTCCCGTACCCGCGCCGTGCTGCCCGGCGTCCTGCTGGCCGCGGCCGGTACGGCCTTCGCCGGACTCGCGGTCATGCCCACGGCGGCGGCCGAGCCCGCGCCACGCGTCACGGTCGCCCAGGCCCTGGCACCGGTGGAGCTGCCGACGATGCAGCTGGCCGCAGCGCCCTCGGCCAACGTCGCGCTGATGGACGCCCTGCAGAAGGGCTCCGACATCGCCAACGCCCCGGCGCCACTGCCCGCGGCTGTGGAGCCTGCACCTGTGGACCCCCGGGTGCCGGTGAAGGCCTCCCGTGACCGGTCCGCAGCAGCGCCGGACGGCGACTACGTCCGTCCGGGCACCGGTCGCATGACGTCGGGCTACGGACGCCGGTGGGGACGCCTGCACGCGGGCATCGACCTCGCCGCCGGGACGGGCTCCCCGATCCGCGCGGTCGCCGGCGGCACGGTCATCGCCGCCGGGAACGAGGGCGGCTACGGCAACTGCGTCCGGATCCAGCACGCAGACGGCAGCGTCTCGCTCTACGGCCACATGAGCTCGCTCATGGTCCGCAAGGGCGCCAAGGTCGGCGCGGGCGACCAGATCGGCCGCGAGGGCAACACCGGGCAGTCCACGGGTCCGCACCTGCACTTCGAGATCCGGATCAACGACGTCCCGATCAACCCCGTGCCCTGGCTCGCCAAGCACGGCATCAACGTCTGACAGCCCCCCGCACGCGCGGCGTGCGCAGCTGGACCGGCAGGACCTGCGGTGACGGCTCTCGCAGGCAACCTCACCTGTGAGACCGGGACCCTCGGGCTCATCGCGGTAGGGGCGTTCTCGACCGCGGGGCCGTGGCGGCACTCGGATCGCGGCCGTCGCGCAGGCGTCCTCGGCCTGCTGCAGATCAAGGCCGTACGCGGCCGCTGACCCGGCGCAGCAGGCTCAGAGCTTCTCGAGCGGGGCGTAGCGCAGCAGGAGCCACTTGGCCCCGGTGGCCCCGCCGAAGTCGACCTCGGCCTGCGTGCTGTCACCGGACCCGCGCGTGGCCGTCACCCTCCCGAGGCCGAAGGCGTCGTGGCTGACCCGGTCGCCCACCTCGAGCGAGGGGATGGGGCGCAAGCCCGGTCCTGCGACCCGGCCCCGCGGCGTCCCGACGATGCGCTCGGCCGCACGTGAGAGGGCCGGCGCGGGGGCGCTGACCGACGACTCGGACCGCTGCCAGTCGACGAGGTGGGCGGGGATCTCGTCGAGGAACCGGGAGGCGGGGTTCGCCCGTAGCTGGCCCCACACGCTGCGCACGGCCGACCGGCTGAGGTAGAGCCGCTCCCGCGCCCGGGTGATCCCGACGTAGGCCAGGCGCCGCTCCTCCTCGAGCTCGGAGCTGTCGCCGAAGACCCGCTCGTGCGGGAAGACGCCGTCCTCGAGCCCGGCCAGGAAGACGACGGGGTACTCGAGGCCCTTGGCCGCGTGCAGGGTCATGAGGGTGACGACCCCGTCGCCGTTGCCGTCCGCGTCGGGGATCTGGTCGGCGTCGGCCACGAGCGACACCCGCTCCAGGAACTCCGACACGCCGCCCTCGGGGTGGTCCTCGCTGAACTCCCGTGCCACGCCGACGAGCTCGGAGAGGTTCTCCACCCGCCCCTCGTCCTGCGGGTCCACGCTCGCGGAGAGCTCGGCGAGGTAGCCGGTGCGGTCGAGCACCGCCTCGAGCACCTCGGCCGGCGGCATGTTGCCCGCGACCAGGGCGCGCAGCTCGTCCATCAGGTCGGCGAACTCGCGCACTGCCTTGGCGCTGCGGGTCGCCATGCCGCCGACCTCGTCGCACCGGCGGAGCGCCTCGGCGAAGGGCACCCGCTCGCGGGACGCGAAGGCCTCGAGGCACGCCTCGGCCCGGTCACCGATGCCGCGCCGCGGGGTGTTCAGGATGCGCCGGAGGCTGACCGTGTCGGTGGGGTTGGCCAGCACCCGCAGGTACGACAGGGCATCTCGCACCTCCTTGCGCTCGTAGAAGCGCACGCCGCCGACCACCTTGTAGGGCAGGCCGACCCGGATGAACACCTCCTCGAACGACCGGGACTGCGCGTTGGTGCGGTAGAAGACGGCGACCTGGTGGGGCCGGACGCCGTGCGCGTCGCCGAGCCGGTCGACCTCGCCGGCGATGAAGGCCGCCTCGTCGTGCTCGTTGTCGGCGACGTAGCCCACGATCGGGTCGCCGGCCCCCGAGTCGGTCCACAGCCGCTTGTCCTTGCGCCCCGGGTTCTTGGCGATCACGGCGTTGGCGGCCGACAAGATGGTCTGGGTCGACCGGTAGTTCTGCTCCAGCAGGACGGTCGTGGCGTCGGGGTAGTCGACCTCGAAGTCGAGGATGTTGCGGATGTCGGCGCCACGGAAGGCGTAGATGGACTGGTCGGCGTCGCCCACGACGCACAGCTCGGCCGGCGGCAGCGCCCCCGCCGCCGGCGGCTCGGCGTGCCGGACCAGCGGACCGTCGTCGCGACGGGCCACCGGACCCGGGGACCCGGCGAGCTCGCGCACCAGCACGTACTGCGCGTGGTTGGTGTCCTGGTACTCGTCCACCAGGATGTGCCGGAACCGGCGCCGGTAGTGCTCGGCGACGTCGGGGAAGGCCTGCAGCAGCGACACCGTCGTCATGATCAGGTCGTCGAAGTCGAGCGCGTTGGCCTCGCGGAGCCGCTCCTGGTAGCGGGCGTAGACCTCGGCCACCTGCTTGTCGTGCTCGGTGACGGCGTTGGCCCGGGCCGTCTCCCCGTCGATCAGCTCGTTCTTGAGGTCGCTGACCTTGTTGGACATGGCCCGCGCCGGGAAGCGCTTGCTGTCGAGGTCGAGGTCGCGGCACACGAGGGTCATCAGCCTGAGGGAGTCGGCTGCGTCGTAGATCGAGAACTGGCTGGTGAACCCGAGCTTCTTGGCCTCGGCGCGCAGGATGCGGACGCACGCGGAGTGGAAGGTCAGCACCCACATGACCCGGGCCCGGCCGCCGACGAGGGCCGACACCCGCTCCTTCATCTCACCGGCGGCCTTGTTGGTGAAGGTGATCGCCAGCACCTCGCCGGGCTGCACCCCACGCGCGGCCAGCAGGTAGGCGATCCGCGTGGTGAGCGCCTTGGTCTTGCCCGAACCGGCCCCGGCGACGATCAGCAGGGGCCCGCCCTCGTGCACGACAGCGGCTCGCTGCTGGGGGTTCAGGCCCTTCAGCAGGCGCTCGACGTCGACCCGCGGAGCGGCCGCGGGAGCAGCCAGGACGGCGGGTGCGAAGTCGTCGGGGGCGAACAGGGTCACCTCCACGAGTCTAGGTACGGGGTCCGACCGACCGGTGCCGCAGGATGGTCCCGACGAGGACCACGTTCGAGAGGAACCGGCATGACAGCGCCCGACAGGACGGTCGAGCGAGCGCTCGTCGTCGTCGCCCACCCTGACGACGCCGACTTCGGGGCCGCAGGAACCATCGCCAGCTGGACGGCGGCCGGCATCGACGTGTCGTACTGCCTGTGCACCGACGGTGACGCCGGCGGCTTCGACCCCGACGTCCCCCGCAGCGACATCGCCGGGATCCGCCGGGCCGAGCAGCGGGCAGCGGCCAAGGAGGTCGGCGTCGAGGACGTCGTCTTCCTGGGCTACCCCGACGGCCGGCTCACGCCGAGCATCGAGCTCCGGCGGGACATCTCACGGGTGATCCGCCAGCGTCGCCCGCAGCGCATGCTCGTCCAGTCGCCCGAGCGCAACTGGGACCGCATCCACTCCTCGCACCCCGACCACCTGGCCGCCGGGGAGGCTGCGATGTGCGCCGTCTACCCCGACGCGCGCAACCCGTTCGCCCACCTCGAGCTCGCCGCGGAGGGTCACGAGGCCTGGACCGTCGAGGAGGTCTGGGTCATGACCGCCGGCGCCGAGGCCAACCGCTACGTCGACGTGACGGAGCTGTTCGACCGCAAGCTCGCCGCCCTGCACGCCCACGTCTCGCAGACCGCGCACATGGAGGACCTCGACGGGATGCTCCGGACCTGGCTGGGGGCCAACTCGCGGCGTGCCGGGTTCGGTGACGACCGCTTGGCGGAGGCGTTCCGGGTGGTCAGCACGGCCTGAGCTTCAGCCGGCGCCTCGACGAGCCCGCCCTGCCGGACGAGGTACGCCGGTCAGGCCGAGAGGGGCAGGCCGATGTCGGCGACTGCCGCCACCAGCAGCCCGAGGACCAGCAGGCCGCCGGCTCGGCGCACGTGCAGGAAACAGATGGCGGCGAACCACAGGGGCCAGACCGGGAAGCCCGGGGGCGGCTCGTCCGGTCGCGGACGGCGCAGCGCGCCCGCAGCCTTGCGCAGCACCGGCAGGGCTCCCGCCACGAGCAGCACCGGCCACGGGAGGGCCCCGACCGCGACGGCCAGCCCGGTCGAGGCGTAGAAGGCGACGAGCAGAGTGATCGTGAGCCCGCGAGCCCGCCGCTCGCCGAGCACGACCGGGAGGGTGCGCGTGCCGGTGGCATCGTCGTACGCGATCTTGTCGATGTGCTTGCCCATCAGCACCGCGGTGCACAGCAGCCCGTACGGGACCGAGGCCAGCCAGACCTGCCACGGGAGCTCGCCGACAGCGGTGAAGGAGGTGCCCGCGATCATCAGGGGCCCCCACACGAGGAACACGTCGGCCTCGCCGAGACCGCGCGCCTTCAGCCGCAGCGGCGGCGCGGTGTAGGCCACCGACAGCACGATGCCGGCCACCGCGAAGGCGACGACGGGCCAGCCCCGCTGCGTCGCCAACCCGATCATGATCAGGAAGCAGGCCGCGTTCAGAGCGATCACCGCGATCCCGAGCGACCGCCGCCGGACCATCCCGGACAGGAGCGGGTGCGGTGCGTACAGCGCGCGGGGGTAGGCGTCGGTGTCCAGCCCGACGTCGCTGTCCGACAGGTCGTTCATGATGTTGTTGCAGGCGTGGGCGAGCGTGATCCCGAGCACCGCCAGCAGGTAGAGCGGCCAGGAGAAGCCGTCCGCCCGCACGGACAGCAGGCCCGCGACGAGACCGGCGAGGACCGTCATCGGCAGCACGGCCGCCCGGGTGACGACCAGGCAGACGGTGACGACGTCGAGGGTGCGCAGGTCCGCGCCCGGAGGCGGGTTGGTGGTACGCAGCGCGTAGGCCCACGACCCCAGGCGGCCGGCGCGGGGCGGGGCCAGGAGCCGGCTGGTCCGAGCGCTCGTCCTCCCGTCCCGGCTCACGACGACGACGGTAGACGGTGAGGCGTCAGACCAGCCGACGGTCGGCTGCCCACCGGGACAGCTCACGACGGTTCGACAGCTGCAGCTTGCGCAGCACCGACGAGACGTGGGTCTCCACGGTCTTGCCGGAGATGAACAGCTCGGCCGCCACCTCCTTGTAGGTGTAGCCCCGGGCGATCAGCCGCAGGACGTCGCGCTCCCGCGCCGTCAGCCGGTCGAGGTCCGCGTGGTCGGCGGCCGGGGCGTCGTCGGGCACGGGCGGCGAGGACGAGAAGGCGTCGAGCACGAAACCGGCGAGGCGCGGCGAGAAGACCGCGTCCCCCCCGGCCACCCGTCGCACCGCGTCCGCGAGGTCCGTCCCGGAGATGCTCTTCGTCACGTAGCCCCGGGCCCCGCCGCGGATCACCCCGATGACGTCCTCGACGGCGTCGGACACCGACAGGGCGAGGAAGCGCGAGGACGGGGCGCCTGCGCCCACCCCGGACAGCACCGCCCGGCCACCCCCGTCGGGCATGTGCACGTCCAGGAGCACGACGTCGGGCTGCAGCGCCAGCACCATCGCGACGGCCTCCGCGACGGTCTCGGCCTCTCCGACCACGTCGAGCCCTGCGTCGGCGGAGGCCGCGAGCTCGCTGCGGACCCCCGCCCGGAACAGGCGGTGGTCGTCGACCAGGACCACCGTGAGCCGCCGCTCGGCCGGATCAGCCACGCCGCACCTCCAGTCGCACTTCCGTGCCCTCGGTCGAGCTGCGCACGACCGCCGTCCCGCCGTGGCGCTCCATCCGTCCGACGATCGACTGCGCGACGCCGAACCGGTCGTCGGGGATTGCGGCCGGGTCGAAGCCGTCGCCCCGGTCGCGCACGAAGACCTCGACGCACTCGGCCCCGACCTCGGCGTAGAGCGAGACCGAGGTGGCCCCGGAGTGGCGGGCCGCGTTGACGAGCGCCTCGCGCGCGGCGGCGACGAGGGCCAGAAGGGACGGGTCCGTCGCAGCGTCTCCCACGACGACCGTCTCCACCGTGACCCCGTGCACCTCCTCGACCTCGGCAGCGACCTGCTCCAGGGCAGCCGCCAGGGAGGCGTCGGCGCTCGCCGCCGACGGCGAGGCGTAGAGCCACCCCCGCAGCTCGCGCTCCTGCGTGCGGGCGAGCCGGTTCACCTCGCGCGGGTCGTCGGACGCCTTGCGGATCAGCGCGAGCGTCTGGAGCACGGAGTCGTGCACGTGCGCAGCCACCTCGGCCCGTTCCTGGGACCGGATCCGCTCCCGGCGCTCGGCGCGCAGGTCGGACGCCATCCGGAGCCACCACGGCCCCGTGAGCACGGCGAGGCCCAGCACGACCACGAAGGTGGAGAGCAACCCCTCGCGAGCCTGGCCGAGCTCGCCGATCGTGGCGAGGAACCCGATCAGCCCGAAGGCCAGCAGGATCCCGCCCCCGAAGAAGGCCAGCAGCCGCGTCCTCCTCGTCCCGCCAGCCGTGCGCCAGCGGGCGCGCTGCGCGGCGTCGGCCTGCTGCCACACGAGCCCGATGCCGGCGGCGGCGAACAGCAGGGGGATGAGCGCCGGCGACGACAGCCCGAACCGCTGCAGCAGCAGGAGCCCGCCGACGGCGATGACACCGGCGGCGAGCAGCTGGGCCCGGTCCCGGTCCCGTGCCCGGGCAGGCGCCACCCCGCCGGCCCGGTCCGGGTCCTGGGGGACGACGACCCACAGCGCGCCGTACATCGCGAGACCCACCCCGTTGGCGAGGGTCAGGGCGAGGAAGGCGAGGCGCACGACCCGGGGAGGCAGCCCGAGGTGGGACGCCACACCGGCGGCCACGCCGCCGAGCAGGCGCCCCTCGCCGGCACGCACGACGCGCCGGTGCGCGAAGGGGGCGGCCGTGGTCACCTGACCAGCGTTCCACGTCCGCA
The DNA here is from genome assembly GCA_025965615.1 of Frankiales bacterium. Taxonomy (GTDB): domain Bacteria; phylum Actinomycetota; class Actinomycetes; order Mycobacteriales; family SCTD01; genus SCTD01. The sequence continues at coordinate 7,497 of JAOPWP010000166.1, forward strand.
GCGGATCGGGCTCAGGGTTGGACCCTGCACGCGGTCCAGGGTCCAGCCCTGATGTCGGACGGCGCGGACAGGACCATCGTCGACACCATGACCGAGACGACGTACGACTCCGCACCCCCGCCACCCCCTCCCCCGCCACCGGACGGCATCCCGCGCCGCCTGGTGCGCGACCCCGACGACAAGGTGCTCGCCGGGCTGTGCGCGGCAGCCGGCCGCTACACCGGCACCGACCCGGTGCTGTGGCGGGTCCTCGTCGCAGCTCTGGCGCTGTTCGGTGGCGCGGGCATCGCGCTGTACGCCCTGGCCTGGCTGCTCGTCCCTCGCGCCGACCAGCCGGCGTCGTTCGTCGAGCGGCACCTGCGCCGCGCGGACCACTCCGTCGACGCCGTGGGGGTCGTCCTGCTCGTGCTGATCACGCTGGTGCTGCTGGCCGTCCTCGACGAAGGCGCCGGCGTCGTGCTCCTCGTCGTCGTGGCGGTGCTGGCCTTCCTGACGGCGCGCGAACGGGGCGGCCCCCTCCCCGCTACGACGGGGACCGGGTCCGTGCCGGCGTACGCGACGCCCACTGCGACGGACTCCCCGGCCCCGCGGCCGCCCAGGTCGGTGCTCGGGCCGGTCACGCTCAGCGTCGCGGCGCTCGTCACCGGGCTGCTCCTCCTGCTCCGCGAGCTGGGGGCCGACGGCATCACCGCCCCGCGGCTGGTCGCCGGCGCCCTGCTCGTCGTGGGAGCCGGGCTGGTGGTCGGCTGCTGGATCGGCCGGGCCCGCTGGTTGGCGGCGGTCGCCCTCGTGCTCGGCCTCCTGCTCGTCCCGCTGGCCCTCGTCGACGACCACGTCGCGGACGGCGCCGGCCAGCGGACCTGGGTGCCGACCGCCAGCGCGAACGAACCCTCCTACCGGCTCGGCGCAGGCGAGGCGACGCTCGACCTGCGTGACCTCGAGCCAGGGGCGATTGCCCGCCTGCGGGCCGAGGTCGGCTTCGGAGAGCTGACCGTGCTGGTCCCTGACGACCTGAGGGTCAGGGCACGGGCGAGGACCGGAGTGGGTGACGTGCGCGACGACCCGGGCACCACGTCCTCGTTCGAGGGTGACGCCGAGGTGCGTGAGCTGGGACCCGGGACCGGCCCCGTGCTCGACCTGGACCTCTACGTCGGGCTCGGAGAGATCGAGGTGCGTCGTGTCGCGGCATGAGCGCGACCTGGTGTCGCTGATGCTGGGCCTGCTGACGGTGCTGCTGGCAGGGCTGTTCCTGGTGACCGACCTCGCCGACCTGTCCTTCGACGGGCGCTGGGTCTTCCCGGTCCTGCTCATCGGCGTGGGGGCCGTGGGCCTGCTCGGCACGCTCCGCTCCCGGACGAACCGGCCGGGCGCCGAGGCGAACGAGCAGGAGCAGGGTCTCTCTGGCCGTAGCGTCTGAAGCGTGGACGCTCCCGCTCGTGGCCGGCAGGCCGCGGGCGGGGGTCGTTGGGTGACGACGTCGCCCGAGCGCCTGCAGCGCTGGCTGGACGGCTTCGCCTCGAGGCACGGGCCGGTCGTACGGGTCGCCGACGAGCACGTCGTCCGGCTGACGGCTGAGGACGGCAGCGTGGCAGAGGTCGAGGTGCCCTTCCCCCCGCTGACCGGGGGGCTCGTCGAGCACGTGCTGCGAGACCGCAGGGTGGGCGTGCTGCTCGTCCGCCTCGGCGGCAGCGCCTGCGGCGTGTTCGACGGCCCGCAGCTCGTCGGGTCCAAGGTGACCACGCGTCAGGTGCACGGTCGCTCGGCAGCCGGCGGCCAGTCGCAGCAGCGCTTCGCCCGACGCCGCGAGGGGCAGGTGCGCGTCGCCCTCGCCGCGTTCGCCGACACCGCGGCGAAGGTGCTCGTGCCCGTCGCCCCGACGCTGGACGCCGTCGTCGTGGGAGGCGAGCGGACCGCGGTCGACGCGGTGCTCGCCGATCGTCGCCTCGCCGCCCTGCGGCCGCTGGTCACCGGGCGCCTGCTGGACGGTCCCGACCCCCGGCAGAGGGTGCTCGAGGCGTCGTACGAGCAGCTGCGAGCGGTGTGGATCCGGGTGGCGGACCCGGCCTGACGCCTAACTCGGCGGCTCGTCCTTGCCGGCCTCCTCGAGGCGGTCGGCCTCCTCCTTGGTCTTGTGGACGGCGCCGTCCGCGTGGTCCGGAGGCCCGTAGACCGTGTAGAGCACCAGCGGCAGCGGTCCGGTGTTCACGAAGTTGTGGGTCGTGCCGGCGGGGACGACGACGAGGTCACCGGCCGCCACCTTCCGCTTCTGACCGGAGACGGTGGCCTCACCCGTCCCGCTGACGAAGCTGAGGATCTGGTCGTTCTCGTCGTGCTTCTCGACGCCGATCTCCCCGCCCACCGGGATGGTCATGATGACCAGCTGGGTGTGCTCCCCGGTCCACAGGACTCGGCGGAAGTCGGCGCTCTGCGCGGCCACGGTCGCGATCGTGAAGTGCTCCATGGGTGCACGCTGCCCCGTCACGAGCCCTGGCACTCCTCCGACCTCAGAGCTCGTGCGTGGAGACCAGCCCGTGTCGCAGGGCCATCTCGGCCAGGCGCAGCCGCTTCTGGTTCTGGGCGAGGTCGTCGATGCCCAGCCGGTGGTAGAGGGCGCGCAGGTGCGCCTTGACCCCGTCCACGCTCAGGAACAGCTCGCGGGCGATCTCGAGGTTGGTCGCGGGGGTGGCGTAGTGCTGGCCCTGCTGAAGCGGCCGGCACAGGGCTACGAGCACCGCCCGCTGGGCCTGGGTGAGGGCTCCCGGGTCCACCAGGACCTCGCCGACGACCGTACGGGGTCCGGCCTCCTCGGCCGGTGCGCAGAAGGTGAGCAGCGAGGAGCCGATCCGCAGGACGTCGCGGTCGTGGAGGGCCACCCGCCCCACCAGGCGCCGACCGTTCACGTAGGTGCCGTTGCGCGAGAGCCCGTCGTCCACGACGGTCCAGGTGCCGGCGACGAGCTCCAGCCGGGTGTGCACCCGCGACACCAGCGGGTCGTCGACCACGAGGTCGGCGACGGGCGAGCGGCCGATGGTCAGGACCGGCCGGTCCAGCGACCAGCAGCGCTGGTCGGCTGCGGCGCCCCAGTGCGACAGGTAGGGGACGACGCCGGCCTGCGTACCACCGCGTCCTGGAACCGCTGCTGTCGTCTCCATCGCCTCGACTCCGTCGCGCCCGGACTGCCTGCTGAGCCTGGGCCGGGCGCAGGCAGCCGTCAAGGACCGCGCGAGGGTGGGCAGGCCCGCCACCTTGGGTGAGGGACGCGGGGGCCGTACGAGGCTCAGCATCCGAGGTGCGGGACCGGCCCCCCGGCCGGCCCGGTCTGGAGGAGGACACCATGAGGACCTCGATCAAGGCGCTGGGCACCCTGACGACGGCCACGGCGCTCGCGCTGACCACCGCAGCTCTCGGCTCCGCTCCCGCGCAAGCGGCCGGCTGCTCCGTGCGGTGGGGCTCCACGGCCAAGGCCGGCCCGAGCATGGCGGCAGCGGAGGTCGTCGACATCAGGGCCGGTCGCCACGCCTGCTTCGACCGGCTCGTCATCGACGTCGCCGGCGACGTCCGGGGCGCCTACGACGTGCGGTACGTCCGCTCGGTCACCAGGGACGGCTCCGGCCAGCGGGTGCCGCTGCGAGGCGGGGCGGACCTCCAGGTGGTCGTCCGGGCGCCGGCGACCCCGACCGACTCGTTCTTCCACAGCAACGCCGAGCTGGTCGACGTGCAGCGCTACAGCACCTTCCGGCACGTCGCCTGGGCCGGGAGCTTCGAGGGGCAGACGACGGTGGGGCTGGGCGTGCGTGCCCGGCTGCCGTTCCGCGTCACGGTGCTGCAGGGTCCCGGCTCCGCGTCCCGCCTCGTCGTGGACGTCGCCCACCGCTGGTAGGGGCGGGCCCGGATCAGGACAGTGCGTCCTCGAGCCCGACCGTCGCCATCGCCGACCAGGTCCCCTCGACGAGGTGCGCCAGCACGACCAGGTCGTGGAGCTCGCCGGACTTGTCGCGCACGTGGTCACGGAGCAGGGCCTCGGGCTCGAACCCGAGCGCCTCGAACATCCCGATGGCAGGGACTGCGTCGACGACCACCTCGACGACGATCTTGGTGAGGCCGAGCTCGAGGGCGGCCATCAGGCCGTACCGCGACAGGGCCCGCCCCACCCCCTTGCCGCGGGCGGCCGGGTCGACCACGACGCGCAGGCTCCCGACGTGCGAGGACCACCCGACCAGGGGCAGCACTGCCACGTAGCCGTTGACGGCCCCCGCCTCGACGGCGACGGCACGGCGGTTGCGGCTGTCCTGCAGCCACGTCTGCACGATGCCCGGCTGCAGCACGTCCTCCGCGAAGCTGTTGTGGTCCGACTCGGGCACCCGGAGGAAGAACGCCTCCAGCGGCTCTGCGAGCTCCGGGCTCAGGGGCTGGACGTCCATCAGGCGCTCTCCTGCTCGTGGGGTGGGGGGTCGGACTGGAGCACGTCGTCGTCAGCGGGGTCGCTGTGCTCGTGGAGCCAGTCGAAGATCTTGGGCATGGTGGTGGTGGCAGCCGCCTTCCCCATCACGAGACCGACGTGCCCGGCGGGGATCTCGAGCGTCTGAGCCCTCGACGAGCCGACCAGGTCGCACACCGGGCGAGCCGCGGCCGGGGGCACGATGTGGTCCTTGGCCGCGATGACGTTGAGCAGCGGCCACTCGATGTCGGTGAGGGACACCCGCCGTCCGCCGACCCGGACGCGGTCCTGCATGAGCGACTTGTCGCGCATCATCGCGACCGTCTCGCGGAAGGCTGCGCCGGGGAAGGGGATGTGGTCACGGGTCCACTGGCCCATGACCTGGAACCCCTCCATCTGCTTGTCGTCCCAGAGCTTCTCCCACAGGACGGCGTAGGCCGTGAGGTCCGCCGTCGGCTTGAGGACCCGGAACGCGTTGTGGATGACGTCCGGCGGGACGTTGCCCGTGTCGTCCACGAGGTCCTCCGGTGACAGCCGTCCGGTGTCGAACATCCGCCCGAACATGCCCATCTGGGCGAAGTCCACGGGAGTCGCCATGGTCAGCAGCGACGACACGGGGAGGCCCGGATGGGCCGCGCCGAGCAGCAGGGACAGCAACCCGCCGTAGCAGTAGCCGATGAGGTTCACCTGCCCGGCACCGGAGCTGTCGAGCACGGCGTCCACAGCCAGCGGGAGGAGCTCGTCGACGTAGGTGGACAGGTCGTTGCCCGCGTCACGCTCGTCCGGGATGCCCCAGTCCAGCATGTACGGGTCGAAGCCCTCGTCGCGCAGTGCTCCCACGAAGCTGCTGCTCGGGTGCAGGTCGAGGATGTAGCTCCGGCTGATCAGGCTCATGACGATCAGCACCGGGGTGCCGACGGTCTGCCTGTCGCTGCGGTAGCGCCACAGCTCGGTCTTGCCCCGCTTCCAGACCGTGTCCTTCGGCGTGAGTCCGACCTCAGGCCGGTCGATCCCGGTCACGTACTTGACGCCGTTGCGGGCCCGCAGCAGGTTGCGCCCGACGTCGCGGCGCACCCGTCCCACCAGGTCGGCTGGATCCGTCGTGAGAGCCATCGGCTCCTCCTGCTCGTCGTGTGCCTCCCGGCGACCCGGACGCCGGGCCGTCGGTCGGTGCTGCCTCTGCCGCCTTGCGGACCGCGTCGTCGAGCGAGCGCAAGGTGCGCTCCAGCGCGCTCACCTGGTCGCGCAGCCGTGCCACGTCGCTCGCGGCGGGGAGGTTGATCCGGTGCCAGGCGTGCCGGGTGCTGCGCTCGACCCGGCGGCCCAGGCCGGCCCGGGCGTGCACCAGGAGCCCCGCCACCTCGGCGAAGACGTCGGTCTGCACGGCGCTCTCGAGCCGGCTCCCGACCGGGCGCTCGACGCTGTCGTACGCCCGGCGCCACAGCGGCTTGCCGGCCATCGCGCTCCTCCTGCTCCCCTGCGGCGGCCCCGTCGGCCGTCCTACCCCGCCCCTCGGGGGCGGCACCACGAGACGAACGTACGGTGTGACCCAGATCTCCCCGCCGGGGGGCCGACCCGATCGGGAGGAAGCCTTGAGCGCCAGCCTGGACGATGCCGCGGTCCGGTCCCCGGCCGACGGCTCGCCGCTCGACGTCATGCTCACCGACGCCGCGCTGGGACCCGTCCGCCGGCTGATGCCCGGACGGGCAGGCCTCAAGCTGTGGGCCCGGCTCGCCTCCCGGCCGGTCGACACGACCCTGCGCAACCTGCGGACCACGGCGGAGCTGGCCAAGGTGGCGGTCGGGCGCTCGGACGTTGCTCCCGGCAGCCGCGACAAGCGCTTCGCCGACCCGGCCTGGACGACCAACCCGGTGCTGCACCGCCTGTGCCAGGCCTACCTGGTCTGGGGGGCGGCCCTCGAGGAGGCGGTCGACCAGGCCGACCTCGACTGGCGCAGCGAGCAGCAGATGCGCTTCGTCGCGCAGATGGTCGTCGACGCCCTCGCCCCCTCGAACTCCCCGCTGCTCAACCCGGCTGCGCTCAAGCGGGCCGTCGACACGGGCGGCCGGAGCTACCTCGCCGGCGCCCGGCAGTTCGCGCACGACATGGCCACCCGGCCCCGCATCCCGTCCATGGTGGACAGCCGCGGGTTCGCCGTCGGGGGCAACCTCGCGGTCAGCAAGGGCGCCGTCGTGCTGCGCACGCCGATCTTCGAGCTGCTGCAGTACGCCCCCCGGACGGCTCAGGTCCGCGAGGTCCCCCTGCTCGTCGTGCCCCCCATGATCAACAAGTTCTACATCGCGGACCTCGCTCCCGGTCGCAGCATGATCGAGCACTGGGTCGGCTCCGGGCAGCAGGTCTTCGCCATGTCGTGGCGCAACCCGTCGGCCGAGCACCGGGACTGGGACCTCGACGCCTACGTCGGCTCGGTGCTCGAGGCGCTCGACGCGATCGAGGAGATCACCGGGAGCTCCCGGTCCCACGTGCTCGGCCTGTGCGCGGGTGGCATCGTCAGCAGCGTCGCCGTCGCACACCTGGCGTCGGCCGGAGGGCAGGACCGGATCGCAGGTCTGACCCTGGGCGTGACCCTGCTCGACCAGGAGCGCGCCGGGACCGTGGGCTCGATGGTCGACGCGAACACCGCGTCGATGGCCGTGGCCCAGTCGCAGCGCAAGGGCTACCTCGACGGCAAGGCCCTCGCCGGGGTGTTCGCCTGGCTGCGGCCCAACGACCTGATCTGGAACTACTGGGTCAACAACTACCTGATGGGCAAGCGACCACCGGCCTTCGACGTGCTGGTGTGGAACGCCGACACCACCCGGATGCCGGCGGGCCTGCACCGCGACTTCATCCGGATGAGCCTCGAGAACGCCCTCACCGTCCCCGGTTCCCTGTCCGCCCTCGGCACTCCCATCGACCTGTCCGCCATCGAGGCGGACTCCTACGTCGTGGCGGGGAGCACCGACCACATCTGCCCCTGGGAGAGCTGCTACCGCAGCACCGCCCTGCTCGGAGGCGACACGCGCTTCGTCCTGTCGACGGCCGGCCACATCGCCGCGCTGGTCAACCCGCCGTCCAACGCGAAGTCGAACTTCCGGGTGAACGAAGCGCTGCCCGAATCGGCCGACGAGTGGAGGGCAGGGGCCGTCACCCACCCCGGCAGCTGGTGGGAGGACCACGTCCGGTGGCTGCAGGACCGCTCCGGCGCGCTGCGGGACGCGCCGTCCGAGCTGGGGAGCGAGCAGCACCCGCCGCTCGGCATCGCCCCCGGCACGTACGTGCTCCAGTCATGAGTCTCGTCAGGATCGGCCGCGGTCCGACCGCCACCCGGCTGCACGTGCAGCGACAGGGTGACGGTGAGCCCCTGCTGTGGATCACCGGTTTCGCCATCAGCAGCGAGATCTTCTCGCCCGTGATCGACACCTACTCCGCCGACTTCGACTGCATCCGCTACGACAACCGGGGCGCCGGGCGCTCCGCAGCGCCCTGGCACGTCACCTCGATCCCCGAGCTGGCTGGTGACGCGGTCCGGCTGCTCGACGCGCTCGGCATCGACAGCGCGCACGTCTACGGGCTGTCGATGGGCGGGATGATCGCCCAGGAGGTCGCGATCCGCTTCCCCGACCGGGTGCGCGGGCTCGTCCTCGGGGCGACCAGCCACGGCGGGCCGCGCGCCGTCCTGCCCTCACCCAGGATCGCCGCCGCGCTGACCAGTCGGGGTGCTCCCGCTGCCCTGCGGGCCGAGCTCGTCGGCAAGGCGGTCTTCTCCGAACAGTTCCGCGAGCAGGAACCAGCCCTCGTCCTGCGCTACCTGAGGCTGCTGGGCCGGCACCGCACGTCGGCGCGCGGGCTGGTGAGCCACCTGACGGCCTCGACCTACCACGACACGCGAGCGCGGCTGGGACGCATCACCGCTCCCACGCTGGTCATGCACGGCGAGGCCGACCAGCTCACCCCGGTGACCAACGCCCGGCTGATCGCGGCTGCCGTTCCCGGCGCCGAACTCGCCGTGCTGCCCGGCGCCGGCCACGCCTACCTGCTCGAGCAGCCGGACCAGTCGCACCAGGTGTTCGACGAGTGGCTGACCCGCCGCTCCCCGATCCCCGCCGGCCCGCCCCTGACCGGGATCGCCGCCTCGACCGAGCCCCTCACGCGACATCTCGGCCTTGCTGTGGGCATGCTCCGCACAGGGCGCAGCCTGACCTCCGTCCGCCCCCGGCTCCGGCCCTGAACCCCGACTCCTGAGGAGGCTCCACGTGCGAGCCGAAGACGTGCGCAAGCAGCTGACGACGCCGATCGGCGCGCCGGCCTACCCGGCCGGCGGGGCGTACCGCTTCGTCGACCGCGAGTACCTCAACATCACCTACCGCACCGATCCCGAGGCGATGCGGGCCGTCGTTCCCGAGCCCCTGACCGTCGGCGACCCGCTGGTGACGTTCGAGGTGATGAAGATGCCGGACGTCAGCGGACTCGGGGCGTTCACCGAGTCGGGGCTGGTGCTCACGGTCGAGCACGAGGGCGAGCCGGCGGCCTACCTGCACTCGATGTACGTCGACAACCTGGGGTCGATCGTCAGCGGCCGCGAGATCGGCGCGTTCCCCAAGAAGTTCGGCAGCGCCCGGCTGCACCTGGACGTGGACACCCTCGTCGGGACCCTCGACTACCGCAGTCTCCGGGTCGCCACCGCCACGATGGGCTACAAGCACAGGCGGCTCGACGAGGCCGACGCCCTCGCCGAGATCACCCGGCCGACCTACGCCCTCAAGCTGCTCCCCGGCTACGACCGCAAGCCGCGCATCTGCGAGCTGGTCAGGAGCCAGATCACCGACATCACCATCAAGGGCGCCTGGACCGGGCCGGCCCGGCTGCAGCTGTTCGACCACGTGATGGCCCCGCTGTCGGACCTGCCGGTCCTCGAGATCGTCTCGGCCAACCACATCCTGTGCGACCTGACCCTGGGCCGCTACTCGCTCGTCCACGACTACCTGAACCCCGACGACAAGAGTGGAGACAGCGCATGACCGACGACACCCCGGTGCTGTACGCGGTCGACGGGCACGTCGCCACGCTGACCCTCAACCGGCCCGACCAGCGCAACGCCGTGAGCCCCGAGCTGACCACGGCGATGGACGCAGCGCTGCAGCGGCTCGAGGCCGACGACGACGTGTGGGTCGGCATCCTGACCGCGAACGGGCCGAACTTCTGCGCCGGCGCCGACCTCAAGGCGATCGGCGCCGGGCGGTCGGCCGAGCTGTCCACCGAAGCGGGCGGGTTCGCCGGGTTCGTCCGCTACCCGCGCACCAAGCCGATGATCGCGGCGGTGCGCGGCTTCGCCCTTGCCGGCGGCACCGAGCTCGTGCTGGCCTGCGACCTCGTCGTCGCCGCGAAGGACTCGTTCTTCGGCCTGCCCGAGGTGACGCGGGGCATCGTCGCCGCGGCAGGCGGGCTGTTCCGGCTCCCCCGCGTCCTCGGCTCGGCGCGGGCGATCGAACTCATCCTCACCGCCGACCGGCTCGGCGCCGAGGAGGCCCACGCCCGGGGCATGGTCAACCACCTGGCGGACGCCGACGACGTCCTCTCTCGCGCCCGTGAGCTCGCTGACCGGATCTGCCAGAACGCCCCCCTCGCCGTGCGCGAGAGCCTCGCCATCGCCCGCGAGGCGCTGCTGCTGAGCGACGCCGACGCCTGGGAGCGCAGCGGCACGGCGATGGAGAAGGTCAAGGACAGCGCTGATGCCAAGGAGGGCGTGATGGCCTTCGTCGAGAAGCGACCCGCCCGGTGGACCGGGCGATGACCGGGGGCCAGTCGGGGACCGCGGACCGGGCGGGGACCGTGACGGCGATCGGGCGGCCGCTCGAGGGGGTGCGCGTCGTGGAGGTCGCCGGGTGGATGGCCGCTCCCGGCGCCGCCGCGATGATGTGCGACCTCGGGGCCGAGGTGGTCAAGGTCGAGCCCCTGCGCGGCGACCCGATGCGGGGGGTCGTCCGCCGCGCCGACCTCGAGGACTTCGACCCTCCGTTCCAGATGGACAACCGGGGCAAGCGCGGGATCGCTCTCGCGCTGGACCGTCCCGAGGGACAGGAGCTGGTGCGCCGGCTCGCCGACGGCGCCGACGTCTTCCTCAACAACCTCCTGGGCCGGCGGCAGCACAAGTTCGGCCTCGACGCCGACACCCTGCTCGCCCGCAACCCGCGGCTGGTCCACGGGACCCTCACCGGCTACGGCCTGGACGGTCCCGACTCGGCCCGGCCCGGGTTCGACATCACGGCCTTCTTCGGCCGCGGCGGCATCACCCAGGCGATCACCGAACCGGGCAGCCAGGCTCCGAGGGCGCGACCGGCGCAGGGTGACCACGCCGCGGCCCTCGCCATGCTGGCCGCCGTGCTGACGGCGCTGCGCCTGGTGGAGCGCACCGGGCGGGGCCAGGTCATCGACGTGAACCTGCTCGCGACCGCCTCCTGGACGATGGCCAGCGACCTGTCGTCCACCCTGGTCGACGGGCAGGACCCGCCGATGCTGGGTCGCCGAGGACGACGGCACGCCCTGCAGGAGAGCTTCCGGACGCAGGACGACCGGTGGGTCCTGCTGTTCATGCCCGAACCGCACTGGTGGCCGAAGTTCTGCAGCGCCGTGGGCCACCCCGAGTGGGCCGAGGACCCGCGCTTCGAGACGGTCGCGACGCGCTTCGAGAACATGCCCGTGATCACCGACCTGATGGACGAGCTGTTCGCCTCCAGGCCGCTGGCCGAGTGGGCTTCGCTGTTCGACGAGGCCGGCTTCACCTGGGCTCCTGCGGCGACGCTCAGCGAGGTCGCCGCCGACCCGCACGCAGCAGCCGTCGGCACGTTCCCCGAGATCGAGCACCCGGTCCGCGGGACCTTCCGGACCGTCGCCCTGCCCATGACCCTGCGAGGCCAGGACCTCAGCCCGCGCGGCCCGGCCCCCGAACTGGGTCAGCACACCCGCGAGGTGCTCGCCGAGCTCGACCTGTCACCGGAGGAGATCGACCGGCTGGTCGCGGAGGGCACGGTGGCCGACGGGTCCTGACGCCGGCTTCAGCCGCCCGAGCGGAACCGCTCGCGGGCAGCCAGCACGGCCAGCTGGATCCCGTCGCGCTCCTCGGTGCGCTGGGCGTAGTCCTTGCCCGCGAAGCGCTGCTCGGTCGCCGTGCTGAGCTGGTCGACGACCTCGTCGGTGAGTTCGGGCTGCCCGAGGTCCTTCCACCGCTTCACCATGCCGGGACCGAGGTGCTCCAGCAGGTGCCGGATGCCCCCCGGCCCCCCGCCGAGGTGGTAGCTCTCGAACGGGCCGGCGGTCGACCACCGGAGGCCGATCGACTCGGTCACGACCTGGTCGAGCTCCTCGGCCGAGACGACACCTGACATCACCAGGTGGACGCTCTCGCGGAACAGGGCCGACTGGAGGCGGTTGGCCACGAAGCCGCCGATCTCCTTGTGCAGGACGACCGGGACCTTGCCCAGCGAGCGGTAGTGGGCGACGGCCGCCTCGACGGCCTCCGAGGTGGTCTGCGCACCCGGGACCACCTCGATGAGCGGTACGACGTGCGGCGGGTTGAACGGGTGACCCACGATGACCCGGCCCGGGTCGGTCATGTCGGCGGCCATGTCCGTCGGCATCAGCCCCGAGGTGGACGACAGCAGCAAGGCGCCCGGCGGGGCGGCCGCCTCGACCCGGGCGAACAGGTCGCGCTTGATCGCGAGGCGCTCCGGGCTGTTCTCCTGCACGACGTCGGCGCCGGTGACCGCCTGCTCGAGGTCAGCCGCCACGACGATCCGGCTCAGCAGGTCCTCGGCGTCGCGGGCTCCTCCTGGCACGGTGCGGGAGAACTGCCGCACGGTCTCGTCGATCGTCTCCTGCAGGTCCTCTCGCGGGTCCTGCACGCGCACGTCCCACCCGTGCGCCGCCAGCAGCGTCGCCCACGACAGGCCGATGGTCCCGGCGCCGAGCAGCGCCGCGGTGCGGGTCACGAGGACACCCCGGAAGGGGCGAGCCGGTTCGCGATCTCGCGGTAGGCATGACGGTTGAAGGCCATGCCCACGTGACTGCCTGTGAGCTCGACGCAGTCGGCGTACGGGACGACGCACGCCCTCCAGCGGACGACGCCGTCGCCCTTGCTGTAGAGGGAGGTCAGCGGGATCGAGGAGGGGAACGGCCGCCGGAAGTCGGTGGCGTACCGGCACACGCAGCTGTGCGTGAAGCAGCCCTTCGCGGCGCGGGCGGGGTCTCGGCGGGCGACCGCACGGCGGGCGCCCTTGATCGCGATCCGGGTCACCTCGGAGATGTCGAACGGGTCGTCCAGCCCTGCGCCCATCGAGATCACCTGCGACACCTGGTCGGGGCACCGGATGGCGAGGCTCTTGGCGAAGTGGCCCCCTCGGCTGTGGCCGACGATCGCGACCCGACGCCCGGTCCGCAGGTGCACGTGGTGCAGGACCCGCTCGAGCCGGTCCATGGCGATGTCGGAGCACGCGACGTTGAACGAGATCCCGGCCCGGCGCGGGGCGTGCCCGAGGCGGCGCAGCCAGGCAGCCATCACCGACAACGACTGGTCACCGGCGAGGAAGCCGGGGATCAGCAGCACAGGCGACCCGTCACCGCGGGGCAGCCCGACCCCGCGCCAGACCGGATCGGCCAGCAGCCGGGCCAGCTCGGCCTGCCAGCGCATCTCCCGCAGGTGGGTCCCCCACCACTTCGGCTCCGCCGGGACGGTCGCCGGTGATGCTCCTGTCACGGGTGCTCCTCCCGGGGCCGAACGGCCCGTCCCCGACAGTGTGCCCCTCCCAGGCCGAGCTGCTACGCCGGTGGTGCCACCGGTCGGCTCAGCTGCGACCAGGCGTCGACCAGCGGCTGGATGCCGGGCTTCAAGCGCTCCCGGTGGGAGGCGATGTTCCAACCGTCCCAGCCCACGACCCCTGACACCGTCCCGGCCTTGCCCGCGTCGACGAGGACCTTGATCTCCGGAACCTGGACCGCGACCGGCTGCCCGTCGACCGGCTGCACCGCGGTGTGGCTCGTCGGGTCCCCCAAGGCGAGCATCGACCACGGGATCCGCAGCCGGAGCGTCGTCCCGTTCAGCTGCCAGGTCGCCCGCGAGTCCTGCTGCGTCGAGCGCCGGTCCCACACGCCCTCCTTCAGGTCGCCGATCGGCAGGAACTCCGCGTCGAGCTCGCGTCCGTCCCGCAGCGTGAAGGGCCGGTTCGTCGTCATCTGCTGGAAGCTCCACCCGTCCGGCCCCGGCTTGGGGACCGCGTCGGGTGGCAGGCCGTCCAGCAGGATCGGGTCGAGGTCGCCCCGGATGCGAGCCGTCGCCGTGCGGCGGCCCGGGTCGACGACGACGGAGACGTCCGAGGCGGACCCGCCCCCGCCACCGGGCAGCGGCAACCCGCCCGGGAGCAGGTCGAAGCCCAGCCGCAGGCGTTCCTTCGGCTTCTTCGCCAGCGACACGTCGACGTGGAGGTAGGAGGCGTCGTGGTCGACGGCCACCTCACGCACCCCGGTCCTCGCCTCGTACACCACCCGGCGCCCAACCGGTACGGGGTCCTCGGCGTTCAGGCCGAACCACTGCTCGTTCGTCAGCGGGTCGTGCCACAGCGACCGCCGCTCGCTGTCGACGACGCCATGTCTCGGCAGGGTGTTCCAGGTGAACTTGAACCACTCGTCCGACCACGCGAAGATCAGGGCGCCCGCGAGGTCGAGGTCGGAGATGAGCCGTACCAGGTCGGCGTCGGTCGCGAGCGCGTCCTGCTCGGAGTGGTCGCCCTGGTCTCGCCCCCGCGTGCCGTAGTGCGCCGACCCGAGCGAGGACGGCACACCGACCTCGGTGATCATCAACGGCATGTCGGCGAAGTGCCGGTCGAGGTCGGCAAGGTAGGCCGCGTAGGCGTCCGGCTCCCCACCCACGAGCCTCGTCTGGTAGCCCGGCTCGTGCCGCAGGAAGTCCGGGTAGTAGGGGTAGGCGTGGAAGCTGGCGAACGTGCCCCCCGGCCAGGCAGCCGTGGGGCGTACGTGGTTCGCGTCGACGCCGACCATGTCCTCCGAGGCGAGCGGCTCGTGCGGGTGCACCAGCGGGTCCGCCGTGGGCCAGTTCACCAGCGCGATCGGCGCGCTGAAGCCTCGAGCCACCTCGGCCGTGGCCAGCTCGTCCATGCGGGCCGCGACCCACCGCTCCGTCGGTGTCGTCGGGGTGGCGTCCGCGACGCTCGAGAAGTAGGTGCCGCGGTGCTCGGGTGCAGCGGCGTTGAGCGCGTCGGACTCGAAGGTCGCGGCCGGGTCCCACTCGACCCCGATGATCCACGCGGCGACCCACCTGGAGACGTCGGCTGTCCAGGTCCCGCTCGACCGCCCGAGCACGGGCGCTCGGGTGAGGTCGCCGTGGACGGCGTCGCTGGCCGCCTTGAGCTCCACGGTGAACGCGTCCGTGGCCGGCTTCGCGTAGAGGTCGCGGGTGTGCACGTAGGACTCGTCCGGGATGTAGACGCCCTGCATGAGGTAGAGCGGCGCGTCGGGGTGCGCCTCGTTGTAGGACAGCAGTTCCTCGTACATGTGAGGCTTGTGGATCGTGTAGATGCGGAGCACCCGCACGCCCATGCGACCCATCTGGTCGAACCAGCGGCGGTAGTCCTCCCGGCTGATCTCGAGCTCGCCCGGGCTGTACCCGGGAGTCGTGCTGCCGAGGTTGACGCCGGTCCAGAACGTGACGTCGCCGGACACCGTGTGGAGGGCGATGCGCTTGCCCTGGCTCTCTGCGAGCGTCGTCAGACCTCCCCGCTGCACGGGGGCCGGTGCCCAGGACGGGCCGGCAGGCGGCGGCACGTAGGCGCTCGGATCGACCCAGGGCTCCACCCGCTCGTAGGTCGCGAGCCCGAGCCCCAGGACCAGCAGGAACAGCGCGACGACGAACGCGCTGGCACGGCGGAGCATGGTGGGGCGCTTCCTCTCCTGGCCCCGCGAGCGGACCGGCGTCGACGTCGCGGGAGCGAGGTGTGGGATGAGCCTCGGCGCGCGCACCCACGTCCTGAAGTCGCCGAACGGCCTAACCGGCGGCGTCCGGCGGCGTCGCGACGCTCAACCCGGCGCCCGAACGTACCGAGAACAGCGGAGCAGGGAGCCCCCCTGCGCCGAACGGGATGCAGGAGGCCGGTGGGCATGTCGCACGCTCCCGCCATGCCGGCGGCGATGGCCGCTGCGATGGCGGGCCTCGCCGTCGACGCCAAATCCTCTCTGATCGCGCAGGTCGACGCTGTCGAGGCGGTGGCCGTTCGCGCACTGCAGTCCCCGGTGCCCGTGCACGACCCCGAGCGGGTCGATGCCCTGCGCTGTGCTCATCGCGTGGCCGGGACGGCAGGAGCCTTCGGCTGGCACGAGGCGTCGGCGCTGCTGCGGGAGGCGGAGGCGCTCCTCGAGGCGGACGGACCGCTGGACGACGACGCTGCTGTGGCCTTGTGCGAGCTGGTCGAGACGGCACGCGGGGACCTCGCCCGGCCCCCCTCGCCTGGTGACGGCACGATCCCGCAGCAGCAGGGGCCCCCCGCCTTCGCGCCCCTCGAGCCCCTGGCCACGCCGCCTTCCGCTCCTGACGCCCAGGCTGCCACCGTCGACGTCGTCGTGGTGGAGGACGACCTGATCCTCGGGGCCCTGCTGTGCCAGGTCGTCACCGACATGGGGCTCTCGGTCCAGCACTGCGAGGACGGGGTCAGCGCCCTCGGGCTCCTGGCGGGCGCCGAACCGCTGGCGCGCCCGCGCCTGGTCCTGCTGGACATCGACCTGCCGGGGCGCTCGGGCCTGTCGGTCCTGCGGGTGCTCCAGCGGGACCGGGTCACGCGGTCGGCGTCGGTCATCATGCTCTCGTCCCGGTCCGGTGCCGACGACCGCGAGCTGGCCACGGAGCTCGGCGCGACGTCGTTCCTGTCCAAGCCGTTCGCCATCCGCGACGTGACAGACCACCTGCAGCTGCTGGTGCGATCGCCATGAGCCGACAGCCGTCGTGACGCTGCTCGACCTGCTGGTCGCCGCAGCCGTCGCGCTGGCCGGCTCGCTGGTGCTGATGGTGGTCGTGCTGCTGGTGCACGGCGCCTTGAAGGACGCCAGGGACGCGCGCGACCAGGTGTGGCTGGCGCGCGTGCACCAGGCCCTGCTCGCCCCGCACGACGACAACCCGTTGCGGGCGGCGTCCCGGCGCCGGCACTCCCTCGCCCTCGCCACGCTCGGTCAGCACGTCACCGGGGGGCAGCGCGACCTGCTGCGTGCCTGGGCCGCCGACGTCGGTCTGGACCGCTGGGCCCGCCGCAGCACCCGGGCCCGGCGCGGGACGGTCCGGGTGGCTGCCGTGTCGGCGCTGAGCACGCTCGGGATCGAGGACGACGTCAGGGTCCGGGCCTGCCGGGACCGCAACGCGCGGGTACGGGGATGCGCCGCCGAGAGCGACTTCCTCAGCGCGTCGCACAGCCGGATCCTCGCCCTGATCGCCCTGACGACCGACCCGTCGCCGCGCGTGCGCTTCGCCGCCCGAGACAGCCTGGCCCGGCTGGGTGGGGTCGTCGCGCCGTCCCTGCTGCCCTACCTCGACAGCCCCGACCCCGCCGTCGCCGCAGCCGCTCTCGACGTCGCCCAGACGACCCCCCACCCGGTGCTCCTGCCGATGGCCCTGCGCCTGTCCGGGTCGGACCGGCCGGTGCCGGAGCGGTTGCAGGCGCTCCGGCTGCTGTCCCGCCTGGAGTGCCCCGAGCGGGTCGCCGTCCTCCGGGAGGCCCTCGCCGACGAGAGCGCCGACATCCGGGTGGCAGCCGCCGACGGGCTGCGCAGGGCCCAGGCGAAGGCAGCCGCCGGCGTGCTCGCCGAGCGGCTCCGCGATCCTGCCTGGGAAGTGCGGCGAGCGGCTGGGCAGGCCCTGGTGAGCCTCGGCGCCGTGGGCCTGGCGCTGCTGCGGGCGGCGGTGCGCAGCGACGACCGGTACGCCGTCGACATGGCCCGCACGATGCTGAACCTGCCACCCGTCCCCGAGGAGGAGGAGGCACCGGCCGTCCTGGTTTCCGCATCGGGCTGGCAGGTGGCGTCCTGAACGTCCTCGAGGTCCTCCAGCAGGGGGCGATCCTCCTCACGCAGGCCCTGGCGTACGGCTTCGCGTTGTTCGTCCTCGTCTACTTCCTGTGCGTCAACGGGTTCACCACGCTGCTGCTCGCCTGCGCGACGGTGAACCTGCGCGTGCACTTCCTGGCAGCGAGCGCCCAGCGTCGCAACCTGCTGCTGTCCTCCCCCGTGCTGCCGAGGATCAGCGTGCTCGCCCCCGCCTACCGCGAGCAGGACACGCTCGTCGCGTCCGTGACGGCCCTGCTGACGCTGTCCTACCCGGCCCTCGAGGTCATCGTGGTGAACGACGGCAGTCCCGACCTCACCATGGAGCGGCTCAAGGAGGGCTTCGACCTGGAACAGGTCCCGTTCGCCTTCCGGCGGCAGGTGGACACCAAGGCGGTGCGCAGCGTCTGGCGGTCCCGGCAGGACCCCCAGCTGCTGGTGGTCGACAAGGAGAACGGCGGCAAGGCCGACGCGCTCAACGCCGGGCTGAACCTCGCCTCGGGAGACCTCGTGTGCGCCATCGACGCGGACACGCTCATCGAGCCCGACGCCCTGCTGCGCATGGTGCGCCCGTTCCTGAGCTACGACGGGTGCCTCGCCGTGGGCGGGACGATCCGGGTCGCGAACGGCAGCGCCGTCCGCGACGGCCGTGTCTTCGAGGTGCACACACCGCGGAACTGGCTGGCCGGCATCCAGAGCGTGGAGTACCTGCGGGCGTTCCTGCTCGGACGGCTCGGCTGGAACAGCCTGGGCGGGAACCTCATCATCTCCGGGGCGTTCGGCCTGTTCCGTCGCCAGGCGGTCCTCGACATCGGTGGCTACCTGCACGACACGGTCGGCGAGGACATGGAGCTGGTCGCCCGGCTGCGCAACCACGCGCCGCGCGGGGGCCCCAGCACGGTGCGCTTCGTCCCGGACCCGGTCGCCTGGACCGAGGTGCCTGAGTCGCTGAAGGACCTGGGCCGGCAGCGCGACCGCTGGCAGCGCGGTCTCACCGACGTGCTCCAGCGCTACCGGGGGTCGATCTTCAACCCCCGCAAGGGCCGGCTCGGGATGGTCATCTACCCGTACTTCCTGCTCGTGGAGTGGCTCGCCCCGTTGGTCGAGGGGCTGGGGCTGATCTTCCTGGCCGCCGCCCTGCCCTTCGGCATGATCAGCCCGCAGTTCGGCCTGGCGTTCTTCGTCGTCGCCTACTTCTACGGCATCCTGCTGTCGCTCTGGTCGGTGATGATCGACTCGATGGCCTTCCCCGACAAGCACACGCGCAAGGGCGACCTGCTGCTCGTGCTGTGGGCCGTCCTGGAGCAGTTCGGCTACCGGCAGTTCACGATCGTCTGGCGGGTGCGGGGCATGTGGCGCCAGCTCCGCTCCCAGACGCTCGAGTGGGGCGAGATGACCCGCAAGGGCTTCGGCCCGTCAGCCACGAGCGTCCCCGCGCCGCGCGCGCCGGCCGAAGCGCCGGGCTGACCCGCGGCGCTGCGGGGGTCGGGACCTACTCCCACTCGATCGTGCCAGGCGGCTTGCTCGTCACGTCGAGGACGACCCGGTTGACCTCGGGCACCTCGTTGGTGATCCGGGTCGAGATGCGGGCCAGGACGTCGTACGGCACGCGCGACCAGTCGGCGGTCATGGCGTCCTCGGACGACACGGGTCGAAGGACGACGGGGTGGCCGTAGGTGCGGCCGTCGCCCTGGACGCCCACGGAGCGGACGTCGGCGAGCAGGACCACCGGGCACTGCCACACGTCACGGTCGAGCCCGGCGGCCGACAGCTCCGCGCGGGCGATCGCATCGGCCTCGCGCAGCAGGTCGAGCCGCTCCTGGGTCACCTCGCCGATGATCCGGATGCCGAGGCCCGGGCCCGGGAACGGCTGTCGCCAGACGATCGCCTCAGGGAGGCCCAGCTCGATGCCGACCCGCCTGACCTCGTCCTTGAACAGGGTGCGCAGCGGCTCCACGAGGGCGAACTGCAGGTCGTCAGGCAGTCCCCCGACGTTGTGGTGGCTCTTGATGTTGGAGGTGCCCGCGCCCCCTCCGGACTCGACGACGTCGGGGTAGAGCGTGCCCTGCACGAGGAACTCGACGGGTTCGGCGGACTCGCCGACGATCGCCCGCGCCTCCTGCTCGAAGACCCGGATGAACTCGCGGCCGATCGCCTTGCGCTTGGCCTCGGGGTCCGTGAGACCGGCCAGGGCGTCCAGGAACCGCTTGCTGGCGTCGGCGACCCGCAGCTGCACCCCGGTCGAGGCCACGAAGTCCTCTTCGACCTGCTCGGCCTCGCCCTTGCGCAGCAGCCCGTGGTCCACGAACACGCAGGTCAGCTGGTCGCCCACGGCTCGCTGCACGAGGGCCGCCGCCACTGCCGAGTCCACGCCCCCCGACAGACCGCAGACCACGCGCTTGTCCCCGACCTGTGCGCGGATCCGGGCGACCTGGTCCTCGACGATGTTCACCATCGTCCAGGTCGGCCGGCACCCCGCGCCCTCGATGAGGAAGCGCTTGAGCACCTGCTGACCGTGCTCGCTGTGCAGGACCTCCGGGTGGAACTGCACGCCGTACAGCCGGCGCTGGGTGTCCTCGAACGAGGCCACGGGGGTGGCACCGGTGGACGACGTCACGGTGAACCCAGGGGGCGCCTGCTCGACGGCGTCGCCGTGCGACATCCACACGTTCATCGTGGCCGGCAGGCCGGACAGCAGCACCCCGGGGTCGACGACGGCCAGGGCGGTACGGCCGTACTCCGCGGTGCCGGTGCGGGCGACGACCCCTCCGAGGGCGCCGGCCATCGCCTGGAATCCGTAGCAGATGCCGAACGTCGGGACACCGGTGTCGAAGAAGCCCGCCGCGACCTGGGGGGCGCCCTCGGCGTAGACCGAGGACGGGCCTCCAGAGAGGATCACGGCCTTGGGTGCGCGCGCCCGGATCTCCTCAGCCGTGATCGTGTGCGGCACGATCTCGGAGTAGACGTGGCACTCGCGGACCCGGCGGGCGATCAGCTGTGCGTACTGGGCGCCGAAGTCGACGACAAGGACGACGTCCTCGTCGGCGGAGGTACTGGGTCCGGGGGGTGGCGTCACCCTCGACAGGCTACCGACGAGCTCACCCGAGCTCGGGCAGCCGCAGCTCGGTCGCCGGCACGGCCTGGCCGTAGAGCCAGCCCTGGGCCACGTCGACGCTCAGTGCCCGCAGGCGCTCCGCGACAGCCGCTGTCTCGACCCCCTCGGCAACGACGTCCAGACCGATCGAGTGCGCGAGGGCGACCACGCCGCCGACGATCGCCGCGTCGCGCTCGTCGAGGTCGACGTCGCGGTTGAAGGCCCGGTCCAGCTTGAGCCGGGAGACGGGCAGCGTCTGCAGGTAGCTCAGGGCGGAGTAGCCGGTGCCGAAGTCGTCGATCGAGCAGCGGATCCCAGCCGCGGCAAGGCGCTCCACCGCCCTGCGGGCACGCTCGTCGACCAGCGCCGACTCGGTGAGCTCGACGGTCAACGTGCCGTCGGCTCGCAGCAGCTCCTCGCGGAGTTCCGAGATCCCGCCGGCTGGGCGCAGAGCCAGGGCCGAGATGTTGACGGCGACGGTCCCGGGCCAGCCCTGCGCGCGCCAGGTCCGCCCCTGCCGGGCGGCGGCGCGCACGACGTAGCGGGTGAGGCTGTGGACGAGGTCGGTCTGCTCGACGATCGGCAGGAACTCCTCCGGGAGCAGCAGGCCCCGACTGGGGTGGTGCCAGCGCACCAGTGCCTCGACCTCGACCAGCCGCTCGGTCTCGAGGTCGACGAGGGGTTGGTAGAACAGCTCGAGCTGGCCCGCCGACAGCGCCGTGCGCAGCTCGGCGAGCAGGCTCAACCGCTCGGCTCGCTGGCTGTCGAGACCGCCGTCGAACAGCGCCCAGCCGCCACGCTCCCCCTTCGCGCGGTACATGGCCATGTCGGCCGCCTGGAGCAGCTGCTCGACGTCCTCCCCGTCCTGCGGCGCCAGGGCGATGCCGATGCTCCCGGAGAGCGTCACCTCGATGCCCCTCAGCGTGAAGGGCTCTGCGACGGCGCCCACGACCTCCTCGGCGATCCGGGTGACAGCCGAGGCGTCACGGAAGTCGCTGATGCAGAGCCCGAACTCGTCCCCGCCCAGGCGGGTCACCGTGGTGCGCTCACCGCCCACCCCGCGCAGTCGCTGGCCGAGCTGCGCCAGCACCTGGTCGCCCGCGCCGTGCCCGAGGGCGTCGTTGACGTCCTTGAAGTCGTCCAGGTCGAGCAGCAGCAGGGCCAGCGGGCGGGGCCCGCTCTCGCTGGTGAGAGCGGCCGTCACCAGCTGGAGCAGGTGCAGCCGGTTCGGGAGTCCCGTGAGTGCATCGGTCGTGGCCTGGCGGAGCGTCCTCGCCGCCGCTTCGGCGCGTTCCACCGCAGCGGCGAGCAGGGTGGCCATCGTCTGGAGCAGGTCGACCTCGACGGTCGACCACTCGTCGACCCGGGGGCTGTGCGCGGTGACGGCCCCCCAGACCTGGCCGTGCACGATGACGGGCACGAGCACCCCGCTGCGCATGCCGTAGAGCTCGAACACCTCGGGGGCGTCGACGTCCCCTGGTTCCAGGTAGTCCCTCACCAGCACGGGGCGGGCTGTCTCGGCGAGCCGGGTGAGGCCCGAGACCGGCGTCGTGCCCAGCTGGCGTCCGAGGGAGCCGGAATCGCTGCCGCCGAGGACCAGCCAGGTGCCGTCGTGCAGCCGCTGCAGGATGCCGGCAGCCGTCGAGGGGAGCAGCTCCGACACGGCCGTCCCGGCGCTGACGAGCAGCTCCGGCAGCGAGGCGCTCAGAGCGGTCGCACTGACGCGGGCGAGGACGGCTTGCTGATGGGCGCGCATGGCCAGGCGCTCGTTGGTCTGCCGCTCCTCGGTGACGTCCCGGACGGTGATGACGACCCCCTCGACGGCGGGGTCGTGCAGGAGGTTGTTCGCGATGATCCAGAAGCGGCGCACCTCGCCGTGCCCGTTGACCGCCTTGACCTCACCCGGCGCCGACACCCCGGGCGTCTGCATCACCGCCTGCCACGCCTCGAGGGCTGAGGCGCGGTAGGGCTCCAGCACGTGCTGCATCAGGTCGGTGCTGACCTGCTGCCCGAAGGCCATCCGACCCGCAGGCGAGGCGTAGCGGACCCGCCCGTCGCGGTCGGTGAGCAGCAGGATGTCCGAACTGTGCTCGACCAGCGCCAGGGCCTGTGCCCGGCTCGCGCGGGCGGCCGCGAGCAGCGTGGCGTTGTCGACGGCGAGGGCGACCCGCTGGGCCAGGGCGTCGACGAGCCGGCGATCGTCCGCGCCGATGCGGGCGTTCCCGCGCGCCACGAGCATGAGCCCGAGCTCGTGGCCCCGGGCCGACAACGGCACGGCGTAGAGCGAGGTCGCGGAGAGGTTCGCGGCGCCGTCGCGCAGGACGGCGACCCGGGAGATCACCTCCGCGATCCGCTTGCGCCCCTCGAGGTGGAGCGGCCCCCACCCGAGGACCTCCCGCAGCCGTCGAAGCCCTTCGTCGGACGGTGACAGCGCCCCCACGAAGCCCCGGAGCAGCGCGTCGACCTCCTCGGTGGGGTGAGCCGCCGCCGCCTGCCCGACGTTCTCGGCGTCGGTCGGGTCGAACAGCCAGACGACGCAGCCCGCGGACAGCTCCCCGGCGACCGCGGCAGCGGCGGCGCGCAGCACGTCGGCCGGGCGGTCGATCGCCTCGTCGCACCCGGCACCGACCGCCAGGAGCGCGCGCTCACGGCGCGCAGCACTGCTCCTGGTCGACCGGTCGACCGACCGCCTGCCGTCCGACCTGAGGGCGTACGGGACGGGCGCGCCTTCGGGGGTCGGCCGCTGGAGGCCCGGATCCACCACGGGGACGCCGCCGCCTCCCGGGTGAGGCCGCCTCATGTCGAACCACCTCGGTGCTCGTGCCCTGGACCCGGATCAGGGGGCGGTACCTGAAGGGACTCTAACCATGAGCCAGCGCCGTGCGATCAGCGGTGCACCGTCAGGGGCCGGACCGGCCCACCTCCGGAGCGAGCATGACCTCGACCTTCTGGAACTCCTTGATCGAGGAGTAGCCGGTCATCGCCATCGCCCGCCGGAGCCCGCCGAAGACGTTCGTCGTGCCGTCGTCGGTGCGGGAGGGGCCCACGAGGACCTGCTCCAGCGTCCCGACCTGCTCGGTGCGGACCCGCGTGCCGCGCGGCAGCGAGGGGTGGGAGGAGCCGTGGCCCCAGTGCCAGCCCCGGCCAGGGGCCTCGGTCGCGCGGGCCAGCGGACCGCCCATCATGACCGCGTCGGCGCCGCAGGCGATCGCCTTGGCGACGTCACCCCCCGTGCGCATGCTGCCGTCGGCGATGACGTGGACGTAGCGGCCGCCGGACTCGTCGAGGTAGTCGCGACGGGCGCCAGCCGCGTCGGCCACCGCGGTCGCCATCGGCACCCCGAGGCCCATCACGCGCCGCGTCGTGTTGGCGGAACCGCCACCGACGCCGACGAGGACCCCGGCGGCACCGGTGCGCATGAGGTGTAGCGCCGACTGGTAGGTCGAGCACCCTCCGACCAGGACCGGGACGTCGAGGTCGGCGATGAAGCGCTTGAGGTTCAACGGCTCGGTCCGGCTGCTGACGTGCTCGGCCGAGACGACGGACCCCTGGATGACGAAGATGTCGACCCCGGAGTCGAGCACCGTCTGCGCGAACTGCACGGTGCGCTGGGGCGTGAGGGACGCCGCGACCGTGACCCCGGAGTCGCGGAGCTGCTTGACCCGGGCGAGGATCAGGTCGGCCTTCACCTGCTCTGCGTAGATCTCCTGCAGCCGTCGGGTGACCGCCTCGGGCTCGAGCGCGGCGATCTGCTCGAACAGCGGCTCGGGGTCGTCGTACCGGGTCCACAGGCCCTCGAGGTCGAGGACGGCCAGCCCGCCGAGCCGGCCGATCTCGATGGCGGTCGACGGCGAGACCACGCCGTCCATCGGGCTCGCCACCAGCGGCAGCTCGAACCGGTAGGCGTCGATCTCCCACGCGGTCGACACGTCCTCGGGATCGCGGGTGCGCCGGGACGGCGCGATGACGATGTCGTCGAAGCCGTACGCCCTGCGGCCGGACTTGCCGATCCCGATCTCGACGTCGGCCATCAGGACCGGTTCCCGTAGTTCGGCGCCTCGACGGTCATCTGGATGTCGTGGGGGTGGCTCTCCTTGAGACCGGCCGAGGTGATCCGCACGAAGCGGCCCCGCTCACGCAGCTCCGGGACGGTGCGCGCGCCGATGTAGAACATCGACTGGTGCAGCCCCCCGACCAGCTGGTGGACGACCGCGGACAGCGGGCCGCGGTACGGCACCTGGCCCTCGATCCCCTCGGGGACGATCATCTCGTCGGACGGGACGTCGGCCTGGAAGTAGCGGTCCTTGGAGTAGGAGCGCTTGCCCCGGGACGCCATCGCGCCGATCGACCCCATGCCGCGGTAGGCCTTGTACTGCTTGCCGCCGACGAACACCAGGTTGCCGGGGCTCTCGTCGCAGCCGGCGAGCAGCGAGCCGACCATCACCGTC
>JAOPWP010000193.1 GCA_025965615.1 Frankiales bacterium
GGAGCCGGACGCCCGATCGCTGGGCCAGTAGTCAGCCCGTGTCGGCGGTCTCGTCGTGCGGGTCCCCCACCGGCTTCGACTCGGGGCTGCCCCGCTCGCGCAGGTAGATCGACAGCACGACCATCGAGCCGACGGCGAGGAACTCGGACTGCCAGTTCTGCAGCGTTCTGCTCCAGAAGTCGGGCATGGCGAGGTACTCCACCCAGGTCGTCGTGCTGGTGCGCTGCCGCAACTGCTCTTCGTTGTACGTGGCCCAGCCGGCGATGGACTGCGCCAACCAGGACAACAGGAAGATGCTGCCCATGACGAGCACGAGCGAGTGGGAGTAGAGGCTGGTCCGCCAGCCGCCGGCCTTCGCCCACGACGACGACGCGGCCCTGATGTGCTGTCCGAGGCGCTGGTCGGCGTCCGTGCCGCGACCGCGCTCGTCGAGCTGCTTGCTCTCTGGAGAACCACGCTGCACCAGCCACACCGTCGCCAGGATGAACAGGGTGAACTGGAGGTACTCCGACTGCCAGTTCTCGGCGACGTCGACGGCGAAGTCCGAGGTGCGGACGTACTCCCAGAGCGAGATGCGGTCGAGCCCGTCAGCCGCCTGCTCCTCGTTGTACTGGCCGTTGCCGGCGAAGGCCTGCCCGACGAGGGCAAGCAGGAACAGGCCGCCGAACACGAGGCCGAGGCCGTTGTCACGCAGTCGCCGTCTCACCAGTGCCCCAGCCCGAAGGTCAGGCACCAGGCCAGTCCGACAGAGATCACCAGCAGGTACGTCCAGAAGAGCGGCCTCATCTCAGGCCCCTTCGACGTCGCAGTCGTAGGGCAGCTGTTCGGCCCGCGGTCGGCAGCCGGCCGCCACCACGAGCCAACGGCCGTTGAACCGGCTGAAGAACCATGTGTCGGTGCGGCCGTCTGCGTCAGCGACGACGACGGCGGCCTGCTGCCCGAAGCGCTCGCTCGACCGGACGTCGGAAGCGCGGAGCACGTCCTGCCCGGCAAGCGCCTCAGCGCACGGGGCTTGTTGCGAAGACTCGAGCTCCTGCCGCGTCAACGGAGCCAGTGCTTCACAGGCCACGGCGGTGTCGTCCGCGTTCAAGGCGGCAGCGAACTGCTCAGCCGCGTGCCGCTCGCTCCCGGAGCCCTGACTGCTGGCGCAGCCGCTCAACAGCGCGGTCGTCAAGGCCAGGATGACAACGCGCACTCGATGCCTCCTGGTGGCCGGGGCGCCTCCAGCCGGACGCGCCATGATCACCGAGGTGTGTGCCCACCGTGAGGGGATGAAACGCTGGCCGACGCGGCCAACGCAGATGCACTTCCGGGGTCGCGGCGTGCGTGACCGGCACAGCCGCGGGTAGTCGAAGGCCGCGCACGGTCCGGTCAAGGCTGTTGCCGGACCGCCTCGTCGTCCGGTGTCGGGCGACGCGCAACCCGCCCGCCCCTGACCCTGGAGAGCTCGTGTCCCTGTCCTACTCCACGCTGCCCGGC
This sequence comes from Frankiales bacterium, assembly GCA_025965615.1. Classification (GTDB taxonomy): domain Bacteria; phylum Actinomycetota; class Actinomycetes; order Mycobacteriales; family SCTD01; genus SCTD01. Next base: position 1,480 of record JAOPWP010000193.1, read on the forward strand.
GACATCGACCACCTGATCGCCGACGACCACGCGATCGTCGAGCGCCAGTTCCAGCACCTCGAGGCCGGCCGTGGCAACCGGCGCGTGCTGGTCGACCAGATCAGCTTCGAGCTCGCGCTGCACGCCTTCGCCGAGGAAACCGTGCTCTACCCGCTGTGGGACAAGCTCGGCATGTCCGACGACAAGGCGGACGCCCAGTCCGAGCACCAGAAGCTCAAGGAGCTGCTGGTCGTCCTCGACAAGAGCGAGCCTGGGGAAGCCGGCTTCGAGCAGGCCCTGACCGAGCTCATCGCAGAGACCCGGCACCACGTCCAAGACGAGGAGACGAAGGAGCTCCCGGAGTTCCGGGACAAGGTCGGCGCGGCGCGCATGGCTGAGCTCGGCAAGGAGTTCATCGCCGCCAAGCGCAAGGCCCCCACCGCTCCGCACCCCGCCGCGCCCAACGAGGGCGTCAAGGAGAAGATCGCCGGCGCGCTCGCCAAGCCGCTGGACCAGGCCAAGGCGGCTCTGACCGGCAAGAAGAAGGAGCTGGCCACCGACGCCAGCGGACTGCTCCACCCGCAGGCGCAGGCCATCATCGACGCGCACTCCTCGCTCGGCCCGCTGCCCTTCGAGATCCTCGAGCCCGCGCAGGCCCGCAAGCAGCCCGGCCCCAGGGAGGCTGTCTTGAAGGTCATGGCCGAGAAGGGACTGGAGGGACCTGAGCAGGTGGGTTCGGTCGAGGACCTGCAGGTGCCTGACGGCGCCGGTGGTACGCAGACTCTGCGCGTGTACAAGCCCGACGGCGTGCAGGCGAACGCGCCCGTCGTGTTCTGGGTCCACGGCGGCGGCTGGGTCCTGTTCACCATCGACGACCACTACGACGACTCCTGCCGCGGCCTGACAAACAAGACCGGGGCCATCGTCGTCACGCCGGACTACCGCCGCGCGCCGGAAGCGCTCTTCCCCGCCGCCCACGACGACGTGCTGAGCGCCTACCGCTGGACGGTCGCCAACGCAGCGTCCTTCGGTGGCGACCCGACGCGCATCGCCATCGGCGGAGAGTCCGTCGGCGGCAACATGAGCGCCACGACGGTGCTGGCGCTGGCCGAGGCCGGCGAGCAGGTCCCGGTCGCGCAGGTCCTCGTCTACCCGGTCACCACTGGCGAGCAGTTCGGCGAGTCCATGGAGGACGCCGCCGACGGCCGGCCGCTCAACCGGGCCCTGCTGTCCTGGATGGCCATGCACTACCTCGAGGGGATGCCCGAGGCCGGGACGGATCCGCGCATCGACCTGCTCGGCTGGACCGAGCAGCAGCGGGCCGCCATGCCGCCCACCCTCGTCATCACCGACGAGCGCGACGTCCTACGCAGCCAGGGTCAGGAGTTCGCCAAGCGGCTGTCCGTCGCAGGGGTGGCGACGACCGAGCGCTACTACGCCGGGGCGATGCACGAGTTCTTCGGTGCCTCGGCCGTCTTCGAGCTTGCCGAGCAGGCGCAGCAGGAGGCTGCCCAGCACTTCCTGAGCGCCTTCGGGCCGACCGCCGATGCCCATCCGACCGACGGCACCGTGACGATCGCCCCCGCCAGCCCGGGGGGCACGGCATGAAGGCCGTCGTCTACCAGGGGCCCCGCTCCCTGGCCGTCGAGGAGGTGCCGGACGCCAAGGTCCAGGGACCGCTGGATGCGGTCATCCGCATCACCACGACCAACATCTGCGGCTCCGACCTGCACATGTACGAGGGCCGCACTGCCGTCGAGGAGGGCAAGGTCCTCGGGCACGAGAACATGGGCGTCGTCGAGGAGGTCGGCCCCGGCGTCACCCGCATCCGGGTCGGCGACCGCGTCAGTGTGCCGTTCAACATCGCCTGCGGCACCTGCCGCAACTGCACCGGCGGCTGGACGTCGTTCTGCCTTCGGGTCAACCCGATCGATGGCATGGACGGCGCCGCCTACGGCTACGCCAACATGGGCCCGTACGACGGTGGTCAGGCCGAGCTGCTCCGGGTGCCCTACGCCGACTTCAACCTGCTCGAACTGCCGCCGGGCACCGAGCACGAGAACGACTTCACCATGCTGTCGGACATCTTCCCGACCGGCTACCACGGCACCGAGCTCGCCGAGGTCGGTCCTGGCGACAGCGTGGCGGTCTTCGGGGCAGGCCCCGTCGGTCTGATGGCCGCCCACAGCGCCGTGCTGCGCGGCGCCTCCCGGGTCTTCGTCGTCGACAAGGAGGCCGACCGACTGGCGCTCGCTGAGCGGTACGACGCCATCGCGGTCGACTTCTCCAGGGGCGACCCGGTGGAGCAGATCATGGAGGCGACCGACGGAGTCGGCGTTGATCGGGGCGTCGAGTGCGTCGGCTGGCAGGCGCACGACCCTTCGGGCCAGGAGCACCCCGAACTGGTCCTGGACAACCTGGTCAAGGTGGTCCGCACGGCTGGCAGCATCGGCGTCGTCGGCGTCTACGTCCCCGAGGACCCTGGTGTGGACGACCCCTCATCCGCTGGGCGCATCGGCTGGGACTACGGCACCTTCTTCACCAAGGGCCAGCGGATGGGCACCGGCCAGGCGCCGGTCAAGCGCTACAACCGGCAGCTCCGCGACCTGATCATCACCGGCCAGGCGAAGCCGGGACTCATCACCAGCCACGAAGTCGGCCTGGACCAGGCCGTCGACGCCTACGACCGCTTCGACAAGCGCGAGGAAGGCTGGACCAAGGTCCTGCTCAAGCCGGACTCGTGACCCTGCCGTGGACCGTCCTGCTCGGACGCGGCGGTCCACGGCCTCGTCAGCAACAGCGTCCGCTGTCCAGCGCAGGGCTGGCACCATGAGGGGTCAGGGGGTCGAGTTCCCTCGGCTCCACTCGTGCGGCACGAGGGCCATCGACCTGAGGCGACCCCCGGAGGGTCTCCGCCCTGCCGTGAGCCGGCCGTGCGGGCCAGGTGACGTCCGGCGCCGTGAGGGAAGGGCCTGCAGCCTGAGCCCCGTCCCTGACCCGAGGAGACCCGATGTCCGACGAGTTGCGCAAGGGCGATCACGTCACGTGGCAGAGCCACGGCGGCACCGCTGAGGGTGTCGTCGAGAAGAAGATCACGAGCGAGACCGAGGCGGGTGGCCGCACGGTCAAGGCCAGCAAGGATGAGCCGCAGTACCTGGTCAAGAGCGACAAGAGCGGCGGAGAGGCCGTGCACAAGCTCGGCGCGCTGACCGAGGCGGACCCGTCGTGACGACCGTGGAGGACGTCTGGGACGACTTCCGTACGGCGGTGAACATGTCACCCGAACAGCTCGAGGACTGGCTCGAGACCGACGAGAGCAAGGGCGCTGGACAGAAGCAGGGCGGCGACGAGTCGACCGGGCACCACAGCGGACGCCGGATCGTGCAGATCCTGCGGAGGAAGAAGTCCGACCTCACCGAGGACGACGCCGCGCACATGCGCAAGGTCGTGGGCTACGTGGCTCGGCACACCGCGCAGCGGCCCGACAAGAGCAACGACGAACTGGCCCACGCCAGGTGGACCGCGTCGTTGAAGAACTGGGGCCACGACCCGCTCGGGTGACTCGCGTCGAGTCGACCGCCGCGATCAGTCGCATCGGGCGGTGGCTGGGGTCCCTCGCCCGTCACGGTCGTGGCGTCGACGACACGCTGCGGGTCGCCTGCACCTGCGAACTGGTCCTCGGTCGCCCTGCATGGCGAGCGCCACCCTCGCCATCTCGTCAGCTGCGCTCCTCGGCGGCTGAACCGGGGTAGTTCGCGTCTCTCAGGAGCCGCGCGAGGTGGGCGGCATTCGCAGCGACGGTGGCGTTCGTCCCGGCGGTGACCTCCGGTGTCTGCTCCAGGTCCTGGTAGTCGACGTTGTGCATCGCCTCGCCGTTCCAGTAGGTCACGGCCTGAGCAGGCAGTGAGAAGCCGACGTCGTTGAGGGCCTGGAACACCTGCGAGCTGATGTGATGGGCGCCGTCCTCGTTGCCCACGACAGCAACGATCGCCACCTTGCCGAACACCGAGGGCCGGCCCCGCTCGTCCTTCTCCGACAGCTCCGCGTCAAGGCGTTCGAGGACTCTCATGCAGACGCTGCTGGCTTGGCCCATCCAGGTCGGCGTGGACACGAGCACGATGTCGGCCGCCAGGACCTTCTCCCTGATCGCTGGCCAGGCGTCGCCAGCGCCCATGTCCTTCTCGACCCCGGGCTTCACGTCGTGATCCACGATGCGAAGGGTCTCGCCTGTGACGTCATGCTCGGCGAGCTGTTCCAGGACTTGTCGGGCGATGAGATCGCTGCTCGAGGGAGCCGGGGAAGCCTTCAGGCTGCAGACCAGGGCAAGGGCGCGAAGCGGAGTCGTCATGCAGGACCACCTTCCCCCGACCGCGGGCTCTACCTCTCTTGCGGGAGGAACCGGCCGCAGCGTCGCAGAGCAAGGCGCCCGGTGAGGACCTTCCGTCTCGACTCCGGCGCCAGAACGACCGAAAGCGGCCAGCGAACCCCGGCGGTCCGCCTGCCGCGGACGACGGATCAAGAGGGTGGGGTTCGAATCCCCTCGGGCGCACCCACGCTGACCCTGGCTGCGCCCAAGGCACCAGGCGTCGGCCCCACGGTCTGCTCTGCGTGGGCGCCCCCGTGGCGATGAGCGACGGGCCGGGCCGGGGCGCCGGCGCCGGGTCGGACGGCTCAGAGCAGGGCGCTGGCCACGGCGGCCCGGACGTCGGCCACGGCTCGGCCGAAGATGCCGGCGTCGTTGCCGACCATGACGTAGGCGAACCCGCGGTCGACGGCCGCGCGCACGTCCGCGGCCGAGGCCACAGCCGTACCCACGGGCACGGCCCGCGCCTGTGCCTGTTCGAGCAGGTGGTCGACGAGCGACTGCAGCTGGGGGTGCCCAGCCGGCAGGCCGGTCGACATCGAGAGGTCGGCGGCACCGAGGAAGGCCGCGTTGAGCCCGGGTGCGTCGAGGATGTCTGCGGCGGCTTCGAGCGAGCCGACCGACTCGAACTGCACCGCGCGCAGAACGTCCTGCTGCCCCCGCCGGACGTACTCCGCGACGGGGGTGCGGCCCCATCCCCCCGCCCGGGAGGTGATCCCCATGCCGCGCACGCCCTCAGGGGGGAACACCAGCTGGCTCATGAGCTGGCGTGCCTGCTCAGCACCGGCGATCTGCGGGACGAGCACCCCGTCGGCTCCGAGGTCGAGCACCCGCTGGAAGTGGCTGCCGCTGCGGTCGGGCACTCGCACGAGCGCCGACATCCCGAGTGCCTGAGCGAGCACGACGGCGTCGTACGCGGTCTCGAGCGTCAGCGGGCTGTGCTCGAGGTCCACGACCACGAAGTCGAAGCCGGCGAGGGCCAGCATCTCGACCGTCTCGAGGGACGGCAGCTTCACCCACGTGCCGATCGGCGGGCCGGTGCCGGCGGTCAGCTGGTGCAGCAGGGGGGTTCTGGCCCCCATCACGCCTCGAGGCCGAGCAGCGACGCCGGGTTCTTGGTGACCATGAGCCGCAGGTCGTCCTCGGAGATCCCGCTGTCCAGCAGGCGGCTGCACACCTCGCGGTAGGCGTCCAGCGGCATCGGGTTGCCCACCTGGCCCAGGTCCGAGCCGAGGGAGGTCCGCTCCGGTCCGACGAGGTCGATCCAGTCGAGCAACGACTGCAGAGGGAAGTACTTCTCGTCGGCGAGGTACATCACCAGGGAGTGCTCGATGGTCGCGCCCAGCTCGGCGAAACGCACCACCTGCGACTTCTCCGCCTCCATGACGAAGTTCGGGTGGTTGATCATGAGCTTCGTGTGCCCGAGGGCGGCGGCGGCCTCCATCAGGGCGGTGGCCCGTTCTGGTCCCATGTGCCCTGCGGAGACGATGGCGTCATGCTCCTTGGCGAGCACGAGGACCTCGTGGACCTCCGGGATGAGGTCGCCGTCCTCGCCGAAGATGTCGACCTCGTCGCTCTGACGGATGCCGAGCGGCTGGAAGTGCGCCTGGATCGTCGCGTCCTCGGCGGCGTGGCACAGGTGGGCGTGGGAGGAGATGGTCGGGAACCAGATGATCTTGCCGCCCATCTTGAGCGACAGGTCGACGGCGTGCGGGTTGATGCCGCCGACCTGGCTGTTGAGCGCGATGCCGCCGAACACCTGCGTGCCGACGCCCTGCAGTCGCGGCTTCATGGCGAGCACGTCCATCACCGTGTTGTGGTAGTGGCACTTCACGACGATGGCCCGGAAGCCGGCCGAGTCGGCCGACTGCGCGGCCTCCACGTGGTCGATGCGACGTGGCATGGGCGAGGGGCCCGAGTGCACGTGCAGGTCTACGGCTCCGTCGAGGATGCGGTCGAGGACGTCCATCTGCTTCCAATCCTGCGGCGCCGGGCGCCGCTGCTGAGGTCGGGGAGGGCTGAGGTCAGGGGGTGGGATAGGTGTCTGCGTTCAGCACCCAGCCCGGACGCGCGGAGAAGTCGTGGCGCGGTGGGCAGAACAGGTCGACGAGCTGGTGCCGCATGTGGCCGACCGACTGGCTGGTGTGCACCGCCGGCGGCGGGATGATCGTCACGGCGGGGCTCCGGGTGTACCGGTGGTCGTCGTCCCGCCAGTCGGCCAGGTCGGCCGTCCACGGCGTCCGAATGTGGTGCACGTAGTCACCCTCGAGCTGCAGGGAGATCTGCTCGAAGTCGTCGTGCGTGTGCGGCGAGAGCTTCGCGGGGTCCCGCGGGCCGATCTCGGGGTAGAAGTAGTTGATCATGAAGGTCGTGGAGCGCAGGATGCGGCCGAACCGGGCCGGGTCCACGGGCAGCTCGGACAGCGGGTAGACCCGCAGCCGGTAGCCGTCGACGGGGTCGGGCCAGGGCCGGAAGGCCGCGACGTTGACGTGCGGCTCGTCGTAGGCGTCCCGGTTGCGACAGCGGGCCAGCAGGTCGGCGGCCTCGCACGAGAAGAGCCGCACGAGCTCGCTGTCGGCCTCGACGACCACCTCGCTGTCGCCGGGAGGCACCAGGACGACAGCCCGTCCCTCGACGCGGGTCGTGCCCTCCGCGGTCGTGATGGTGACGGCCGACTCCGGAGAGGGCAGCAGCAGGACGTGCTCGTCGGTCTGCCCTGCGCGGCGCAGGACTTCGCCGGCCCGGGCCGAGGAGTAGACGAGGGCGAAGTTCTGGCCCCGCACGTACCAGGAGGTC
>JAOPWP010000119.1 GCA_025965615.1 Frankiales bacterium
CGCGATCACGACCTCGAGCCCGGGCAGCTCGACCGCCCCGTCGAGGCGGCTCTTGGTGGCCCAGGCCGCGAGGTAGGCGGCACCGAGCTGGGCAGCGGACCCCTGCGGAGCGACCGCGAAGCTCACGTGGAGCTCGGCGACCAGCTTCACCTCGACCGCGACGACCGCCAGGGTCTCGGCGGCGAGCTGCACAGGTGCGAGGACGAGGGACGGGGGCGCGGCGTGCTGCGCCGCCGCCAGGGCACCGCCTGCGGCGCCCACCCCAGCCGTGGCGAGCGTCGCCTGGCGCACGAGCCATGCGGCGAGGTCCTCGCCCGACAGCCCGCCCGAGTGCTCGCGCAGGGTGGGCAGGTCCCGTACCTGGATGTACGGCGCCGCCTCAGCGACGACCTCGCCCAACCACCGGCCGGTCAGCGTCGCGCCTGCCCCCGCCGAGCGAGCGCTCGAGGCGAGCACGCCGCTCAACCGCGCGAGCAGCCGACCGCGCTCCCGTCGGTCGACGGTGGGCTCGGCGAGCTGCCCGACGAGCTCCGCCACCTCTTCGCGGCGGACCAGCTCCCCGCTCATGGCAAGGGGTTCAGGCGCACTCGCGACAGGTCAACCGGCCGCCCTTGTCAGAGGCCAGCTGGCTGCGGTGGTGCACCAGGAAGCAGCTGCTGCAGGTGAACTCGTCGCTCTGCTTGGGCAGCACGCGGACGGTCAGCTCCTCGCCGGACAGGTCGGCGCCAGGCAGCTCGATCGCCTCGTTGAGGTCGGTCTCGTCGACGTCGACGCTGCTCGCCTGCGCCTCAGCCCGTCGCGCCTTGAGCTCCTCGAGGCTGTCCTCGGGCTCGTCGGCGTCAGAGCGCCGGGGCTGGTCGTAATCGGTGGCCATGCTGTGGCCCTCCTTCGTGTTCGTGCTCCGGCGCGTGGTCAACGCACGAAGGGGCCGACTTGTGCCCGCCCCCATCGCGAGCAGTGCACGGGCGGTGGACCCGTGCGAGCGCAGAGGGTAGCTGGCCCGGTCGGGGGCGACCTCACCCGAGCGGGAGGCTCGGTCCCGGCCCGGTGCCAGAGGGGCTCCCGGCGCCCGCGTAGGCCCCGAACAGCAGGTCGCTGAGCTCGGTCACCAGCTCCTCCCGGGTGAGCGTGCGTGACTCCAGCCACCAGTCGCCCGCGGACTCGACCATGCCCACGATGCCGTGGGCCCAGGCCGACGCGCGGGAGGCCGGGACGCCGAGCTCGACCGCGATGCCGTCAGCCAGGAGCCCGGCGAGCCGCCGCCGGAACGACAGCACGTGCGAGTGGGCGGGCAGCCCCTCGTCGGACCGGGTGAGGAACCGGTACACCTCCCGGTCGGCGTCGATCGAGCCCAGGTAGGCCCGTACGGTCCGCTCCACCCGGTCGCGCCGGTCCTGGCCGGAGTCGAGGGCCGTACGCAGCTCGACGAGCAGCCGCCCCGTGTAGCGCTCGGTCAGGGCGACGTAGAGGCCACCCTTGTCGCCGAAGTGCCGGTACAGGATCGGCTTGGTGATCCCGGCCTCCGCCGCGATCTGGGCCATCGACGCCGCCGGGCCGTCGCGGCAGATGACCCGGTCGGCCGCGTCGAGCAGCTCCTCGCGCCGCACCGCCCGCTGGGCGACCGCATCACCGGCGCGATCGGGGTTCACGCGATCTGGTGCCCGGAGATGGCCCGGCTGATGATCAGTCGCTGGATCTCGCTCGTGCCCTCGAAGATCGTGTAGATCTTGGCGTCGCGGTGCCACCGCTCGACGGGGTACTCCCGGGTGTAGCCGTTGCCCCCGAGGATCTGGATCGCCTTCTCCGTGACGTCCACCGCGGTCTCCCCGGCGTACAGCTTGCTCATCGACCCCTCCCCGGCCGTGAACGGGATGTCGTTCTTGCCCATCCACGCCGCCCGCCAGACCAGCAGGCGGCTCGCGTCCACCCGGGTCTTCATGTCCGCGAGCATGAAGGCGATCCCCTGGTTCTGGACGATGGGTCGCCCGAACTGCTCACGGGTCTTGGCGTAGTCCAGCGCGTACTCGTAGGCGGCGCGGGCGATGCCGACCGCCTGAGCCCCGACGGCAGGACGTGACTTCTCGAAGGTCGCCATGGCCGCCTGCCCGCCGCGCTTGGCCGACGACTGCACCTGCTCCCCCCTGGCCAGTGCCTCGGCCCGCTCGCGGGCGCGGGCGATCCGCTCGTCCAGCTTCTCCTTCCCGCCGAGCAGGGCCGATCCGGGCAGGCGCAGGTTGTCGAGGACCACCTCGCTGGTGTGGCTGGCCCGGATGCCGTGCTTCTTGAACTTCTGCCCCTGCGACAACCCCTTGCCCTTGAACTCCGGACCGACCACGAAGGACGCCTGGCCCCGGGCCTTGAGCTCAGGGGCCACGGCTGCCACGACCACGTGCACGTCGGCGATCCCACCGTTGGTGATCCAGGTCTTCACCCCGTTGAGCACCCACTCGTCCTTGGCCTCGTCGTAGACCGCGGTGGTCTTCATGCTGCTGACGTCGGACCCGGCGTTCGGCTCTGAGACGGCCAGGGCGGCGAGCTTGACGTCGTCCTCGGTCCCGAAGCACTGCGGCACCCACTGGCCGATCTGGTCTGCCGTGCCGGCGGACAGGATGCCGGCGACGCCGAGCGTCGTGCCCACGATCGACAGGCCGATCCCGGCGTCGCCCCAGAACAGCTCCTCCATCGTGATCGGGAGGCTGATCCCGCTGTCGTCGGCCCAGACGTTCGCGAAGAAGTCGAGGGAGTAGATGCCCGCCTTGGCCGCCTCCTGGATGACCGGCCAGGGCGTCTCCTCCCGCTCGTCCCACTCCGAGGCGACCGGACGGATGACGTCGGTCGCGAACTCGTGCAGCCACTTCTGCAGAGTCGTCTGGTCTTCGTCCAGGGCCAGGCTGAAGTCGGTCATCATGCGCTCCAAGGGGTTACCGCGGGTAACAGCGTCGCGGCTCAGTATGCCCTCGGCGCCGCCGGATGCAAACCTGAGGCGCCGTCCGCTGCGCGCGGAAATCTGCGAGGCTCCTTCCATGGCTCACGTCACCTGCTCCGAGGTCCAGGTCCACGGCAACGCCGTCAGCTACGCCGAGGCCGGCGCCGAGTCGGGCGGGCCGGTGGTGCTCCTGGTCCACGGGATCGCCTCCCGGGCCTCGCAGTGGGAGCGGGTCATGGAGCGGCTCGGCGAGAGCTGCCACGTGATCGCACCGGACCTGCTCGGGCACGGCAGCTCGGCGAAGCCGCGGGGGGACTACTCGCTCGGCGCGCACGCCTGCGGGATCCGGGACCTGCTCGCCACCCTCGGCCACGACCGGGTCAGCCTGGTCGGCCACTCGCTCGGCGGGGGCATCGCCCTGCAGTTCGCCTACACGTTCCCCGAGCGGGTCGAGCGCCTGGCACTGGTCTCCTCCGGCGGGCTCGGCCGCGAGGTCAGCATCTTCCTCCGGGCAGCCACGCTTCCCGGAGCCGAACTCCTGCTGCCCCTGCTCGCCGGGAGCTGGGTGCGCCGCGCCGGGGGCAAGGCGGGCGGCCTGCTGAGGCGGGCGGGGGTCAGCCTGCCGGAGTCCCTGCAGGAGTGCCTCAGCGGGTTCGGCTCGCTCGGCGACCCCGAGGCCCGTGCCGCCTTCGTCCACACCGCCCGCAGCGTGCTCGACCCCGCCGGCCAGCGGGTGGATGCCCGCGACCGGCTCTATCTCGCGGCCGACCTCCCGCTGTTCGTCGTGTGGGGTCGCAAGGACGCGATCATCCCCGTCGCGCACGGCGAGGCCCTCGCGGCCTCCGTGCCGAACACCCGGCTCGAGGTCTTCGAGCAGTCCGGGCACTTCCCGCACCTCACCGAACCGGGGCGGCTCGCGCAGGTCCTGGCCCGGTGGATCGAGCAGACGCCGCCGGTCCTCATCGACACCGCCGCGCTCACCGCCCGCCTCCGCGAGCCCCTGAGGGCGGCGCCTGCGCCCTCAGCGTGAGAGCCTGACTCCCCCTGACCCCGGACCCCGGAGGCTCGACCATGGACATCCTCTACACGGCACGCGCCACCGCTCGGGGAGGTCGCGAGGGCGAGGTGGTCAGCGACGACGGCGTCCTGGACCTCGAGCTGGCCTACCCGAAGGACCTGGGTGGCCCCGGGGGTGACAAGACCAACCCCGAGCAGCTGTTCGCAGCGGGCTACTCGGCCTGCTTCCTCAACGCCCTGAAGCGGGTGGCCAAGCAGCAGGAGGTCGACATCGCGGGCGCCGAGATGACCGCCGAGGTCGGGCTGGGCACGGAGGGCAAGGGCTTCGCGCTCGCGGTCGCTCTCGTCGGCTCCCTGCCCGGGGTCCCTGCCGACCGGGCCCTCGAGCTGATGGAGGCCGCCCACCAGGTCTGCCCCTACAGCAACGCCACCCGCGGCAACATCGACGTCTCGCTCACAGTGGCCTGACCGCTTCCCCGGGTTAGACGACCTGCTGGCCCTTGCCGACGACGACGACCCCTCCCTCGGTGACGGTGAAGCCGCGCTCCCGGTCGTGGGCCGGATCGACGCCGATCGAGGCGCCTGGCCACACGACGACGTTCTTGTCGAGGATGGCGTTGCGGACGACGGCGCCCCGACCGATGTCGACGCCGTCCAGGAGCACGCTCCCGGTGATCTGCGACCCGGAGTGCACCCGCACTCCCGGCGACACGATGGAGCGCCTGACGGTGCCGCCGGAGATGATCACGCCCTGGCTCACCAGCGAGTCGACGGCCTGCCCCACCCGGCCAGCCATCTCGTGGACGAACTTGGCCGGCGGCAGAGCGGGCGAGCTGGTGAGGATGGGCCACTGCCGGTTGTAGAGGTTGAAGACGGGGTGGGCCGCGACGAGGTCCATGTGGGCGTCGTAGTAGGAGTCGAGGGTCCCGACGTCCCGCCAGTAGCCCCTGTCCCGGTCGGTCGCACCCGGCACCTGGTTGTCGGAGAAGTCGTAGACCTCGGCCTCACCGGTGGCCACCATCATGGGGATGATGTTGCCGCCCATGTCGTGCACCGAGCCCACGTCGCCGGCATCGAGCTTGACCGCCTCGAGCAGGGCCTTGGTCGAGAAGACGTAGTTGCCCATCGAGGCGAAGACCTGGGTGGGGTCGTCGGGCAGCCCGGGCGGGTCGGTCGGCTTCTCGAGGAACGCCTCGATCCGGCGCCCGTCCGGCGCCGTCGAGATGACGCCGAAGCCGCTGGCCTGCTCACGCGGCACCCGGATGCCGGCGACGGTGACCGCGGCACCACTGGCGATGTGCTGCTCGACCATCTGCCGCGGGTCCATGCGGTAGACGTGGTCCGCGCCGAACACCACGACGTGGTCGGGTTCCTCGTCGTAGACGAGGTTGAGGCTCTGGTGGATGGCGTCGGCCGAGCCGGCGAACCACTGCGGACCCAGCCGCTGCTGCGCCGGGACCGGGGTGACGTAGTTGCCCAGCAGGGTCGACATGCGCCACGTCGTGGTGATGTGCCGGTCCAGCGAGTGCGACTTGTACTGCGTGAGCACGACGATCCGCAGGTAGCCGGCGTTGACCAGGTTGGACAGCACGAAGTCGACCAGCCGGTAGATGCCGCCGAAGGGGACGGCCGGCTTGGCACGGTCGGCGGTCAGGGGCGACAGCCGCTTGCCCTCGCCGCCGGCGAGCACGATGCCGAGGACCCGGGGAGCGCGCATGATCGCAGTGTGTCCCACTAGCGTGCCGGCCATGCGTCCGGACCTGCGAGTTGGCCTGCTGACCCGGGAGTGGCCGCCGGAGGTGTACGGGGGCGCCGGCGTCCACGTGGAGTACCTCGTGCGCGAGCTCAGGCGCCTCGCCGAGGTCGACGTGCACTCCTTTGGCGGGACCGAGGGGGGCGCGACGGCCCACGCCCCCGATCCCCGGCTGGCAGGTGCCAACTCGGCCCTGCAGGTGCTGTCGACCGACCTGTCGATCGCCGCGGCGACCGCGGGCTGCGACCTCGTGCACTCCCACACCTGGTACGCCGACCTCGCCGGGCACCTCTCGGCCCTCCTCCACGGGATCCCGCACGTCGTCACGACCCACTCGCTGGAGCCGCACCGCCCGTGGAAGGCGGAGCAGCTCGGCGGGGGCTACGCCCTGTCGTCCTGGGCCGAGCGGACGGCGGTCCTCGCCGCCGACGCCGTGATCGCGGTCAGCCGGGGCATGGCGCGCGACGTCCTCGCCTCCTATCCCGAGCTCGACCCGGCGCGGGTGCACGTCGTCTCGAACGGCATCGACACCGAGCAGTACGCCGCGGTCGCCGCCACGGACGTGCTCGAGCGGCACGGTGTCGACCCGGCCGTGCCGTACGCCCTGTTCGTCGGGCGGATCACCCGGCAGAAGGGGCTGTCGCACCTGCTCCGTGCGGCCCGCGACCTCCCCGGACAGCTGGTCCTGTGCGCAGGCGCCCCGGACACTCCCGAGATCGCCGCGGAGACCGAGGAGCTCGTCACTGAGCTGCAGCGAGCCCGGCCCGGGGTCGTGTGGGTGCGCGAGATGCTCCCGCGGACGGACGTCATCCAGCTGCTGTCCCACGCCACGGCCTTCGCCTGCCCGTCGGTCTACGAGCCGCTCGGCATCGTCAACCTGGAGGCCATGGCGTGCGGGACGGCCGTCGTCGCCTCGGCGGTCGGCGGCATCCCCGAGGTCGTCGTGGACGGCGTGACCGGTCGGCTCGTGCCCTACGACGAGACCGACCCCCGCGCGTTCGAGGCGGGACTGGCCACCGCGCTCGCCTCGGTCCTCGACGACCCTGCGGGGGCCGGGGCCATGGGACGGGCCGGGCGGGACCGGGCCGTCGAGCACTTCGGCTGGCAGGCGGTCGCCCGGGCCACCCTGGACGTCTACAGCTCCGTGCTGCGCTGAGCGGCCGTCAGCTCTCCAGCGGGTCGGCGTCCATGCCGTAGCGGGCGAGCAGGTCGTGCAGCGCCTCGAAGACTCCCGGCGCCGCGGCGAGCACCATGCCCGGACCCGCGGGGGCCCCGCCCAGCCCTTCGAGCCGGGCCCCTGCCTCCGTGGCGATCAGGCCACCGGCGGACAGGTCCCAGGGTGACAGGCCCTGCTCGTAGTAGGCGTCCAACCGGCCGGCGGCCACGGCACAGAGGTCCAGCGCCCCCGCTCCCATGCGGCGCAGGTCGCGGCAGGCGGGCAGGAGCTCGGGCAGGACCCGCGCCTGGGCGGCCCGGCGCCGGGCGTCGTAGCCGAAGCCGGTGCCGACCAGGGCCTGCCCCAGCTCCGTGGTCGACGAGCAGCGCACGGGACGGCCGTTGCAGGTGGCACCGCTCCCCCGTACGGCCTGCCACAGCTCGTCCTTGGCCGGGTCGAACACGACCCCCGCCACCGTCACGCCCCGGACCTCGACCCCGATGGAGACGGCCCACTGCGGCAGCCCGTAGAGGTAGTTGACCGTGCCGTCGATCGGGTCGATCACCCACCGGACACCGGTGGTGCCCTCGTCCGAGGCGCCCTCCTCGCCGAGGACGCCGTCCCCCGGACGGGCCGCGCGGATCCCGTCGACGATCACCCGCTCAGCCGCCCGGTCGGCGGCGGTCACCACGTCGGTGGGCGAGGACTTCGTGCTCTCCTGCTCGATGCCCTCACGCATGGACAGTGCCAGCGCACCCGCCTGCCTGGCGAGATCGGTGGCGAGGACGAGCAGGGCTGCCGGCGCCGCGGAGGAGGACGTGCCAGAAGAGGACGTGCCAGAGGAGGACGTGCCAGAGGCGGTCATGCGGCGAGTGTCCCCGAGGCGGCTCCGGTGAGGCGTCCTGGGCACCTGTCGCCCGCATCGCCGGGCCCACTACGCTGCCGGAGAGCCTCTGCGTACAGTAGAACGGCGTTCGGTTTCTCCTCGTCCCACCACCCCCTTGTCCCACCACCCCGTCGTCCCCACCCCTGTTGTCATGGAGGCACCCGTGGACCTGCGTCACTCCGAGCAGGACGAGGAGTTCCGCCGCGAGCTCCGGGCCTGGCTCGACACCAACCTCCCGCAGGAGATGCGCAGCCGGTCCTACTGGGACGACCTCGGCGAGGAGTCCGCCTTCGAGGCGCGACGCACCTGGGAGCAGGGAAAGGCCAAGGCCGGGTTCGCCGGGATCGCGTGGCCGACCGAGTACGGCGGTCGCGGCGGGACCCCGACGATGAAGGCCATCTACGACCAGGAGATGGCGCTGGCGCACGCGCCGGCCACGGTCAACCCGCTGGGGCTGGCGTTTCTCGCGCCCACCGTCATGGCGATCGGCACCGAGGAGCAGAAGCGCACGATCATCCAGCCGCTGCTCAACTGCGAGGTCATCTGGTGCCAGGGCTTCTCCGAGCCGGGCGCCGGCTCGGACCTCGCCGCGCTCCAGATGAAGGCCGAGCCCCAGGGCGAGGACTACGTGCTGAACGGGCAGAAGATCTGGACCACCAACGCCATGCACGGCGACAAGATCTTCACCCTGGCGCGGACCAGCTCGCCCGAGGGGGGCAAGAAGCACGCGGGCATCTCGATGCTGCTCGTCGACATGCACCAGCCGGGGATCGACGCGCGTCCGCTGACCCAGATGACCGGCGCCAAGGAATTCGGCGAGGTCTTCTACACCGACGCCACCGTGCCGCAGACCGAGATCCTCGGCGGTGAGGGCAACGGCTGGGCGACCGCGATGCTCCTGCTGTCGTTCGAGCGCGGCTCCAGCGCCATCGGGCAGTACACCGAGTTCCGTAACCAGTGGGACCAGGTCGTCGACGTCGCGAAGCGCCTCGACCGGGACGGCCGGCCGGCTGCCGAGGACCCGGTCCTGCGCCAGGAGCTGGCGGCTGCGCTGATCGAGCTCGAGTGCCTGAAGTACCACTCGTGGCAC
>JAOPWP010000209.1 GCA_025965615.1 Frankiales bacterium
CGAGCCGCGTGGCATGGTCTACCACTGGTCGTCCATGGCGAACCTCGAGCGTCTAGGCGTGCTGGCCGACGCCATTGAGGCAGGTTTCCTCCGCCAGGATTGGGCTCTGCGGGTCTTCCGCAGCCAGGAGCGCATCTACTTCGACATGGACGTGCTGAAGGACCAGGTCAAGCATCCGTACGACCTGCATCTCGGTCAGGACGACCTATCGGCCGTCCTGCTGAACCACATCGCGCGCCTCTCGAACGTGACCATCCACTGGAACACGCCAATGCGGTCACTGCGCCAGGACGACACCGGTGTGGTGGTGGTCGCTGGTGACGGCGAGGACGTCACGGAGTTCCGCGGCTCGTGGCTCATCGGTGCTGACGGTGCCCGCAGCGTGGTCCGCAAGGCAAGCGGGCTTACCTTCGACGGCATCACCTGGGACCAGCGGTTCGTTGCCACGAACTGCCTGGGGGACTACGACGAGCACTACGACACCCAGGGCTACCTCGTGGACGACAGGTACGGCGCGGTCGTCGCGAAGATCAACAAGGCGGGGTTGTGGCGGCACACCTATTCGGAGCCGTTGGAGTGGTCTGAGGAGGGCGTCGAAGACCGCATGCACGAGTACTTCCAGGCCGTGCACCCCGAGTCGTTCGAGCACGAGGTCATACGCTGGCGGGCGTACCGCATGCACCAGCGTGCTGCTGACCGCTTCCGCGTGGGTCGCGTCCTGCTGGCCGGCGATGCCGCGCACGTGACGAACCCGACTAGCGGGTTCGGCCTGGTCGGCGGCCTGCACGACGCTTACACGCTGCACGAGGCCTTGGCAGCCGTCGTGCAGGAGGGGGCGAGCGAGGAGCTCCTCGACCGGTACGACGAGGAGCGCCGGAGCATCTTCTGGAACTACAGCTCGCCGATCTCGTGCGAGAGCAAGCGGCTGATCTTCCAGCCCGAGCCCGAGGACCTCGAGCAGCTGCGTCGCGTGGCGGCGGACCGGGACCTGCAGCGGCTGTTCTTCTTCAGGGGGGCCCGGGTGGCCAGCCCTTCGCTGCTCGGCAACAGGGACATCTGGGAGACGATCGGCGCCGAGCCGCTTCCGGCCGACGTCTGGGCCGGCATCGGGACAACTCCGCAGCGAGCTCGGGTCAATGAGGCGGGCGGTGTGAGCAACGGAGTCCTCGACTAACAGCCCGCCAAGCGAGGACGTCCGCGGCGGGCCAGTTGGAGCGGAGGTCCTGCATTCTCACCGTCATGAACGGGCTGATTCCTTGGTCCGCTGTTGGCCTGCCTGCGGTGGAACGAGGCTGAGTCCGCTGGAGTGGTGTAGTTCGGGCTCCTGAACGACGGTGGCAGTCGTCATCGGCACCGGAGTATCGGCAGACGGCGGCTGGGAGGTGCTGGGGGTCTTCGCCCAGCCACCGGCCCGGAGTGCGCGCGCACGTTGAGGTCGTCGTCGCCGGGATGCTCGAGCAGCAGTTTCCAGCTGTCGCCCGGGCATGCTGCGCGACGCCCGGGACGACGTCACCGCCTTCGCCGACTTCCAGTGCGACTTGGGGATTCCCATCCATGAGCCGCTCGTGCGCCTACGGTGCCCGCATGGCCGCTGCGGAGCTGCACGAGCTCGTCGTCGCCGATGTGTGTGAGCTGAGGGAGTGGCTGCGTGCCCACTCAGCCACGTCGCCGGGTGTGTGGCTCGTCCTGACCCGCAAGGGCGGCACTGTCACGAGCCTGACCTGGCAGCAGGCCGTCGACGAGGCGCTGTGCGTCGGATGGATCGACGGGCAGGGCAGGAAGCGCGACGCCGAGACCTCCTGCGTCCGCTTCACGCCCCGGGGACCACGCAGCATGTGGTCCCGGCGCAACGTCGGTCACGTCGCGAGGCTGGAGGCCGAGGGGCGGATGCTCGCCGCTGGACGGGCCGCGGTCGCGGCAGCGCAGGCCGACGGGCGGTGGGACGCCGCGTACGCCCCGCCGTCCGAGGCTGAGGTCCCGCCTGACCTCGCTGCCGCCGTCGCGGCGGACCCGGCGGCCCAGGCGATGTTCGACGTCCTCACCAAGACCAACCGCTATGCGCTCGTGCATCGGCTCGGTGCGGTGAAGCGGCCCGAGACTCGTGCCCGGAAGATCGCGGAGTACGTCGAGATGCTGGCCCGCCACGAGGCGCCGCACCCGCAGCGGGCCAGGCCTGCCGGTTCCCCTTGATCGGGCTGCAACTGGTCCGGATTTCCGTGTCCGCAGGCCTTTCCGAGCCTCGGAACGGTCGAGGTCGCTCGTAGGGTTCTGGCCTGGCGGTCGGTCAGCAGGTCCTCAGCAGCGTTGTGGATGTCGGTGCGGTGGCTGCTGTCGAGCTGCGGATGCTGGTGTGAGGTCGAGCGGTCGGCGGTGCATCCCGGGTCGTGCCATCGCAGCAGCCGTGGCCTCGACCTCGACGACCCCAACCGGTGGCTCGACGAGACAGCCGCTCGTCAGTCGCCGAGCAGCAGGTCGTCCACGATCGCCTCGGGGCAGGGCTTCGACAGCAGGTAGCCCTGCAGGGTGTCGCAGCCCAGGCGGGCCAGGACGTCCTGCTGGCCGATGGTCTCGACTCCCTCCGCCACGACGGTGAAGCCGAGCGCGTGGGCCATGTGGATGACGGCGACGACCACCGCGTCCTCGCTCTCGACCCGGTCCACCAGCGACTTGTCGATCTTGAGGTTGGCGACAGGGAACTTCTGCAGCTGAGCCAGGGACGAGTAGCCGACGCCGAAGTCGTCCACGTCGAGACGGACCCCCATGGCGTGCAGGGCGAAAAGGTTCTTCTGCCGCTGGCTGTCGTCGTCGACGATGACGTCCTCGAGGATCTCGAGCGAGAGTTGCGCCCCGTCGATCCCCGCCGAGCGGAGCGTCTTCGCGACGGTGTCCGTGAGCGCTGGATCGTCGAGCTGCCGCCGCGACAGGTTCACCGACACCGGCACCGGTCGCCCCGCGAGCAGCGACCAGTGGTGCGCGGCACGGCACGCCTGCTCGAGGACCCAGGCCCCGACGGGCACGATCAGCGCCGTCTCCTCGGCGATGTCCAGGAACTCGCCAGGCAGGAGCAGCCCGCGGTCGGGGTGACGCCAGCGCAGCAGCGCCTCGATCCCCACGATGCGCGAGGTGCGCACGGAGTACTGCGGCTGGTAGGCGACCACGAGCTGCTTGAGCTGCACCGCCCGCCGCAGGTCGTTCTCGAGCGCGAGCCGGCTCTGGGCGCCTCGCTGCATGTGCCCGTCGTGGACCTCGATCCGGTTCCGCCCGCCCTGCTTCGCGCGGTAGAGGGCGAGGTCGGCCCGGTCCAGCAGGTCGGCCGCGCTGTCGTCGGCATCCGTGCTGCGAGCGATCCCGATGCTCACCGTGGGGAACACCTCCCCGCCGGGCAGCATCACCCGCTCGCCGAGGCGGGCCGCGATCCGGTGCGCGACCGTGAGCGCCTCGTCCCCGCCGTCGGCGCCGGTGCACAGGACCGTGAACTCGTCCCCGCCCAGGCGCGCCGCCGTGTCGGTCGCGCGCAGGCACTCCTGGAGGCGGTCGGCCACCTCCGCGAGCAGCACGTCTCCGGCCTCGTGCCCCAGGCTGTCGTTCACGACCTTGAAGCGGTCCACGTCGACGAACAGCACGGCGATGGGCGAGCCGGTCCGGGCGCTCTGGGCCAGGGCCTGCCTCAGGCGGTCGTGGAACAGCACCCGGTTGGGCAGCTGGGTGAGCGGGTCGTGGAGGGCATCGTGGACGAGCTGGGCCTGGGTGTCCTGCAGCGCCGACAGGGTGCGCCCCAGCTCGCGGACCAGCTCGCGCTTGGCCGACAGGTCGGCGGCGTGGCTGTACGCGACCGACAGCACACCGCCGACCAGCTCGACGGTCGACACGTCGGCCGCCGTGTAGGCGTCGGGGACCGCGGCGTTGACGTTGAGCACGCCGATGTTCTCGCCACGGTGGCGGAGCGGGACGAGGACCATCGACCGGAGCCCGGCCCGTCGACAGGCCTCGAGGTCGGCTCGTGCGTCCACCTCGACGTCGTCGGAGACCATCGTGACCCCGGTGAGCAGGCAGGTCCCGGACATGCTGCCCTCGACGGTCGTCCGGTTGTCGACCACGCGCCCGCGGCGACCGCCGATGAGCACCTTGTAGACGATGGAGTCGCCCTCGAGCATGCCGAGCGAGGCCTCGCTGTCGCCGAACAGGACCCGCGAGCGCTGCACCAGCCACTGCACGATGTCCTGCACGTCGAAGT
Source organism: Frankiales bacterium (assembly GCA_025965615.1). Classification (GTDB taxonomy): domain Bacteria; phylum Actinomycetota; class Actinomycetes; order Mycobacteriales; family SCTD01; genus SCTD01. The sequence goes on from JAOPWP010000209.1 coordinate 4,235, forward strand.
CCGCCGACGCCAGGTCGTGATGGAGCTCGGCGATCGCGGCGATCCGGCCGTCCTGGGTCATCGAGAAGTCGGTCGACTGCTCCCGCTCGTCGAGCGGTTGCGCCTGGAGGATCCACCGCTGCCCGGACCGCATCGCCGACCAGCGGGCCCGCAGGCTCACTGCCGTTTCCTCTTCGGCAGCCCAGGGACGACCAGGTCGGCCGGAGCAGGTGCGCCGCACGGAGGGCGGGAAGCTGTCGAGGGACACGGGTACGGACCCGAGGATGCGGGCCATCCCGGCGTTGGAGGACTCCACCGAGCCGTCCGGTCCGATCACGGCGAGCCCGCCCTGGACGTCTTCGGCCACCGTCACGCCGGCCCGCTCGACCGCCATCCCGGGGTCTACCTCCTGCCGTGGCCTCGTAGGTGCGACTCGTGAACCAGCGCTGTCGGGACCCCACCTCGACTGTCGGCTCGGTGACCGTACGTCGCCTGTCACACCTCGTCAGGCGTTCGGAACAAGGTCACCCGGGCACGGGGGCACGGTGACGCGGGACGTGCAGGTCGAGCTCCTGAGCGTCGACGCCCTCCGCTTCGACGACGGCAGGCCCGTACGCGCCGCCTCCGCGGTCGCACCCCTCGGCGACGGGTGGTTGGTCGCCCAGGACGACGCCACCCACGCCGCATGGCTGCGTCCGGGTGCGACCACCTCCGTGCGGGTGTTCCCGCCGGTCGACGGCCTGGAGGTGTTCGCTGAGCACGACGGGACCAAGCGGCTCAAGCCCGACGTGGAGGCGGCCTGCGAGGTGCGCCTCGACGGGGGAGCGGCCGGGGTCCTGCTCCTCGGCTCGGGTTCGACCGCCCAGCGCATGCGAGCCAGCCTGGTCGTGCCGGGGCAGAGCGGACTTGCCGTCACCGTGTCGCCGCTCGAGGCGCTGTACGGCCGCGTAGCCGCCACCCTGGGAATCGACCTGGTCCACCTCAACCTCGAGGGCGCCTGCGTGCTGGGCCCCTCCCTGCGCTGGTTCAGCCGCGGGAACCGCGCGAACGGCATCACCTGCGCCAGCGTCGACCTGGACCTGTCGGACCTGCTGTCGGCTGTCCGTGGCGAGCTCGACCCCGCCTCGGTCCGCCTCGGCCACGTGCTGCGGTACGACCTCGGGCACGTCGGCGGAGTCGGTCTCGCGATCACCGACGCGGTCGCGCTCCCGGACGCGAGCGTGCTCGTGTCCGCTGCGGCAGAGGACACCCCCGACGCCGTGGCCGACGGACCGGTCGTGGCGAGCGTGCTGGCGCTCGTACGGGAGGACGCTCCTGTCTGGGTCGCGCCCCTGCCGACGACAGGGGAGGCGGTGCACAAGGTCGAGGGGCTCGGGCTGCTCGACGTGGGCTCACACCGGGCGCGACTGCTGGGCGTCGTCGACGCCGACGACCCGGCGCTCCCCTCGTCCCGGCTGGTGCTCGCAGTCGCCTGGACGTGACGCCCGGGCTCGCGCGCCGACCCGCCTTGCGTCGTCCGATGCCGTCGAGGCCCCCAGGCACCGACGGCACGCAGCCATCGGCCAGCCGGCTCAGCGGGAGGCGACGATCCAGCTGTTCCCGGGGGCGGGGTAGCAGGTCCCCGGCCCGCCTTCGTAGCCGTCGCTGAAGGCCCGCGTGCGCTCGAAGCCGGTGCCGTGTGCGGCAGGATCGGTGAAGCTCGTGCCGGGGACGTCGCGGGCTGAGAAGACCGCCAGCGTCGCCTCGTCGAGGTCGCCCTGATCGAGCAGCCCCTGCCGCTGCATGTCGCCGGCCCAGGCCCCGGCGAAGCAGTCGGCCTGCAGCTCGTTGAGCACGCCGCGCTCCTCCTTGCGGGGGAGCCGGGCCTGCATGGCGTGCCCGAACTCGTGCGCGAGGACGAAGGCGGCCGCGAAGTCACCGGCCTGGACGTAGTAGGGGATCATGAGCCCAGGCTCGTCCCAGGCGATGAAGTCACCGGCGGGGCAGTAGAAGGCGTTCTTCGGTGGGGCCTGTTCGTTGCCGCAGCGGGGGCCCGCGTCCTGGCCGGGCCGGTAGTAGGCGTAGCGCGCCGGGTCGCTGTACTGCGCGCCGAGTTCTGCGGGCAGGGCCTTCGACCAGTACGCCTCCAGTGACCCGATCACCTGCTCGAGCGTCCCGGTGTACTCGGCGTAGTCGAAGGCGGTGTTGGTGTCGGTGCGGATCGCGTCCACCTTCGGCGCGGAACCCTGGCCGATGTCGCCGCTGCCACGGCTTTCCCGCTTCTTGGCCTCCTCCACCGCCTGGTCGACCTCGGCCTCGATCGCCTCGCGGGCCTGGGCCACCGCCTCGCCGAAGCGCTCGCGGGGGGTGCCGTCGCTGTCCCCGGGCAGCAGGCCGCACCCGGTGACCAGCGCCAGGGACAGGACGAGCGGGACGGCGCGGCGAACGCGCAAGGCGGGACCTCCGGAGTGGCGGGACGAGGACGGGACGCGGTTGGAAGGCATGCCCGCTGCGCGTTGTCCCAACCGCACAACACGCCGGACACGTGCCTCCCCACCTGTGTCCATCCCGTGACGGCCGGGAGTCTGCGAGAGTGCTCCCGTGGCACAGGCGACGTGGCAAAGGGTCCGGGCAGCCTCGTCGCCGCTGAGCGCCGAGTGCGTCCGGGTCATGGACCGGCTCCCGTGGTTCGCCGCGCTTCCCGCCGAGCAGCGGGCCTACGTGGGTCTCGTCCTGCACAAGGGGCTGGAGCTGTTCGCCCAGTGGTTGCGCAGCCCTGGGCAGCCCCTGCCGATCGGGCCCGAGGTGTTCCGAGCCGCTCCCCGGGAGCTCGCCCGGCACATCAACCTCAAGCAGACGGTCGCGCTGATCCGCGTGGCGGTCGACATCATCGAGCAGGCCGTGCCGGAGCTGGCCGCACCCGGTGACGAGCACCTCCTGCGCGAGGCGATGCTCCGCTACTCCCGCGAGCTGGCCTTCGGCGCCGCCGACGTCTACGCGGCCGCGGCTGAGGCCCGTGGCGCCTGGGACGCCCGCATCGAGGCGGGGGTCGTCGACGCCCTCGTCCGCGGGCACGCCGGCGAGATGACGCTGATGCGCGCAGGGTCGCTGGGCTGGCCGCGCGTCGAGTGGGTGCAGGCGGTCGCGACTCCGGCCCCGGTGGACTACGACCTGTCTCCCCTTCGTACGACGGCACGCCACGGCGGGCTGGGGCTCCTGGCCGGCGAGGCGCCGACCGGTCTCGTGCTCCTCCTGGGTGGGACCACGTCGCCCGAGGACGCTCTCGCCACGGTGGTAGACGCCCTCCCGGACGCGCCCGTCGTCGTCGGGCCTCGCGCCACAGACCTGTCCTCCGCGGCGTCCTCGGTGCAGGAGGCCCTGGCCGGGCTCGGCGCGGTGCCTGCCTGGCCGCAGGCACCCCGTCCGGTGGCGGCCCGGGACCTGCTGGCCGAGCGCGCGGTGCTCGGCGAGTTCAGCGCCCGGCGCCGGCTGCTCGACGAGGTCTACAAGCCGCTCGCGACAGCCGGGGGCGACCTGTTGGCCACGGCGGCGGCCTACCTGGAGGGCGGGGGATCGGTGGAGGGCACCGGACGCGCCCTGTTCCTGCACCCGAACACCGTCCGCTACCGGCTGCGCAAGATCGTCGACGCGATCGGCTACGACCTGACCGACCCCCGGGACGGCCTTGTGGTCCGCGTCTCACTCATCGTCGGTCGGACGCTCGACTTGTAGGGATCCCACAACCAGGCCGGACGTTCTCGGTGCGAGCCGACCGCGACGGAACGGTCCTGAAGAGGGCACCCTCGACGAGTGCTCCTCCTCCTCTCGCCCGGTCAGGGCTCCCAGTCCAGCGGCATGCTCGCGCCGTGGCTCGATCTCCCCGGTGCCCAGGCCCGCCTGTCCCAGTGGTCCGAGCGCGCCGGCATCGACCTCGTCGCCCTCGGGACCGCCGCTCCGGACGACGTCGTCCGCCGCACCGAGGTCGCCCAGCCGCTGCTGACGGCGCTCGCGCTGCTGAGCGGGCGGGCAGTCCTCGGCGGCCGCACGCCCGACCTGGTCTGCGGCCACAGCATCGGCGAGCTGTCCGCTCTCGCGCTCGCCGGGGTGATCTCGGACGACGACGCCGTCGTCCTCGCCGTGGGGCGCGGGCGGCTGATGGCCGAGGCGGCTGCCGCGGTCCCGACTGGCATGGTCGCGCTGCTCGGTGGCGCCGTCGCCGAGAGCGACTACTCCGCAGCTGGTCTCGAGCTCGCCACGGTCAACGTCGCGGGGCAGGTCGTGCTGGGCGGCACGCTCGAGGTGATCGAGAGCTGGACGCCCCCGCAGGGGGTGCGCGCCCGACGCCTCGACGTCGCCGGCGCCTTCCACACCTCGGCGATGGCCTCCGCCGTCGACGGGTTCTCCGAGCTCGTGGCCGGGCTCCAGCCGCAGGACGCCGCGTGCGACGTCATCGCCAACGCCGACGGAGCCGTCCTGCGCGACGGCCGCCAGCTGCTCGACCGGCTCGTCGGGCAACTGACCCGTCCCGTGCGCTTCGACCTCTGCCTGGCTGCTGCCTCCGCGGCGTCGACAGCCGTCGAACTCGCACCGGCCGGAGTGCTGAAGGGGCTGGTCAAGCGCGCGCTGCCCGACCTGCCGGTCACCGCTGTCAGAACCCCGGAGGACCTGGCCGCTGCCTCGACCGCGCAGCTGGTGTCGGCGTGAGGGCCGCGGCCCTCCTGGGCCTGGGTGCGCACCGCCCCGCTCACCGCGAGGACAACCTGGCGATCGCAGCTCGCACGGGCTCGAGCGACGAGTGGATCCGCGAGCGCAGCGGCATCGTGACGCGCGGCGTCGCCGGCCCCGACGAGTCGGTCGTCGACATGTCCGTCGGCGCCGCCGGCAAGGCGCTCGCGGCCGCAGGGGTGGACGCAGCCGACGTGGACCTCGTCCTGCTCGCCACCTGTTCGATGCCCGGTCCGCTGCCCGGCGGCGCTCCTGAGGTCGCCTCCCGGCTCGGCGCCACCCGCGCCGGCGCTTCCGACGTGGGTGCCGGGTGCGCGGGGTTCACGTACGCCCTGTCGATGGCGGCGGACGCTGTCCGGGCCGGCAGTGCCGATCGGGTGCTCGTCATCGGCGCCGAGAAGCTCATGCCCATGGTCGACCCGGAGGACCGGGCGACGGCGTTCCTGTTCGGAGACGGCGCCGGCGCCGCGGTCGTCGGTCTCGCCGAGACCGACGGGATCGGGCGGGCGGCCTGGGCCAACGACGGCGAGCAGCACGAGCGCCTCGTCATCGACGGATCCCCGCTCCGCCTGCGCATGGAGGGCCGGGCCATCTACCGCTGGGCCACCACCTCGCTCCCCGACCTGGCGCGGCGCGCCTGCGCGCTCGCCGGCACGACGCCTGGCGAGCTGGCTGCG
>JAOPWP010000237.1 GCA_025965615.1 Frankiales bacterium
CGCATACGAAGTGCTATAATTCGTGGCTGAGAAGGGCGCCTAGGCCGACGGCTTCGCGATGACCCGGGCCGGCGGCTCCTACTACGTCATCGGGTACGGCGGGCAGCTCAGCGTCCCGACGCTGGACATCATCTCGACCGAGCGCAACATCGTCGGCAACATCGTCGGTACCTACAACGAGCTCGCCGAGCTGATGGTCCTCGCGCAGACCGGCAAGGTCACGCTCCACACGAGCGCCTACCCGCTCGACGCGGCGGTCGACGCGCTCGCCGACCTCGACGCCGGGAAGGTGCGTGGTCGCGCCATCCTCGTCCCCTGATCCGACGTCCGGCACCTGCCCCTGCTACGTGAAAGGTCCGACATGGCCAAGGAACTGGTGTTCGGCGAGGAAGCACGGATGCGTCTTCTCGCGGGGGTGGACCAGCTGGCCGAGGCGGTGAAGTCGACCCTCGGACCCAAGGGCCGCAACGTCATCATCGAGAAGATCACCGGCTCACCGGTCGTCACGAACGACGGTGTCACGATCGCTCGCGAGATCCACCTGCCCGACCAGTTCGAGAACATGGGCGCCCAGCTGGTCAAGGAAGCCGCCATCAAGACCAACGACATCGTCGGCGACGGCACGACGACGGCGACGGTCATCGCCCACGCGATCATCCGCGAGGGCATGAAGGCGATCGGTGCGGGGGGAAACCCCGTCTTGGTCAAGCGGGGCATCGACCTCGCGGTCGGACGGCTGGTCGAGCACCTGCGCTCCGTCGCGCGACCGGTCGAGACCGAGGCCGACTACGCCAGGGTCGCGGCCATCTCGGCCAACGACGACGACGCCGTGGGGAGCGTGATCGCGAAGGCCCTGTTCACGGTCGGAGACGCCGGCATCGTGACCGTGGAGGAGTCGCAGGACCCTGGCATGAGCGTCGAGTTCGTGGAGGGCTTCGAGTACGACAACGGCTACTTGTCGCCCTACATGGTGACGAACCCGGCCAGCCTCGAAGCGGTGCTCGACGACCCGTACATCCTGCTGACCAACGAGAAGATCACCAAGATCGCACAGCTCATGCCGGTGCTCGACAAGGTCATGCGCGCCCCCCGCCCGCTGGTCATCATCGCCGAGAACGTCGAGGGCGCAGCCCTGAGCATGCTCGTGCAGAACCACGTGAACGGCGTCTTCCAGTGCGTCGTGACCCGAGCTCCCGGCTTCGGCGACCGTCGGCTGCGCAAGCTCGAGGACATCGCGACCACCACGGGCGGGACGGTCCTCAGCAAGCACTCCGGTGCGTCCATCGAGACGATCGCGGTGGAGCAGCTCGGCCGGGCCACGCAGGTGCGGGTCACGGCGAGCAGCACCACGATCGTCGGCGGGGCCGGGTCGGCCGACGACATCGCCTTCCGCATCTCGCAGCTGCAGGCGGAGAAGGCCAAGGCGACCTTCGGGGTCGACGAGGACGTGCTCGCGGAGCGGATCGGCTCGCTGTCCGGAAAGGTCGCCGTGGTGCGGGTCGGTGCGCCGACCAACGCAGAGCTCGCCGAACTCCAGCACCGGGTCGAGGACGCCCTCGGCGCCACCCGGGCGGCCATGGCCGAGGGCATCGTGGCGGGGGGCGGCGCCGCGCTCCTGCACTCCGCTTCGGCCCTCGACGACCTCGACGTCACGGGTGACTACGAGATCGGCGTGGAGATCGTGCGGCGGGTCCTCACCGAGCCGGCCTTCCTGATCGCCACCAACGCGGGCTTCGCGGGCCAGGAGGTCATCGCCCGCATGGCGCAGATGAAGGTCGACGAGGGCTTCGACGCCCTCGAGGGACGGTTCGGCAACATGATCGAGATGGGCATCCTGGACCCGCTGCGGGTCTGCCGGTCTGCGCTGCAGAACGGCGCGTCCGTCGCCGGGCTGCTGCTCACGACGAACACCCTCATCGCTGAGGAGCAGACGCCCTGGGGCGGGAGCAGGGCGCTGATGACCGAGTTCGGGGAGCTCGACGGAGGGCTGCACCAGCCCTCGCCCGACGCCAGCACCCCGCAGTCCCTGGGCCTCGGCCCGTCGGTCGGATGACCGTCCCTGAGGGGGGCGCGACACAGGCCCCGGCCGCCCCCCAGAGGGTCCGGCTGCTCAGGTCACCGGCTGCGCTCGCCCTCGCGGACCTCGCAGGCGTCTTCGAGGACCTCCAGACGGTGCTGCGCTGCTGCGAGCGACTCGTGAACGAGCTCGCCCGGGGGGGTGCGGGCGCCGAGCCAGACGAGCTCGCCCTGGAGGCCTACTGGACGACCGCGGTGCTGTCGTACGGCCGGTGCTTCTCGAGCGGCCCCCGCGGCAGCGGGCTGACGGAGGAGGACATCACCGCCACGGGACTTCCCGGCGACCTGATGGGGTGGCACGAGGTGCTGCTCCAGCAGCGCGACCGGCTCTCCCACCCGGTGACCAATCCGCGGGAGGCGTTCTCGGTCGGAGCCGCGCAGGACAGCACCGGCCACGCGGAGGGGATCGCCGTCGCGTCGACCCGTCAGCCGAGCGTGGACGAGGTCAGCGTCCGCCAGACCGGAGCTCTCGCGTACGGGCTCAGCGGTCGTCTCGACGAGCGGATGGCTGCGCAGCAAGGGGTGGTGTTCACCGCCGTGGCCGCGATGGCCCGGCCGGCACTCGACAAGCTGGCACTGCTCCACCTGGCGAGTCCGGAAGCCGGCCAGGGCTGAGCGGGAAGTCCGGCGCGTCGTCTCCTCCCACCCGTGGCCGCTCGGGGCCCCCTCGGGCGCGGGACGTGCTGTCACCAGTCGACCGAGAGGCGCGTCGAGCCCCTTCAGACCGGGCACAAGGGACAAGTGGCCACCTTGATGCTCGAGTACGGTGCGGCCGCGCGGACCGCGCGGCGAGTCGTCGCGGGCGTCTGCGCCGACGCCGAGACGGGGTCCGAGTGCTCCGACGCGGCGGTGCTCATGACGAGCGAACTGGTGACCAACGCCGTCCTCCACGGCATAGGGGCCGTGCGCCTCACGGTCGATGCCGGGGACGACAGCCTGCGGGTCGAGGTCAGCGACGACGAGCGCCGCCGACCCGAGCTGACCGGCGTCGACGACGAGGCTGAGGGAGGCCGTGGCATGTTCATCGTCGACGCGCTGTCCTCGGCGTGGGGCGTCCAGGACGTCCCCGGCGGCAAGGTCGTCTGGTTCGAGATCCCCACTCAGCCGTAGGACGCGCGTGCCGGTCAGGTCCGCTCCCGCCGACGACGTCGCCGGCGACCGAGCGGCCTGGAAGCGGGTGGTGAAGGGGGATGTGGTCAGCCTGGCGAGGTGGGTCACGGCACCCGGACGGGAGGATCAGGCCCGCGAACGGACCGCCAGCTGACGGGCGAGGACGAGCCCCAGGACCGGCAGCGCCGCAGCGACGCCGAACCCGACGGGGGTCGAGGTGGGCAGGGCCAGGGCGACCGCTCCTCCGACGACCCAGGCCAGCTGGAGCCCGGTCTCCGAGCGCGAGAAGGCGTTGCTCAGGGAGCGCTTCGGCACGTGCTGCTGGATGGCCGCGTCGAGGGCGAACTTCGACAGCGAGACCGAGACGCCGGTCGCCCCGGCCGCGGCGACCAGCCAGAGGTCCTGACCGCTGACCGCTGCGAGCAGGCAGGCCACGAAGGGCAGGAGGAGCGCGATCAACGACAGCAGCCGGGACCGGTGCTCGGGGAGCCGGGCGGCCAGTCCGGTGCCGGCCAGCTGTCCGATCGCGGCGGCGGCCACGATGGCCCCGACCAGCACGGCCGGCGCCCCTTCGGCGCGGAGCAGGAACGCCAGGAAGATGGTCAGCAGGCCGGCGAGGGTGCGCAGGGCGAGCGCTGCGGCGAAGGGGCCGGTCACCGCGGCGGCTGTGCGGGTGAGCCGGAACGGACCCCGGCCCCTGTCCTCCTCGGTGGGTGCAGGAGCCTCGTCCACGTGCTCGGGCAGCCGAAGGGCCAGCATCCCGCCGAGCAGCAGGACCACACTGGCGACGCGCAGGACCGTGCCTGAGCCGAACAGGGCGGCGATGCCGGAGCCGACGGCGGCTGCGCCGGCTCCCGCGGTCACGGCCGCGACGTTCAGGCGGGCGTTGGTCGACACCAGCCCCACCGACGGGGGTCGTACGCGGGGGACGGCGGCTGCGCGCGCGACGCCGTAGGCCCGGGACAGCACCAGGACGACCAGCGCCAACGGGTAGAGCGCGAGGCCGGTGACCACACCGGCCATGACCCAGGTGAGCAGTCCGCGCCCGCCGGTGGTCACCGCGAGGACCGTGCGGCGTCCGTGCGGGAAGCGGTCGAGGAGCGGCCCGGCCACGGGCACGAGCAGGGAGAACGGGAGCATGGTGAGGACGAGGTAGAGCGCGACGCGGCTGCGCGCCTCGCCGATCGGCACGGAGAAGAACAGGGTGCCGGCGAGGGCGACGGCGACGAGGGCGTCGCCGGCGGCGTGCAGAGCGTGGACCGTGATGAGCTTGGACAAGCCGCTCCGGTCGGCCCCGTCGGCACGCGCGGCCGTGCGGATCCGCTGGACCCCGCTCTTCGACAGCCCCCCGGCTCGAGCTGCCGCACCCAGCCCGATCCGTCGGGCGGCGCCGGGCACGGACCTGTCCGCCCGGGGCTCGTCGGAACCGGTCATGGGTCCAGACTGCCAGGCTCTGGTGACAGGACGAGGGTCGTTCGGCCCCCCCTCGCCGCAGGACAGCGGGGAAGCCGGCACCAGCCGGGGTCGTGTCGCCGGAACTGCCTGTCAGCAGGCCCTTTCGGGCTCGAAACGGTCGGAGGTCGCTCGTAGGGTTCTGGCACAGCGGTCGACCCCGCGGACCGTGCCTCATCCTCCGGCTGAGCCGCGAGTACGACCACGAAGCGCGAAGCCGGTCACGCTGCTGCGCGACCGGCCTCTACGTCTCGCCGTGGCGGAGGATGCGAGATTCGAACTCGCGAGGGGTTGCCCCCAACACGCTTTCCAAGCGTGCGCCATAGGCCAACTAGGCGAATCCTCCGCCGACGATCCTAGCCGAGCCCGCGAGGCCGCTCCTGACACTTCCCTCACCTCGACCCGCCACTTCGCGCCCCTGGCGTCCCTGGCCCTCGCCCGCGCGGCGTCGTCCCGCCGGAGCCGCAGACCTTCGAGACCGCCCTCGCCCAGGCCCAGCGCTCGGGCGCCTGGTCACCCAGCGGCTGGACCCGTCCCAGCTCGAGCCGGTGTCGTGCCGCTCGGACGACGGCGTACGCAGCTGGCACTCCTGCCCGGCCAGTCGGCGAGACGGCGTGCTGCGCGACCGGCGACCTGACGCGGTCGAGCCGGTAGGGTGCTCGGCAGACCCCTCGTGCGGCGCCCATCTCGCTGAACTCCCCCAGGGCCGGAAGGCAGCAAGGGCAGGCGAGCTCTGAGCGGGTGTGCGGGGGGTCCTCGCTTTCGCGCGCCCGCCGCTGCACGACAGGAGACCACCGTGAGCCTGGCGCTCTACCGCAAGTACCGCCCGGCGAGCTTCGCGGAGGTCATGGGCCAGGCTCACGTCACCGACCCCCTGCGGCAGGCGCTCGCGAACGACCGCATCTCGCACGCCTACCTGTTCAGCGGCCCGCGCGGCTGCGGCAAGACCTCCAGCGCGCGCATCATGGCGCGCTCGCTCAACTGCGCGCAGGGTCCCACCCCGGACCCCTGCGGCACGTGTGACTCCTGCGTCGCGCTGGCCCCGAACGGTCCCGGTTCGCTCGACGTCATCGAGATCGACGCCGCTTCGCACAACGGCGTCGACGACGCCCGTGACCTGCGGGAGCGGGCCTTCTTCGCCCCGGTCTCGAGCCGGTTCAAGGTCTACATCATCGACGAGGCCCACATGGTCACGACGGCAGCCTTCAACGCGCTGCTGAAGCTGGTCGAGGAGCCGCCGGACTTCGTGAAGTTCGTCTTCGCGACGACCGAGCCCGAGAAGGTGCTGCAGACCATCCGGTCGCGCACCCACCACTACCCGTTCCGCCTCATGCCGCGCGGCGAGCTGACGGCGCTGCTC
>JAOPWP010000263.1 GCA_025965615.1 Frankiales bacterium
GTTCGAGGCGCCGATCACGACGACGTTCTCGAGCGTCTCGACACCGTCGATCTCCGACAGCAGCTGCGGGACGATGGTGGTCTCGACGTCGCTCGAGATGCCCGAGCCACGGGTACGGAAGATCGAGTCCATCTCGTCGAAGAAGACGATGACCGGAGTGCCCTCCGTCGCCTTCTCGCTGGCACGCTGGAAGATCAGGCGGATGTGCCGCTCGGTCTCACCGACGTACTTGTTGAGCAGCTCGGGGCCCTTGATGTTCAGGAAGTAGGCGCGCCCGTCGGGCTTGCCCGTCACCTCGGCGACCTTCTTGGCCAGGCTGTTCGCGACCGCCTTGGCGATCAGGGTCTTGCCGCACCCGGGAGGGCCGTAGAGGAGCACGCCCTTGGGCGGCCGGAGCTGGTGCTCCTTGAACAGCTCCTTGTGCAGGAACGGCAGCTCGACGGCGTCGCGGATCTGCTCGATCTGGCCGGACAGACCGCCGATGTCGGCGTAGTCGATGTCCGGCACCTCCTCGAGGACGAGCTCCTCGACCTCGCTCTTCGGGATGCGCTCGTAGACGTAGCCGCTACGGCTCTCGAGCAGTAGCGAGTCACCGGCCTTCAGCGGGGAGCCGGCCAGAGACTCGGCGAGCATGACCACCCGCTCCTGGTCGGTCTGGCCGAGCACCAGGGCCCGTTCGCCGTCCTCGAGCAGCTCCTTGAGCATGACGACCTCGCCCTGGCGCTCGAAGGCGAGGGCCAGCACCACGTTGAGCGCCTCGTTGAGCATGACCTCCTGCCCGCGGAGCAGCCCCTCGACCTCGATCGAGGGGCTCACGGTCACGCGCAACTTGCGCCCGCCGTGGAAGATGTCGACGGTGCCGTCCTCGTGCGCGGACAGGAAGACGCCGTAGCCGCTGGGCGGCTGCGCCAGGCGCTCCACCTCCTCCTTGAGCGCCACGATCTGGTCCCTGGCGTCGCGCAGCGTGCCCACCAGCCGGTCGTTCTGGCTGCCGATCCCGGCCAGGCTCGCCTGCGCCTCGGCCAGGGAGGCCTCGAGGGCCCGGACCTGGCGCGGTGAGTCCGCGAGCTTGCGCCGCAGGACGGAGATCTCCTGCTCGAGGTAGCCGACCTGGGCGGTCAGCTCCGCGAGCTCCTTCGCCTTCGCGCCGTCCCGGGCATCGTCGCCCGAGGCGCTGCCGCGCACTCCTGCCACGTACCTCACCACCCTGCGTTCGAGGGGGACCGCTGTCCTCTTGCGCATCCTATGTACGACAGGCGCTCCCTGCCGCTCTTCTTCGTCACGCAGACGGCGCGCCGCCCGAGCCAGAGCCCGGGCGACGCGCCGTCGTGGTCCACCGACCGGGAACTACCCGGTGACGGCCTGCACGATCACGGCACCTGATCCGATGAGGACGCCGCTCGTGACGACCTGCACCTCGCCCAGGAGGACGCGGCCTGCTGCCGGTGCGGTTCCCGCCGTGACCGATGCGGGGACCGTCCACGAGGCACCCCCGGGCCGCGCGGCCGCACGATCGGTGACGCTCACCGCCCCGAAGGTGGGGTTGGTGAAGACGTCGACGTAGTCGAAGTCCGTCGTCCCCGCCGGGACCGCGTAGCCGTCGACGACGACGCGGTAGAGCGCGGGCGCCGGGTTCGCAACGGTCACCGACTCCTCGCTGTCCCCGTCAGCCGCCTGCCCGACGAGCACGCAGGTCGGAGCGCAGCGGAACACCGACAGGTCGAGGTCGGCAGCCGGATCAGTCGTCCGGCCGATGGTCGCCCGCAGGGAGGTCGTCCCCGCGGTCACCTGCACCTCACGGACCAGGCTCGCCCCGTTGGCGACGCTCGGTCGGTCCTGCCGTGCGCTGCCGAGGCCGGTGCCCCGCGCGTTCCCGGTGAACGGCCCGAAGGTGTTCGTCAGCGTGTAGCTGCGGGCGATCGGCACCCCCGCGGTGGCGGTGGCGATCACGTCCGGGTTCGGCGAGACCGAGGCACCGAGCACCGAGGCGGTCAGGGTGTAGGGCGCCTCGGCGGCGTCGGAGGTGCGACGCGCCTCCACCGTCACCTCCCAGACGCCGGCCTGCGGGTTCTGCACCGTCCGCGAGCTGGCGTTGCCGCCGCACGAGCCGGCCGACGGGGTGTAGCAGCTCGTCGAGGCGTTGGAGTCGAAGCCGACGCCGTACGGGTGGAACCGCAGGAAGCGGATCTGACCAGCGCCCGGAGCAGCGCCGCCGCCCGCGAGGTCGACCTTGAACGCAGGCGTCCCGGCCGGGACCGCGAAGAACGAGCTGGCCGTCTGGTTGCGCCCGATGCGGTCGGCCCTGGCCACGGTGTAGCCGTTCGCGGCCGTGAAGGCCTCAGCGCGGACGACCGTGTTCAGCGTCTGCTTCTCGATCCCGGGCGTCGACGGGTCGTCGAGGTTGAGGATCGCCGAGTGGGCACCCGCGGCACCGGGGTTGATGGTGACCGCGAGCGTCACCGGGGTGCGGAGCGGGAGCGCGATGCGGGTGGGACTGCTGAAGGTCCCGTCGTTGCCGGTCCAGCTCAGGTGGTAGGACGTCGTGCCGCCGCCCCCGCTGGTCCGCGTGAACGTGTAGGTCCGGGTGTAGGCACCCGTCGGCACGTCCTCGCGGTCGTAGATGCCGACTCCCTGGTCCTTGACGGCCAGGAAGTCCGACAGGGCGGTGCTGACCTCGACCGAGGACGTGATGTCCACCGGCCTGACCTTCTTGCGGAGCAGGTTCCAGGCCGCCGTGGCGTTGATCAGGCCGTTCCCCTGCTCGTAGGCCTGGTAGCGCGGCAGGAACTGCGCCGACGACGTGAGCGACTGGCGGATCTGGGCGGGCGAGTCCTGTACGCCGGTCTGCTTGGCCGCGCTGACGAGCAGCGCACCCACGCCTGCGGCCTGGGGCGAGGCCATCGACGTGCCGTTGAACATCCCGTAGCCGGGCGGCAACGGGTAGGTGCCGGCGACGGGCTGCCCCGACTGCCACGTCGGCGTCGTGGAGACGGCCGAACCGGGGGCGACGATCTCGGGCTTGAAGCCACCGTCCTCGCGGGGCCCGCGGGAGGAGAACCCGTGCAGGTTCTGGTCGAAGGCCGAGTCGGAGCCGTAGTTGGCCCGCCAGGTGTCGTCGCTGATCGACGACCCGACGCTCAGGACCTTGCTGGCGACCGAGGGGTCCCCGACCGTGTTCATGCCGGAGCCGCTGTTGCCGGCCGAGATGAACATCTGGACCTTGTACTTGTCGATGAGGCGGTCGTAGAGGACCGCCCGCGCGTTGTTGCCGTCGTTGAGTGCCGGCAGGCCACCGATGCTCATGTTGATGACGTCAGCGTCGTTCTTCGCCGCGTAGGTCATGCCCTCGAGCAGCGCGTGGGACGTGCAGCCGTCGACGAACAGGCAGACGCGGACCGACATGAGCTTGGCCCCAGGGGCCGCACCGCTCATCTGGCCGCCGAACATGCCGTTGGCAGCCGTGATCCCGGCGACGTGGCTCCCGTGGGCGCCTGACACGACACCGAGGTTGATGGCCCGACCCACCCCGTCGGTCTGGATGACGTAGGGCATCTCCTCGCGCACGTCCGTGGCGGGGTTGTCCTTGCCGACGACGCTGGACTGCCGGGTCTTGGAGAAGCTGCCGAGGGCCGGCTCCTCGCCGAGGTCCTCGTCCTGGTCGCGGTCGAGCTGGACCGTGTCGCCCCGGGTGTCCCACAGCAGCGCGAAGGTGCGCTGCGCGCCGGCCGGGTTGCCGTCGCGGTTCAGGTCGTTGCCGAGCTCGCCGCCGAACCGCGGGTCGCTCTCGTCGAAGATGCCGAACCGGTAGCGGCCGTCGGCCGCGCGGTAGGTCTGCCCATCGACGGTGAAGGTGCCGCCGACCGCCTCGACCCGCGTCGCCATCTGCACCCAGGTGGGGTCGTCGTCGAGGTTGCCCTCAGGGCCGAACGCCGAGTCGGTGGCGGTCACCCAGTCGGTGATCTTCGGCTCCCCGGTGGTCGTCGTCTTCAGCGCCGGGTGCGCGAGGTCGATGCCGCTGTCGATGATCGCGATCGTGGTGCCGCGCCCGTCGTAGGTCGGGTTGGCGGCGGTGAAGGCGGCGGCGCCCGTCTCGTTGATCGGCATGTACGGGTTGACCCGCGCAGTGGCAGCACTCGGCGCAGCGCCGCGCGTCGGGGGCTGGCTGCCGTCGGGCGTCGGGTCCTCGAGCGGGATCACCTCGTCGAGGTCCACCGCCTGGACGGCCGACAGCCCGGCGGCCCGCTTGGCGTTGCCGATGGGGACGTCGACCCGCAGGTAGCCGAGGTCCGCGTCGTCCTTGCGGACGACCCCGCCGATGCCCTGGAGCTGGCGGACCGCGGTGGCCTGGGCCCCGCCCTTGGTGGCGACCAGCAGGGTGACCGTCTTCTCGCCGGCGGTCGTCGCCTCGGCGAGCAACTTGTCGTCATGGGCCCCGAGGCTGCTCTCAGGGGCAGGGCCGCCCGTCGCGGAGGCGGTCAGGGGGAGCGCGATCGAACCGCCGACGAGGGTGGTGAAGGCGGTGAGGGTGACAGCCACGGCTGTTCGCCGGGACCGGTGGAAGGGGCTCATGAGCACGAGCGCTCCAGGGGAGGATGGGATGGGATGCGTCACTGTGGCACCTGTTGGTGCCTCCTGGCACGCACATCGTCACCCGATCGAGCGATCGCCCGACGATCGTCCGGTGCCGATCTTTCCCGCCGCAACGATCTTCACCTCGTCGGCGTCGGCGTCGGCTAGGGGAGGTCAGGCCGGAACGGCTCGGTCCTCGGGACCGTCACCTCGGCGCTCTCCCCGGACATGCCCTTGCTGGGACGACGACGCCGCACCGGTGGCTCGACGCCGTCGGCCAGGCGGCGAGCGGTGCACAGGAAGCCGGTGTGACCGACCATGCGGTGCTCGGGGCGCACGGCCAGGCCCTCCACGTGCCAGCCGCGCACGAGCGACTCCCACGACTGGGGCTCGGTGAAGGTGCCGTGCGCGCGCAGCGCCTCGACCGTGGTGGACAGCTGCGTCGTGGTGGCCACGTAGCAGCACACGAGGCCGCCAGGACGCAGCGCGCTCGACACGGCGTCCAGGACCTCCCACGGCGCCAGCATGTCGAGGACCACCCGGTCGACGTCCCGGTCGTCCGGGTTCTCCGGCAGGGCCGTCGCGAGGTCCCCGACCGTGACCGTCCACGCCGGGTGCGGCGCTCCGAAGAACCGCTCGACGTTGTTGACGGCGATCTCGGCGAACTCCGCGCGCCGCTCGTACGAGCTCAACCGACCGCCCTCGCCCACCGCGCGCAGCAGCGACATGGACAGCGCTCCCGAGCCCACTCCCGCCTCGACGACGTGAGCCCCCGGGAAGATGTCCGCCATCTGCACGACCTGGCCGGCGTCCTTGGGGTAGACGACCTGCGCTCCGCGGGGCATCGACAGCACGAAGTCCGACAGCAGGGGGCGCAGCGCCAGGTAGGCGGTGCTCCCGATCGTCACGACCACGCCCTCCGGGCCGCCGATCAGGCTGTCGTGCTCCAGGATCCCCTTGTGGGTGTGGAACTGGCGGCCCGGCTCGAGGGTGATCGTGTGCATCCGGCCCTTGGGGTCGGTCAGCTGCACCTGGTCTCCCGGGCGCAGGGGGCCCCGACGCCGAGCGGCCCCGAGCGCTTGAGGTCGGTCGGGGGCCGACGACACGTCGTCGGCTGATGCGGCTGCGGTGGTCACGAGCAGACGAGGCTACCGGCGCGACCGACCCGCGACGGTCGGGCCTATCCGGCCATCGCGGCGACGACGTCTGCCGTCGTGAGCACGCGCACCCCGCCGGTGGCCCGGTCGTGCACGACGTACTCCGAGGCGGGCACGCGGCGCATCGCCTCCAGCAGGAGCTCGCCTGAGAGCGAGGCGTCGAGCAGCATGCCGTCGACCAGGTGCCGCGCCACCGTGCTCACCGAGACCCACGGACGGCGCTCCGAGGGCACCGCCTCGAGCGCGGCCTCACTGACCACGGCCTCCGGGTTGCCCCTGCCGTCGACGACCACGACCCCCCGCACCTGCGCTTCCTGCGCCCTGCGGACCGCCTCGGCCAGCGGCAGGTCCGCCGGAACCGCGATCGCCGAGCGGGCCAGGGCGGAGACGGTGACCCGCGGCAGCCGCTCGAGCAGGCGCGCCCGCTGCAGGGAGGACGTGGCTCCGAGGTAGAGGAAGCCCGAGATGAGCGCGGCGAACAGCACCGAGCTGAGGGTGAGCTCGGTGTAGCCGGTCGCGGGCAGGACGACCAGGAGCAGCACCGGGACCACGACGAGGGCGACGACCCGGCCCGACCAGGCTGCGGCCCGCGTCGCCCGGTCCGGGTCGCCGGTCAGCCCCCACACGGCCGCCCGCAGCACCCGTCCGCCGTCCAGCGGGAGCCCGGGGAGCAGGTTGAACGCGGCGACGAGGCCGTTGGAGAAGGCGACCACGGCGCAGAGCAGGTACGGGAGCGACCCGGCCTGGAACAGGTCACGGCTGGCCCACCCGACGGCGGCCAGCAGCAGCGACACCATCGGCCCGATGACGGCGACGGCGTACTCCCGCGCGGGCGTCTGCGGCGGCTCGGTGATCTCGGTCAGCCCGGCGAGGAACGTCACCGTGATGCTGCGCACCGGCAGGTCGAAGGCCCGCGCGACCACGCAGTGGCCGATCTCGTGGAGCAGCACGCTCAGCAGGAGGAGGACGGCGAAGGCCGCAGCGGCGATGTAGCCGCGGGTGCTGCCGTAGGACCTCGCCAACTCGGGCCCGAAGCTGGCGACGATGAAGGCGGCCAGGAGCAGCCACGACGGTGACACCGAGACGGGGACGCCGAGGACCCGTCCGACCCGTAGGCCCGCCGGACGGGCCGGAGCGGGTGCTGGGCTGGTCACCTCCAGAACCTAACGGCTGCCGGCCGGTGCTGTCGGACCTGCCGCCTAGCCTCGCCGTCATGAGCACCCCGCCCCTCCCGGTCGACCCGTCGCCGCCCGGGCCGGGCCCGGCCGGCGTCTCCGGATCGACCGCCGTCGCCGGGTCGACGGCCGTCGCCGGGTCGACCGCCGTCATCGGGTCGACCGCCGTCATCGGGTCGCTGTCCCCCTCGCGCGCCGGCGACTTCATGACCTGCCCGTTGCTGTTCCGGTTCCGCACCATCGACCGGCTCGCCTCGACCCCCTCCCCCGCGGCCACCCGTGGCACGGTCGTCCACGCCGTCCTCGAGCGGCTCTACGACCTCCCGGCCGCTGCGCGCACGATCGACGCCGCTGTCGCGCTGCTGGAGCCCGAGTGGCAGCGGCTGCTCGAGTCCGAACCGGAGGTCGGCGGCCTGTTCTCGACCGCGGAGGAGCTGCAGGCCTGGCTCGCCGGCGCCCGCCAGCTCCTCGACGGCTACTTCCAGCTGGAGGACCCGACCCGGCTCGAGCCCGCCGAGCGGGAGCAGCTCGTCGAGGTGGTCCTGCCCGGCGGGCTGCGCCTGCGGGGCATCGTCGACCGGGTGGACCGCGCGCCGTCGGGCGACCTGCGCGTCGTGGACTACAAGACCGGCCGGGCGCCGGGCGAGATGTTCGAGGCTCGGGCGCTGTTCCAGATGCGGTTCTACGCCCTGGTGCTGTGGCGCACGCGCGGCGTGGTGCCCAAGCTGC
This sequence comes from Frankiales bacterium, assembly GCA_025965615.1. GTDB lineage: Bacteria > Actinomycetota > Actinomycetes > Mycobacteriales > SCTD01 > SCTD01. Next base: position 7,631 of record JAOPWP010000263.1, read on the forward strand.
TGCAGCTGATGTACCTCGGCGACCGGGAGGTGCTCCGCTACTCCCCCGACGAGGCCGACCTGCTGGCCACGGAGCGCAAGGTGCTCGCCCTCTGGAGCGCCATCGAGCAGGCGACCGAGCGTCGCGAGTTCCTGTCCCGGCCCTCGAGGCTGTGCGACTGGTGCGACCACCAGGCGCTGTGCCCCTCCTTCGGCGGGACCCCGCCTCCCTTTCCGGAGCTGCCGCCGCCGGACAGCCCCCTGCCCCACCAGCGCGCAGCGCTGGAACGCGCGCAGCGGCCGTAGGAGACGGTTCTCGTCATCCCGGGGCGCGTGAGGGGCCGGATCCGCCCTGGTCGGTGTGAGGTTCGACCCTGGTTCCACTCCGGGTCATGATCCGGGCCTGACCCTGATGCGCCCTCGGGTGTGACCGGTCCAGAGTCGGCGCCATGCCGAACAGGACCCGCCCCTTCGCCCCCTCCGACGTAGCGTCCAGCCGCATGGACCCCGACGCACCGTCCTCGCCCTCCGGCACCGACCTCCCCGGGCGGCCTGCTGCGGCTCGCGCGGAGCGCTTGACCAAGGTCTACGGGGCCGGGGAGACCCGGGTCACCGCGCTCGACGACGTCTCGGTGTCCTTCGCTGCCGCGGAGTTCAGCGCGATCATGGGGCCGTCCGGCTCCGGCAAGTCGACCCTCATGCACGTGATGGCCGGCCTCGACAGCGCGACCAGCGGCGAGGCCTGGATCGGCGGGACGCCCCTGTCGACCCTCAAGGACAAGGGCCTGACCGCGCTGCGACGGGACTCGGTCGGCTTCATCTTCCAGCAGTTCAACCTGCTGCCCACGCTCTCGGCTGGTGAGAACATCACGCTGCCGCTGGACATCGCCGGGCGCAAGGCCGACCCGGACTGGCTGGCGCAGGTCGTCGACGCCGTGGGCCTGGCGGACCGGTTGGGTCATCGGCCCAGCGAGCTGTCGGGGGGTCAGCAACAGCGGGTCGCCTGCGCGCGAGCCCTCGCGTCGAGGCCCGCCGTGGTGTTCGCCGACGAGCCGACCGGCAACCTCGACTCGCGTGCCGGAGCGGAGGTCCTGCGCTTCCTGCGCCGCTCGGTCCACGAGCTCGGCCAGACCGTCGTCATGGTGACCCACGACCCGGTGGCCGCCTCGTACGCCGACCGCGTGGTCTTCCTGGCCGATGGTCACGTGGTGGACGACCTGCGCGATCCGACCGCTGAGAGCGTCCTCGACCGGATCAAGGCCCTCGAGGTCCCGCTGCACGACGCGGAGGCCTGACGTGCTCCGGGCGACCCTGCGCTCCCTGCTCGCCAGGAAGCTGCGCCTGCTGCTGTCCGGCATGGCCGTCGTCCTGGGTGTGTCCTTCGTGTCGGGCAGCCTCGTGCTCACCGACACCCTCGGGCGGGTGTTCGACGACCTGTTCGTCAGCGTCGGCGCGAAGACCGACGTCGAGGTGCGAGGTGCCGCCGTCTTCGAGGGTGAGGGCGGGACGGCGCGCGAGCCCGTGCCGGCCAGCGTCCTCGAGGCCGTGCTCGAGGTCGACGGGGTCGAGGCTGCGACCGGGGACGTCTCGGGCTACGCCCAGGTCATCGGCAAGGACGGCAAGGCGTACGGACCGAACGGCCCCCCCACGCTGGGTCAGAACTTCGACACCGACCCGGCGACCTCGCCGTACTCCCTGCGGCGTGGCCGGGCGCCGGTGGAGCCCACCGAGGTCGTCATCGACGCCCGCACGGCCGAGCAGACCGGCTACCAGGTGGGCGAGCGCGCCGCTGTCCTGCTCCCTCAGGGGCAGCAGGAGGTCACCATCACCGGCGTCTTCGGCTTCGGCGACAACGACAACCTGGCGGGTGCGAGCATCACCGCCTTCGAGCAGCAGACGGCCCAGCGGCTGTTCGCCCGCCCGGGCGAGCTCGCTGCCGTGCGGATCGCGGCCGCTCCGGGTGTCGCCCCGCAGGACCTGCGCCGCGACGTCGCAGCCGTGCTGCCGCGCGGGGTCGAGGCACTGACCGGAGCCCAGGCTGCCTCGGAGCAGGCCGAGGAGGTCAAGGGCTTCTTCGGGTTCTTCCGCACCTTCCTGCTGGTCTTCGCCGGCATCGCCCTGTTCGTCGGCGCCTTCCTGATCTTCAACACGTTCAACATCCTGGTCGCCCAGCGCTCCCGCGAGCTGGCCCTGCTCAGGGCCCTCGGTGCCAGTCGCCGGCAGGTCACCCTGAGCGTCCTGGTCGAAGCCGTGCTCGTCGGACTGTCGGCTTCCGTCCTGGGCCTGGGTCTGGGCATCGGGGTCGCCCGCATGCTGCAGTCGATCATCAACAGCTTCGGCGGCGCCCTGCCGTCCGGCCCGCTCGTGATCAGCCCGGCCACGGTGCTGGCGAGCCTCGTGACCGGCCTCGTCGTGACGGTCCTGGCTGCTGTGGTCCCCGCGCGGCGCGCCGCCTCCGTCCCGCCGGTGGCCGCCATGCGGGACGCGGCCGCCCCCGAGCGGTCCCTGCGGCGCGGCACGCTCATCGGGGTCGTTCTCGTCGTCGCCGGTGCCGCCACGCTGGCCGTCGGCTTCCAGGGCACGCTCGCCCTCGTCGGCGCAGGAGCACTGCTCAGCTTCCTGGGCGTCGCCGCCCTGTCCCCGCTGCTGTCGCGCCCGGTGTCCCGTGTGCTCGGAGCCCCGTTCTCACGCGGGGTCCCCGGCCAGCTCGGCCGCCTCAACGCGATGCGGAACCCCCGCCGGACGGCGTCGACAGCTGCGGCGCTGATGATCGGGATGGCCCTCGTCACCGCGGTAGGGGTACTCGGCGCCTCGGCCAAGACGTCGGTCTCGAAGATCATCGAAGGTGCCGTGGGGGCGGACGCCATCGTGCAGGCGAACGGGCCGCAGGGCCTGCCCTCTGCGGTGGCCGACGTCCTGGCCGGCACCCCGGGCGTGGCCTCGGTGGCCCGGATCCGCTTCGACCAGGCGCAGGTCGGCGGGCAGGCCATGTTCGTGACGGCCATCTCCAGGCAGGCGGTGGGACGCGGTCTCGTGCTCGACCGGGTGTCCGGCGACATGGCCGGCCTGAGCGCGGACCGCGTGCTGCTCGGCGAGTCGGAGGCCGCCAAGCGGTCCCTGGCCGTGGGCGACGAGCTCGAGCTGCGGCTCGCCCGCGGCGGCCCCCGGACCGTGCAGGTTGCCGGCACGTACGCCGACAACCAGCTGGCCGGGCCGATCCTGCTCGACCTGTCGGCGTCGGAGTCGTTCTCGACGACGACGGACGGGGTCGTCCTGATCGAGAAGCAGGAGGGAACCGCGTCGGCGGCGCTCCTCGACGCGGTCCGGGCGGCCACCGCGCCGTACCCGACGGCGGAGGTGCAGGACCGGTCGGCGTTCATCGACGAGACCGCGAGCCAGATCGACGTGGTCCTGTCGATCATCAGCGTGCTGCTCGCCCTGTCGGTCCTCATCGCCGTCCTCGGGATCGTCAACACGCTGGCGCTCGCCGTGCTCGAGCGGACCCGTGAGATCGGCCTGCTCCGGGCGGTCGGCCTCAGCCGGAGACAGACCCGCCGGATGGTGACCGTCGAGGCGGTCATCGTGGCCGTCTTCGGAGCCCTGCTCGGGATCGCCGTCGGGTCGGTCTTCGGGGTGGCCCTCCAGCGGGCGCTCGCCGACGACGGCATCACCGAGCTGACCTTCCCGTTCGGGCGGTTGGCGATCTTCCTGGGCGTGGCCGCCCTCGCCGGCGTCCTCGCAGCGCTGCTCCCGGCGCGCCGAGCCGCCCGGCTCGACGTGCTCCGCGCCATCGCGACGGCGTGAGTGAGCTGGCCGTGACACCAGCCGGGTGCGGAGGCACACTCGAAGTCCGCCGCCCGTCCGCTGTCGTACGAGGAGAGCACCCATGAGCATCACCGAGCAGCAGGCCGGCACCGCCGCCGCCCACGCCGACGAGCTGGTCACCGCAGCGGTGACCGAGAGCCCTGCTGTGGCCACCGGCCCCTCCGGCTCCGGCAAGAGTCTGTTCCTCCCCCTCCCCCAGACCTTCGACTCGGTGGAGGAGGAGCGGGCGAGCCGCAAGGCCAAGCTGGCAGCGACCTTCCGCATGTTCAGCAAGGCCGGGCTGGACGAGGGGGTGGCCGGACACGTCACGGTGCGCGACCCGGAGTTCCCGGACTCGTACTGGGTGAACCCGTTCGGCATGCACTTTGCGATGATCAAGAGCAGCGACCTCGTCCGGGTGGACCACTCGGGCGAGGTCGTCGAGGGCGACCGCGCCGTCAACGGCGCCGCCGTGGCGATCCACTGCGCGGTCCACGCAGCCCGGCCCGACGTGCTCGCTGCCGCACACGCGCACGGCCCCTACGGCAAGACGTTGTCATCGCTCGACATGACGATCGAGCCGTTGACCCAGGACGCCTGCGCCTTCTACGACGACATCGGCACCTACTCCGACTACCGGGGGGGTGGTGCTCTCCTCCGAGGAGGGCGAGCGAATCGGACGGGCCCTCGGCGACAACAAGGCCGTCATCCTGCGCAACCACGGGATGCTCACCGTCGGCGAGACCGTCGACAGCGCGGCCTGGTGGTTCCTCACGCTCGAGCGGACGGCGCAGGCCCAGCTGATGGCCTACTCGGCAGCGGCCGGGCACGGCAGCCGGCCGCGGCAGATCGCGGCGC
>JAOPWP010000265.1 GCA_025965615.1 Frankiales bacterium
GCACCGTGACGGGCACGCCCGGGGCGTGGGCGGCGTGCAGGCTCACGGCACGGCCGCAGGCCTCGCCCAGCGCCAGGCGGAGCTCGTCGACGCGCTCGTCGTCGAGGCCGGCCCTCCGGGCGGCGGCGACCACGACGAGCCGCGCCGTGCGGACGTGCGAGGGGAGCGGGGACAGCCTGAGCTCGACGACGGCCATCGCGTCGTCTCCGTCTCGTCCGCCCTAGTCCGTCGCGGCCACGGCCTCCTCGACCGAGCCGTGGATCGGGAAGACCTTGGTCAGGCCCGTGATGCGGAAGATCTTGAGGATGCGCTCCTGGGTGCAGACCAGGCGCAGCGACCCCTCGTGGGCCCGGACCCGCTTGAGCCCGCCGACCAGGACGCCGAGCCCGGTGGAGTCGAGGAACTCGACGCCCTCCATGTCGACGACCAGGTGGTACTGCCCGCTGCTCACCAGGTCGATCAGCTGCTCCCGCAGCTTGGGGGCCGTGTAGACGTCGATCTCGCCGCCCACCACGACGACGGTGCGGTCACCTTCGGTGCGGGTCGACAGGGACAGGTCCACGGGCTTCTCCTTGGTCGAGCACTTCGTCGGTCAGGCGGTCGGTGAGGCATTCTGCCAGGCGGGCGATCGATGATCCGTCGGTTGGGACGGAACTCGTACGCCCGCAAGGAACTGGCGCGGGGCTACCCGACACCACCGTGATCTAACCGCACGCCGTCGCCGGGGACGCGCCGGATCGCCCGCCTTCTGGGAGCATGGGACCCCGTGAACAGCTCCCCCGCCCGCCCGCCCCGGCGGACGACCGACCCCGGGACCCTGCTGGCCCGGCTGCTGCTCGACCCGACCCGTACCGAGCGGGTCACCCACGTGGAGCACGTGCCCGCCCGGACCGCCCGGCACGGGCAGTGGCCGCTGTGGGCCGACCCCCTCCTGGTGGACCGGTTGCGGCTGGGCGGGGTCGAGCTGCCCTGGGAGCACCAGGTCCAGGCTGCGGAGCTCGTACGAGCAGGCAGCTCGGTCATCCTCGCCACCGGTACCGCCAGCGGGAAGTCGCTGGCCTACCTGCTCCCGGTCCTGACCGCGCTGCTGGCCGACGACCGGGCAGGGGCGCTCTACCTGTCCCCGACCAAGGCCCTCGCGGGCGACCAGCTGCGGGCGGTCAGGGCGCTGAACCTCGTGTCGGTGCGGGCAGCGACCTTCGACGGCGACACGCCTCGGGAGGAGCGCGACTGGGTGCGCCGGCACGGGCGGCTCATCCTCACCAACCCGGACATGCTCTCCCGGGCGATCCTGCCGCGGCACGCGGACTGGGCGTCGTTCCTGCGGGGGTTGAAGTACGTCGTCATCGACGAGAGCCACACCTACCGCGGCGTGTTCGGGTCCCACGTCGGGCTCGTCCTGCGCCGGCTGCGGCGGATCTGCGCGCGCTACGGCGCGGACCCCGTCTTCGTCCTGGCCAGCGCCACCGCGAGCGAGCCGGAGCTGTCGGCCTCCCGGCTCACGGGGCTCCCCGTCGTGCCGGTCACCGACGACGCGTCCCCCCGGGGTGCGACCGAGTTCGCCCTGTGGGAGCCGCCTCTCATGCCCGACTACGGGTCGGGGCAGGGCGCTGGTGAGAACGGCGCCCCCGTACGCCGTTCCGCGACGGCCGAGACGGGTGACCTGCTCGCAGACCTGGTGGTGGAAGGGGCTCGGACGATCGCCTTCGTGCGGTCGCGGCGCGGCGCCGAGTCGGTGGCCCTCTCGGCCCGCCGCGCGCTCGCCGAGGCGGCCCCCGAGCTCGGGGGCAGGGTGGCGGCCTACCGCGGGGGCTACCTGCCGGAGGAGCGACGCGAGCTCGAGAGGCGCCTGCAGTCCGGCGATCTCATCGGGATCGCCGCCACCAACGCCCTCGAGCTGGGCCTCGACGTGTCCGGGCTCGACGCGGTCGTCCTGACCGGGTGGCCCGGGACCGTGGCCTCCGTCTGGCAGCAGGCCGGGCGGGCCGGCCGGGCCGGGCAGGGTGCCCTCGCCGTCTTCGTCGCGCGCGACGACCCGCTCGACACCTATCTGGTCCACCACCCGGAGGCCCTGTTCGGGCGGCCGCTGGAGTCGACGGTCCTCGATCCGGCCAACCCGTACGTCCTCGGGCCGCACCTCGCCTGCGCGGCCGCCGAGCTGCCCTTGACCGACGCCGACCTGCCCCTGTTCGGGAACGAGGAGCAGGTGCGGCTGCTCCTCGGCGACCTCGTCCGGCGGGGTCTGCTGCGGGCACGGCCCAAGGGCTGGTTCTGGACGTCGCCCGAGCGGCCCGACGTGGACATCCGGGGCACCGGGGGCACGCCCGTACGGCTGGTGGAGGGCGCGACCGGCCGGCTCCTCGGGACCGTCGACGCCGCGTCCTCGCACTCGCAGGCCCACGACGGCGCCGTCTACCTCCACCAGGGCGAGAGCTGGCTCGTCGACCGCCTCGACCTCGAGGCGTCTGTCGCGCTGGTGCACGCCGAGGAGCCGGACTACACGACGTCGGCCCGCGACATCACCGACATCTCCGTCGTCGAGACGCTGCGGACGCGGTCCTTCGACGGGGTCACGCTGCACTTCGGCACCGTCGACGTGACCCACCAGGTCGTGTCCTTCCTGCGCAAGCGGATCGGCAGCGGGGAGGTGCTGGGCGAGGAGCCGCTGGACCTGCCGCCGCGGCAGCTCCGCACCCGCGCGGTCTGGTACACCGTCGAGCTCGAACTGCTCGAGGAGGCCGGGATCGAGTGGGCGGACGTGCCCGGAGCGGCCCACGCTGCTGAGCACGCGGCGATCGGACTGCTCCCGCTGTTCGCGACCTGTGACCGCTGGGACATCGGAGGCGTCTCGACGGCCCTGCACCCCGACACCGGGACCTGCACGGTGTTCGTCTACGACGGGCATCCCGGAGGCGCGGGCTTCGCGGAGCGGGGGTACGAGCGCGGGGAGCCGTGGCTGCGGGCCACCCGCGAGGCGATCGCCGCCTGCGAGTGCCCGGCCGGGTGCCCGTCCTGCATCCAGTCGCCGAAGTGCGGGAACGGCAACGAGCCCCTGGACAAGCGGCGAGCGGTCGCCCTGCTGGACGTCGTGCTCGCCAGTGGTCTGGCACAGGTGGCGACGGGGTAAGGACGGTCTGACCTGCCCTCGAGCTCTTGGAGCTGTCTGATGATCGTGCTCGGAGTCCTGCTGCTCGTGCTCGCCATCCTCGTCGCGATCGGCATCGTGCTCGGCAACGGGGAGGCCGTCCGAGCCGAGCTGTTCGGCGTGTCCCTCGACAACGTCTCGGTGGGGGGCCTGTTCCTGGTCGGCCTGGTCACCGGTGCCCTGGCCATGCTGGGGCTCGGACTGATCCTCGCCGGCGCTGCCCGCAAGCGCGCCAAGAAGAAGGCGGCCCGGCGCGAGGTCAGCAGCGTCCGCGGTGAGCGCGAGAGCCTGGCCGAGGAGAACGCCCGCCTCCAGGCCGAGCTCGAGCGCACCACCTACGCCAGCAGCACCCCGGTCCCCCACGGCGACCCGCAGGCCACTTCCGGAGCGCAGACCACCTACGAGTCCCCCGGTGAGGGGCCGCGGCACTCCGGCGGGGCCGGCGACGAGGGCACGCAGGACCGCGGTCGCCACCGGCCGTGAGCGCTGCCTGCTCATCACCTGCGCTGGTCACTGCGTCCTGACCGCTGCCCGCAGCCGGGCGCCGCTCTCGCGCCCGGCTCAGGCCGTCGTCCGGAGCGGCTCTGACCCGACCAGCTCGAAGCGCATGATCAGGCGCTGTTCCGCGCTTCCCTTGGGGTGGCACGTGGTCAGCGTGAGCAGGCTCCGGTCCCCCTCGGGGTCGAGCACGGAGAAGTCGTCCGGGGCGACGACCCACGGGTTGGCGTGTCCGGCGAACGGCGCGACGGCGCGGTAGACGTGCACCGCGAACGGCGTCTCGAGCTCGACGAGGTCGCCCTCCCCGAGCTCGTCCAGGCGGTTGAACGGGCGGTTGAACGTCGTCCGGTGCCCCGCGATGGCCAGGTTCCCTGTCTCCCCGGGCAGCGGGCTGCCCTCGTAGTGACCCGCTCCCGCCCGAAGGGCCTGCGTGGTCGTGCCCTCCACCACGAGGACGTCCACGTCCAGCTTCGGGATCCGCAGACGGGTGAGGCCGTCCCCGACCGCGACCCGGCGCTCGGCGTAGGCCTGGACCACAGCCGGGTCCCGGAAGGCCTCGCGCAGGTCGCTCTGGCGGTGCTTGCCGTAGAGGTCCGTGGCGACGGGGTAGGCGAACAGGCCGATGCCGGCCAGGAGCAGCACCACCGTGAACAGCGACGTGATGCGACGGGCACCGGGCCGGCGCAGCGCGGCCGCGACGAGCTGGCGCCGGGGACGCGGACGTACGGGGGGAACGACGAACGACGGCTGCACGCCCTGCTCCATCCTCCGCCGCCGCGGGGTGCGGCCCGCGGCACGTCCCTGCCGAGGCAAACGACCGCCGTCCGATGAGGTGACGGACCCGACCCTTCCAGCACGGCCCGGGCGGTCGGGTCCGGCCTGACCCTGGTCTGCCGGCCGGGCGCTCGGGGCGGCATGCCGCAGGACAAGGTGCTGGGAACGCCGGCGTGCCCACCGGCGTCACCGGCAGCCCCACCTTGCGGTCCCACCCGGACGAGCTCGTCACCGCGGCCGGGGAGCTCAGCAGAGCTCGACATCTGCGTGCATCGCCAGGAGTCCTTCGGAGCGGCGGCCGTCATCGTCCCCCGGGCGGCCCCGCCCGGGCCCGGGCCGAGGCCGCACCCAGGCGTCCGAGCTGACCGGCAGGACGCACCTGCACCACCAGGTCGACGACCTCGCCGGCGACCGAGCAGGTGAGCAGCTCTGCGTCGACCAGGCGCGCGACCCGGCGAGCCCGGGCGCAGGCGGCCGGTCGACCCTCCGCAGCTCGCTCGGCAGCGGCCAGCGCTGCCAGGTCGGCCGCCGACGCAGCCCGCTGGCGGGCGACGGCCACGGCGGCCAGGCTCGCCGTTCCCGCGCCGAGCAGGGCGAGCACACCAGCGAGGGCGAGGACGAGGACGGTGGCCACGCCCGCGTCAGGGAGCAGCCCCGCCCGGGTCGACCGCGCGACTGGAACCCCCCTCGGCCTCATCGGGGTTCACTCTCGGCCGGGGCGACGGCGCGGCCGCCGACGTCGACCGAACCGAGCCCCTGCAGCGCCGTGCCGAACGGGCTGACCTGGGCGCGGACGCGGACCTCGACGACGTCCGCTGTCGCGCTGATCGTGACGTGCGCGCCTGGTGGTGCCAGCCGCTCGGCCGTGGCGCGGACCGTGGCGGCATCATCTCCCCGGGCCGCGACCCGGGCGGCTGCCCGCGCCGCGTCGACGCAGCGGAGCTGACCTGCCACGCAGGCCAGCACGCCGATGGCGGCGGCGAGCACGACCAGCAGCACCGGCATCAGCACCGCGGTCTCGGCCGTCACGCTCCCGCGGTCGGCACGGCGTGGGACAGGGTCGTGCCCGGGGTCGGGCCCGACGGGATCGGGAACTGTCATGGCGGGAGACCTTCCGTAGGGCTCGGGCCGGTGCCCTCACGGCACCGGCCCGAGCGGTTGCGACGGCGCTCAGAACGAGAGCTGGAAGGCCTTGCCGATGACGTCGCGGAGCAGCCCCAGCACCGCGTCACTGGTGATGACCTTGTAGAGCACGCCGCTGAAGCCGCAGGCCGCCACCGTGCCCACGGCGTACTCGGCGGTGGTCATGCCCTCGTCACCCGTCGCCGCCCGCATCGTCTGGAGCCGGACGGCGGCACGGGCGGGGGCGTTGCGGACGGTGGACAGAGCGTTCATGGGGACCTCCTGGACGACCGGCGACGCCGGTGCGGGACGTCGGACGGGACGTCCGACGGGGAGAGGTTGCTGCGGCCGGCAGGCGCTTCCCAGGGGCGATCGGGGTTCTGTGGACGACCTGCCGGCCCTTGCGGACGGCCAGCTGCGACCCGCGACGCGGTCATCCACAGATCTGCCGCCGGGCCCGTGCGGAGCTCTCGGCGCACCTAGCGTCCGCCTCCGAGGAGGTGTGAGCATGTCGTTGATCGCGGTCGAGGTGGCGTCGCTGACCACCATCGCGCGTGAGCTGGACGAGGCGGGCGAACGCCTGCACGGCATGGCGACGAGGCTGCGTGATGCCACCGCCGAGCAGACCGGCCACCGTGGGCTCGCGTTGGCCCTCGACCAGTTCGAACGGCACTGGGACGCGGGGCTCGAGGCCGTCGCCAGCGAGGCTGACCGGGCCGGTGACCAGCTCGCCGAGGCGGTGCGCGTCTACAACCACGTAGAAGCAGCCATCAGCCGGGCGGCGGCTCCTGACGCAGCGGCGCCGGGGGCGGGCGGATGAGCGCCGGCTTCTCCGCCTTGGGCTTCGATCCGGTGCCGGGCGACCCCGACACGGTCCTCCTGCTGAGCCGCGAGGCGCGGCGCGTGTGTGCGGAGATCGGTTCCCTGAGCGAGCGCCTGCGGCGGCTGGGTGAGGTCCACGCACTGTGGCAGGGCACTGCCGCCGAGGAGTTCGCCGGGCTGCTCGCGAGGCTGCCCGAGTCCCTGCAGGCCACCGAGCAGGCGTTCACCCTCGTCGGCGAGCAGCTCGGGGGCTGGGGGGTGACGCTGCTGGAGATGCAGGCCGCGGCTCGGCGCCTCGAGGTGGAGGCGCAGGACGCCCGCGACAGGCGTGCGGCGCTCTGGCACACGCCGCCGAGCCGTGACCCGCTGCTCGTGCCTCCCGTCCGGCCAGCACCGCCGGCGGATGTGGTGCCGGTCCGCTTCCACGTTCCCGACGACGCCCACGCCCGGTGGTTGGCCCGCACCCTCGCAGCGCAGCAGGAGTGCGCGGCCATCCAGGCGAGGGCGCGCGAGCTGCAGGCGCGGGCCCTGCGGGAGGGCGACCGGGTCGCCGCCGCGGTCCGGACAGCCACTGCCTACGCCCCGCCACCCCCGGGTCTGTTCGAACGCATCGGTGACTTCTTCGGCGAGCTCGACCGCGCAGCGGGCAACTTCGTCAACAACCACGCCGAGCAGTTCCGGCGGCTTGCAGATGCCTGCGCGCTGCTCAGCGTCCTCGCGCTTGTCCCCGGCGTCGGTGCGGTGCCCGGGCTCGCGCTGGGGGCTCTGGCCCTCGTCTCCCACAGCGCCCTGGCCAGGTACGCCGACGGGTCGAGGACGGACGTCGTCCTCGACCTCGCCGGCCTGGGTGCGGGGGCAGGGGTCGTGCGCGCCGGGCGCAAGGCGGCTGAGGCCCGAGCCCTCCAGACGGGGACGCCGGTGCAGCCGCTCCCCTCGATGTTCTCCGCTCCTGGGTCCGGGCCGCCCGAAGGACGTTGGCGCTGGGTGCAGATGGCCTTCAGCACGGGGGGTGCCGGCTTCGCCTCCTACGGGGCCGCTGAGGTCACCGTCCGCCGCTCCCGGCCCGCACCGCCGTCTTCGGGTGACCCTCAGCCTCGACTGAAGCTGGTCCTGCCTGCACCCGCTGGGCCCTCCGGGCCGGTGCCTGGGTGGCCCACCGCGAGCGGCCTCCCGACCTCGGCGGTCGTGACGTCTGAGCCGGGCCGCCGGGCCGAGCCCCGACACCTGTGGCCATCAGCGACCCCCGGCACACCCGCTACGAGCGGCGCCCCTTTCCGGCAGCCGGCCTCGGTCGGTGGCCCGTGAGCACGTCCGCCTGCTCCCTGGCCGTGCCGCTGCCGCCCGGCTTCCACGTCCTCGCCGCCCAGGACGATGACGTCCTCGATCGGCTGGAGCTCGACGAGCTCGGCGGCGCCTGGCTGGACAGCGTCCGAGCCAGCTCGACCGCTGCCGGCGCGCTGCTGTGCGCGGTGCACGCCGAGCGCTGGGAGGGCGAGCTCGTCCAGGCGTCCCTGGTGGTCACCGCCCGGGCCTACGACGACGACCCTGGACTGCTGCTGGCAGCCATGCGGCTCTCTGCCCTCGACAGCACGAGCACCTCCGGTCAGGTCAGCCAGCTCGAGCTCCCGCTGGGACCAGCCGTCGCCACGGCCGACGTCGTCGTCGTCGGGCCCGGCCGGTCGCTCACCGGGCTCGTCGAGGTGCAGGCCCTCTCCGAGACGACGGGCTCAGTGGTCCAGCTCACGCTCTGCACCCCCGCCCCTTCCCTGCTCACGGCCTACGCGGCGATGACGGTCGACATCGCTGCACATCTGTCCCTGCGGACCGGGGAGAGCGCATGACGGTCGACGGCCCGGCCCAGCTGGACGTTGCCGCCGGCGAGCTGTCGAGGGCCGGCGACCCTGCGAGGACAGCTTCCTCGCACGCATCCGCCTGACCGGTTCGATGCTCCCGGCCCGCCTCGCCAGGCCGCCGTCGTACGCGACCTCCCGTTGGCGACCGGCTCCCGGGTCGGACACGTCTCGACGTCGTCCCGGGCGCCCGGAGGCTCGGGCGACCAGCGGATCGGGGCCCCTGAGCGTCGAGGGCGCGGCCGGCGACGGCGAACCTCACAAGGTCGCGAACAGCGGGCCGGCCAGGCCGGCGATCACCGGGACGACGCCGAGCAGCACGAACGCCGGGAGGAAGCACAGGCCCAGGGGCGCCACGGCCAGGACCCCCACCCGCCGGGCGGCTTGCTCACCGCGAGCCCGTGCATCAGCTCGAGCATCAGCGGCCAGCCTGGAGACGGCCGCCGCGACCGGAGCGCCGCCTTCGGCCGCGCGGCTCAACGTGCGGGCGGCACCAGCGAGCGGGTCGTCCCGGCTCTCGGGATCCGGTCCCCCGAGGGCACTCCACGCCTGCGCGGGCGCGAACCCGGCCGCCAGTGCCGCCGAGACTGCCGCCAGGCGTAGCCCTGCCGGCCCCGGGACCGCGACCGACACGGCCGTGGCGGCCGCGGGCAACGCGGCTCCCCCGACCAGGCACGCAGCAAGCAGGTCGAGCACGAGCGGCAGGTCCTCGACGAGGCGCTCCCGCTGGCGCCGCGTGGCAGCTGGCTCGAGCCGGCCGAGCAGCCGTGGACCCGCCACCGCGAGCCCCAACCCCACCAGGACCCCGCTCGGGCCGGGGAACAGCAGCCCGACGGCCGCTCCGGCGAGCAGGCAGGCGGCCGTGGAGGCGGACAGGCCCGCCCGCGGCACCTCCTCCTCGGTCCGCTCCGGCAGGGCTCGGCGCAGACGGCCGTCGCCAGGACGGGTGAGCAGCACGCCGACCGCGAGCGCCGACAGCACGGCTGCGACCAGCACCACCTCAGACCGCCCGTCCAGCTCGCGCGACCAGCCGAGCCGTCCACCAGAGCCCCAGAGCGTCCAGCAGCAGGCCACCGGACAGGCACACCAGCCCGAGGGGTGTGTGGAGCAGCATCGCGACCGGGTCGGCGCCGAGCCCCGTGGCGAGGACCATCCCGGCGAGCGGGAGGACGGCCAGCAGAGCGGCCGTCGCCCGAGGGCCGGCCAGCTCGGCGTCGACGGCCCGCCGGCGGGCCTGCTCGGCCCGCAACCCCTCCTCGAGCCGCTCGACGGCCGTGGCGAGGCCGCTGCCGGACGAGGAGCAGACGGTCCAGCAGGCGGCGAGGGCGCGCAGGAGCTCAGGCACCGCTGTCTGGCTGCGACCCCCGTGGGTCCGCCCCGCCTGCGCTCGGAGCGCCTGGTTCCGCCCCGTCTGGCCCCGCCCCGTCTGGCCCCGCCCCGCCTGGGCTCGACCCGTCCGCGTCCGGACGGTCGGCGTGCGGACCGGCGAGTCGTCCACGGCTGGCGGTCGCCTGCACAGGGACCCCGCCACATCGCCACCGAGCTGAGCCGCTGCCGCAGCTGCGCGCAGTGCCGCCCGGCTGGGCCCCGAAGCGATCTCGGCCGCCACCCCGAGGGCGTGCGCCGGCGCACGTCCCGCCCGAAGCTCCGCGGCGAGCGCACCGCAGGCCTCGACAGCACGGCGGCGCTCCTCACGCTCAGCCGCAGCGTGCTGCCGGCGGTGGCGGACGTGTCCCGCGACAAGGGCAGCCAGCAGGCCCAGCAACGCGGCGACCGGCCCGAGGACGAACGACGCGACGGCGACGGCCACCGCTGCCAGCAGCCGGGCCTGCATTCCCGTGGGGTCCAGCGAGCGCCGGCCACCGGCCCGGCGGGCTACGTCGTGCGGGCGCAGGTCGAGACGGGCGACCCGCTGGCCCCCGGCGCCCGGCAGGCCGACGAGGCAGGCGGCCGCCGCGGCCGACAGGCCTGTTGCGAGGCCCGTCAGCAGGATGGCGGTCGACGAGCCGCTCACCTGCTGATGACCCGCCCGAGCGCCACCGCGGCAGGGCCGGGGGCTCCGCTCGGGGCCACCCCGTCCCAGAGCCAGGCGGGAACGGCATGCACCAGCCCCTCGGGCGACCGTTCGAGCACGCAGACCTCGGCGACCCGCCGGAGCCCGCTGCCCGGGTCGCGTACGAGGTGGACCGCCACGCGCAGTCCTGAGGCCAGCTGGCTGTGCAGGGCCGCCCGGTCGAGACCCGCCACGGCAGCCAGCGCCTCGAGCCGAGCTGGCACGTCACGCGCGGAGTTGGCGTGCACCGTGCCGCACCCGCCCTCGTGACCCGTGTTGAGCGCAGCCAGCAGGTCGACCACCTCGGCGCCACGCACCTCGCCGACGACGAGCCGGTCGGGACGCATGCGCAGGGCCTGCCGCACGAGGTCCCGCAGGGTCACGGCGCCCGCGCCCTCGACGTTGGCCGGCCGCGCTTCCAGCCGCACCACGTGGGGGTGGGTGGGAGCCAGCTCCCCCGCGTCCTCGACGAGCAGGATCCGCTGGCGGGGGTCGACCAGGCCGAGCAGGGCGGACAGCAGGGTCGTCTTGCCCGTCCCGGTGCCGCCGCTCACGAGGAACGCCACCTCGGAGCTCACGACCTGACGCAGCAGCTGCTCGCCGTCGGGAGGCACCGAGCCGGCCAGCACGAGCTCGGCCAGGGTGAAGGCACGGGTCCGGGCGAGCCTCAGGGACAGGCAGGTACCGCCGGGGGCCACCGGTGGCAGGACGGCGTGGAGCCGCACGCCCCCCGGGAGGCGGGCGTCCACCCACGGCTGCGCGTCGTCGAGCCGCCGCCCGGTGGGGGCCGCGAGGCGCTGGGCCAGCCGACGTACGGCCGTCTCGTCGGGGAAGCGCACGTCGACGCGGCGCAGCCCCTGCCCGTCGTCGACCCAGACCTCAGCAGGTCCGTTGACGAGGACGTCGGTGACCCGGGGGTCGCGCAGCAGGGGCTCGAGGGGCCCGGCTCCCACGATCTCGCTCTGGAGCGACTGCAGCAGGTCCCGCAGGTCCGCGTCGCCTCGCAACGCCCCTCCCTCCTCGCGCAGAGCCGAGGCCACGTGCGCCGCTGTCGGCGGTCGGCCCGAGGCGGCGACCCGGCTGCGCACGCGCTCGAGCAGGTCGGGGTCGAGCGGGAGCAGCCGCGCGCTCACGTCGCTCACGCGGCCCGTCGCAGCGGCGGGCACAGCTCGTCGAGCAGGTCGCCGCAGGCGTCGGACAGCGGGCCGCGTCCTCGTCGCGCCGGCGGCTCGCCACGTTCGAGCGAGAGCTCGAGCCCGGGCTCAGGTCGGAGCTGGGCGAACAGGCGCAGGCCGAGCGCTGAGGCGACCTGGTCGCCGCTCAGGCCGGACGGCGACGGGCCCCGGGTGATCAGCCGGAGGTCGCGGCAGTGCGGCGCGAGGGTGGCAGCGACCGTCGAGGCAGCAGCAGCGGCCCGGACCTCCGTGGGGACCACCAGCAGCACGCACGTCGAGGCGCCGAGCACGGCCCGCCCGCAGTCGTCGAGCACGCGGGGGAGGTCCACGACGACGAGGTCGTGCGCTCGGCGACCCGCAGACAGCACGGCCCCCACGGCGTCGGCGGAGAAGGGGGCGGGCGCACCGCGGTCCCAGGACAGGACCGACAGGCCGCTCATGCGCGGGAGCGCCCCGGTGAGAGCGGCCGCGGGCACCCGCCCGCTCGTCGCCCGCAGCTCGGGCCAGCGCAGGCCCGCGTCGTGCTCTCCCCCGAACACCAGGTCGATGCCGCCGCCCAGGGGATCCCCGTCGATCAGCAGCGTCGACGACGTCCGACGGGCCGCCGTGACCGCCAGCGCGCAGGCCAGGGTGGTGGCCCCCGCGCCACCCCGGCCACCGACCACCGCGACGAGGGCCCCGGCGCCGGTCCGCGTCTCGGCCGCGTCGGCGAGCCGGTCGGTCAGCCACCGCTCCGCGTCCGGGAGGAAGACCACGTGCTCAGCACCGACCTCGACACCGAGCTGCCAGACCCCACCGTCGTCCAGGTCGTCGCCGAGCAGGACGACGTCCCGGCGACGAGGGAGCCGGGCTCGCCGGCAGCCGGCAGCGGCGTCGGGCCCGAGCACCACGAGCGGGGCGGTCTCCCAGGCCCGGCGGGCCGCCCCGGCGTCCGTAGCCACCTCGAGCTCGGTGCCCGCCGTGGCGGCGAGCCTGAGCAGGTCCTCGAGCACGTCGGGGTCAGAGGTGACGAGCAGGGGCCGGGGGGAGGGAGTCGACGAGGCAGGCATCGCGTTGGGCACATCCGCGAGTCTGGAGACGAGGATGCGGCGACGGGCGACGGGCGACCCGGTTGTGGACAGCACACCCGGCCTTGACAGCCCCTGCCGCGCCGCCCTCGACGGCACGGGAACGCAGACGACCCCCGCCGGGGGGGGTGGCGGGGGTCGTCGCGCTCGGCGCACCCCGGGGGGGGTGGGGCGCGCCAGTCCATGGGCCGTGCTCGTGCGGGTCTCCCCCTTCTGGGCGGAAGGAAACCCCCTCCCACCCCCCAGCCCGCCTAGTGTCGGCCTCGATGACCAGAACCGCAGGCGCAGCGGCCTTCTTCGACCTGGACAAGACCGTCATCGCCAAGAGCAGCACCCTCGCCTTCAGCCGCCCCTTCTACAAGGGCGGGCTGGTCAACCGGCGCGCCGTGCTGAAGAGCTCGATCGCCCAGTTCGTCTACCTCCTCCAGGGGGCCGACGAGGCATCGATGGACCGCATGCGTGACTACCTCAAGGCCCTGTGCGCCGGGTGGCCGGTCGAGCAGGTCAACGCGATCGTGGCCGAGACGCTGCACCAGCTCATCGACCCGATGGTCTACGCCGAGGCGGTGGCGCTGTTCGACGCGCACCACGCAGCCGGGCTCGACGTGGTCATCGTCAGCAGCAGCGGCGAGGAGGTCGTCGGCCCGATCGGGGCGATGCTCGGCGCCGACCACGTCCTCGCGACCCGCATGCACGTGGTCGACGGCTGCTACACCGGCGACATCGAGTTCTACGCCTACGGCGAGGGCAAGGCGGTCGCCATGCGCGAGCTGGCGGAGCAGCGCGGCTACGACCTGGAGCGCTGCTGGGCCTACAGCGACTCCGACACGGACCGTCCCATGCTCGAGCTCGTCGGGAACCCGGTGGCGGTCAACCCCGACAAGGCGCTGCGCAAGCACGCTGCGGAGCAGGGCTGGCGCCTGCGGGAGTTCCAGCGACCGGTCCGGATGCGGGCACGACTGCCCGCGATGCCGAGCCCTCCGGGACCGGCCGGGGCCTACGCCGCCGCCATCGCTGCGGGAGCCTTCGGCCTCGCGTGGTGGGCCGGCCGCCGCCGGGACTGAGCGATGACCTGCACCGCACAGGGGTCTTGCGTACCGGTGGCCTCACGCGTACAACAGCAGGTACGGACCACCGCCTGCGGGCGGACTTGTTCCCCTCGACGGCGGTCCGTGCGCGAGAGCCAGGCACCCACGTGCGACCAGCCGCGACAGGCACGTCGTCCGGTCCCGCCGTCTCCACGAAAGGGCACACAGGGAACCGTTCGACGGACACCGTGCACGCTCTGATCACCTGACCCCCGCGCATGGCGACGGCGGCCTCCCCCGGGAGGCCGCCGTTCCCGTCTGCGCAGCGGGAGCGGCGCGCGAGGGTGACCCACGCAGCGCCCCCTGCCGTCTCAGCCCCTGCCGTCTCAGCCCTGGCCGCGCCGGATCGCCTCGCACACGGCGAGCCCCTCGCGCGCCCCGAGCGACACCGCAGACGCGCAGTGGACGATCCAGCGGGCGACCCCCTCCGGCTCGCCGGAGATGTACGCGCGCAGGGCCTCGGGGTACTCGGCGTGCATCTCGGCGTGGCCCACCTCGGGGGCGGAGACCGCCTTGGGGTCCAGCCCGCGGTCGATCAGGACCAGGCGGGCAGCGGCCCGAGCGACCAGCCCGTCGGCCGTGCCGAAGGCGCGCAGGGCGACCAGCTCGCCGTGGACGACGGCGGCGACGACGACGGCCGGGACGGACGTCCCGGACACGAGTACCCGCGCCAGGCCGTCCAGGCGCGCGGCCACCTCGAGCGGGTCAGGCGCCGGACCGAGCTGCAGCGGGTCGTCGTAGGGCGCACCGGCGGGGCGCGGGCGACCGAGCGCGTCCGTGTCGTCGACCAGCTCGGAGGCCGCGATCACGTGGAGCCGGGCGAGCGCCTGCCGTGGAGAGTGCCGCCAGGCGACGAGCACCTGGCCGAGGTCGGCGTGCAGGCGGACCGCTCCCTCCACCACCCGGGCGCCCCGCTCGTCCTTGCTCGGCAGGGTGACCGTGCCACCGGCCATCAGCTGTCCCCGGAGCCGCTCCAGCTCGATGCCGGCCCCCTCGAGCTCGGCCGACGCCCGCGCGCCTCGCAGGGCCGACTCGGCCGTCACCTCGGCCGACCCCCGGCGCAGGACACGGTGGGACAGGAGCCCGTCGACGGCGGTGCGCGCCTCAGCCACCGCGCGCTCCACACCGGGCAGGGCAAGAAGGGGCGCGAGAACGTCGGTCACGACCGGGAAGGCTAGGAGATCGGCTCGCGGGACCTACAGTCCGCACATGGGCCAGTCGCTGCTCGTCGCGCTGGCGGTCGTGGTCGTCCTCGGCGTCGCTGGCGTGGTGCTCCTGCGTGGGGCGCGGGGCCGACGGGTGTTCGGCACGACCGCCGAGATCGCGACGCACGCTGCCCTGCACGAGGCGTCGCTGGCCTCACCGGCCCTCCGCGCGGGGCTGACCGCCGAGTCGGCGACCCGGAGCGCCGGCCACCTGCGCACCCTGCTCGGCAGCTCGGCGGTGGCGCTGAGCGACACCGAGCAGCTGCTGGCCTGGGACGGGCAGGCCGGGCACCACGCCGAAGCGGCGCACGACGTGGCCTCGGCCGCGCTGAGCGGCGGCCGGACCACCGTGGAGCGGACGAGGTGCCCCGACCCGGACTGCCCCGCCCTGGCTGCGGTGGTCAGTCCTCTCGTGCTGGACGACCGCGTCGTCGGCACGCTCACGGCCTACGCCCCGGTTGTCGGCCCCGG
>JAOPWP010000269.1 GCA_025965615.1 Frankiales bacterium
ACCGATGAGGGGATGCCATGCGCGCCGAGGCATCACCCGGAGCGGAGGTCGACGGACCAGGCGGCGAACAGACACTCCAGCCGACCTCGCCCAGACGCCTTCCGCGACGACTGCTGCTGTGGGCCGCCTGCAGGCACCCGTTCGAGGTGCTCGTGAGCATCGTGTCCGCCGCCTACGTGGCGTTGGCCCTGTCCCCGTCGTCGTACGCGCTCGCGCTCCGCGACATCGGGGTCGCGGGCCGGCACCCGTACCTCGGCACGCCGCGTCCCGAGCGCTGGGACGAGTGGGCGGTGCTGACCCCCTACGTGCAGGCCACAGTCCGGTCCGGGTTCTCGGACGTGAACACCACGTCCTACTACCAGGAGTCACTGCGCAACCTGATGCACCTGCCGGTCATGGACTGGGGCTTCGCGCTGCGACCGCTGCAGTGGGGCTACGCGATCCTGCCACCTGCCTGGGCCTTCTCCCTGTGCTGGGCGCTCGCGGCATGGATGTTCCTGGTCGGCTGGTCACTGCTCCTGCGGCGTGTGGGGATGCGCTACAGCGTCGCGGTGGCTGCTGTCGTCGCGCTCTTCCTCTCAGGGCTCACCCAGGCGTGGTGGTCAGGGATCGCGCCGCTGGTCGCCTTCGTGCCGTGGATCCTGCTCGTCGCGGGCTGGGCCGGGCCGCTGGCCGTTCGGCTGCCGCTCGTCGCGTGGCTCACGGGTTCCTGGGTCGTCTCGGCCGCCTACCTGCCCGGCCTGCTCCACCTCGGATTCCTCGCCGCCGTCGTGGGGGCCGTCTTCCTGCTCCGTCGGGAGACTCTGCGCTCGCTGCTCGCCGTCACGGCAGCCGCCGGAGTCGGAGGTGCCGTCGGCGTCGTCTACCTGATGCCCGTGTTGCGCGTCTTGACCGAGACCGTGTATCCGGGTGACCGCGTCGTGGCCGGCGGCGGCCTGTCCTGGGCCCAGTGGTTGAGCCAGATCGCTCCTGGAGGGGTCTCGGCGGGCTTCGACGCGCTGCTCCCCGGAAGCCTGCCCGAGCGGCTCGCCGTAGGGACGCTGCTGCCCCTGCTCGCGCTGGCGCTGGTGGACTACCGCCGGGTGCGGGCCGGGGCGTCGGCGGTAGACCTGCGCCGTCTCGTGGCGCTGCTCGGGGCGTTCGGGCTCGTGACCCTGTGGCAGGTGACGTCGTGGGGAGGCGTTCCAGCTGCGGTCCTCGGCTGGAACCGCAGTTCCGAGCAGCGGTCGCTCCTGCTCTCGGGCACCTTGCTCGTCCTGGCCGCCGCCTGGGCGCTCTCGCGGCTACCGCTTCGGCTGACCACACGGCGGCTGGTGGCCTTCCTCCTCCTGCAGGCCGGTGTCGCCGCACTGCCAGCGCTGCTGGTCGCCCGTAGTCCTGAGGTGAGCCTCAGGCACGCACTCAGCACGACCGCCGCCCTCGTCGGGGCCAGCGTCGTCCTGGCGATCGTCGCGTCACTCGTGAGCCACTGGACGCCCCGCGCAGCACTTCCGGCGGCGCTGGTGTGCGCCGTGCTGCCCACGGCAGCCCTGTGGGCGACGTACAACCCCGTCCAGGACAGCCGGATCATCTTCACCCGTCACGACACTCCGGTGACGCGAACGCTCGACGCTGCGGCCGACGTCCGTCCGGACCGCGCGGTGGCCGTGCCGATGTCTGGAGCCGTGGCCAATGGCCTGGGATTCCGGTCGGTCTACCACGTGCTGCCGCTCCCGCAGCTGGACGACTACCGGCGCATGTTCCCCCACGTGCCGGAGGACGAGCTCAACCGGATCTTCAACCGGTACAGCGAGGCGATCCCGGTCGAGGGGCGCCATCCCCAACTGCTCGGCGAGGGCGTGGTGGGGCTCCCTCTCGACGTCGTGCTGGGCTTCGCGGCCCTCCCGCCGAGCCAGGAAGACCCGCCTCAGCCGCGGTGACAGCTGCGGGGGTCAGGCGGACGCGCTGACGCCGAGAGGCTTGCGGGCCACGAGCACGAACTCGTTGTAGGGGAAGACACGTCCGGCGGCGCGCAGGAGGGGAAAGGAGTAGGCGCGCTCCACGGCCAGGCCTTGACGCTCCGCCGTGGAGCGCAGCCCGTCCAGGTCCACGAAGCGGACGTGCGTCGCGTCCGTGGTGTAGCCCTTCTCCTGCGGCGTGATGAAGACGACACGTCCACCAGGACGCAACCGCTCGAGATAGCCCGCGAGAAGCGCGTCGGCCTCGGGTGCGCCCATGTGCTCGAGGACGTGGGCCAGCAGCACGGCGTCGAAGCCGTACGCCTCGTCCGCCGGTCGGTCGCCGAGCTCTGCGACCGTGCAGGCGTTGAGCCCGCGGCTGCGCGCGATGGTGATGCTGTCGGGGTTGTGGTCGACGCCAAGCGAACCGGCCGGCAGGTTCCTGAGGTTGCGACCGATCCCGCAGCCCACGTCGAGGGTCCGTCCGAGGCGCATGCTCTTGAGGTGGAGGGAGTAGGGCAGCTGCACGGGGATCAGTCGCCTCCACCACGCCCCTTCGAGCGTGGCGAGCCGTTGGGCGTACTCCCTGCCCGCCGTGTCCGCACCGCTGCTCTCAGCAGGCATCGGACGCCTCCTCTCTCTGGCAGCCACGCTGGTCGCCGGTCATCATCGTGGCACGCCACCCGGGCGCAGCCGTCCGCCCGGGATCCTGGCGCGGCGCGCAGGGCAGGAGCAGCCGGGTGAGCGGTAACCTCGACCGGACGCGCACCTGGGGGCGCTCCCTGTCCCACTGACCCACCGACACCCGCCGGCAGACCAGCGATGAGAGCGAGGCGAACGATGGACCCCCGCACCACCTGCATCGTGATCCCCGCCTACAACGAGGCTGGCGTCCTGACTCAGGTGCTGGAGCAGGTCCTGGAGGAGTTCCCCTTCGTCGTCTGCGTCGACGATGGCAGCAGTGACGACACTGCCGCGCGGGTGGCCCAGACCAAGGCCTGGCTCGTCCAGCACCCGATCAACCTGGGTCAGGGCGCCGCGCTGCAGACCGGGATCAGCTACGGCCTTCTCGACCCGACGATCCGCTCCTTCGTCACCTTCGACGCCGACGGCCAGCACCAGGTCGCCGATGTTCGGCGGATGCTCGACCGGTTGGACCGCGGCGACGTGGACATCGTCTTCGGCTCCCGGTTCCTCGACGAGCGAACCTCCATGAGCCGGCTCAAGCGGTTGGTGCTCAAGCTCGCTGTCGCGTACACCAATCGAACCTCCGGTGTGCAGCTCAGCGACGCACACAACGGGTTGCGTGTCTTCGACCGCCGGGTCGCCGAGGCGCTCGACATCCGCCAGAACGGGATGGCCCACGCCAGCGAGATCGTGTCGACCGTCGCCCAGCGCGGCTTCCGCTACGCCGAGGAGCCGGTCCACGTCCTGTACACCGAATACTCGCGTTCCAAGGGCCAGTCGGTGCTCAACTCCGTCAACATCGTCTTCGACCTCGTCTTCCGGTGAGCGGCCCCACATGATCATCAAGTTGCTGCTCGCGGTCGGGATCGGCGTCGTCGCCCTCAGCTTCCTGCGCAACCGCAACGCGATGCGGTTCCAGGCCGGCAAGAAGCTCGCGCTGGCCGGCTTCACCCTGCTCTGCCTGGTGTCCGTCGCCAACCCTGACCTCACGAACTGGCTCGCCGAGCAGGTCGGCGTGGGCCGGGGGGCCGACCTGCTGCTGTACCTCACCGTGCTTGGCTTCCTTTTCGTCGCGATCAACACCTACCTCAAGTTCAAGGACTACGACGCCCGGCTCACCCGGCTGGCTCGTAGCGTCGCGCTGGAAGAGGCGGTCCGCCGCCGCCAAGCGCTGGATCAGCGCCAGCCGGGGCAGTGAGGGACGTCTCCCGCCTGGCGAGCTTCGCACCGCGGCGCGCGCTGAACGCCGTCCCTCCGGGGACGCTTGCGGTGGGCGCTGGCGTCGTCGCCCTCGGGATCTCTGCCTACGCCTTCCTGGCGATGTCGGGCCGCGCGCTCGGGCCCGAGCGCTTCGCGACGCTGTCGGTCCTGTGGGTCCTCGTCTACACCTTCGGTCCCGGCCTGTTTGTCCCGCTCGAGCAGGAGGTCGGGCGCGCGGTGGCTGCCCGGCGCGCTGCCGGGACCGGGAGCGGCCCTCTCGTGGCGCTCGCCGCGAGATTCGCTGTCGTGTCCGCCATCGCGGTCTCCCTGGCCCTGCTCGTGGCGGCCCCGTTCGTCGTCCCCGCACTGCTCGACGGCTCAGTGGGCATCTTCCTCGCCCTTCTGCTCGCCGTGTGGGCTCTGTGCGCAGCACACCTGTCGCGGGGGGTGCTGTCCGGAACCGGGAGGTTCGGCGCCTACGGGCTGCAGCTGGGTGCGGAGGCGACCTCGCGCGTCCTGCTGTGCGCGCTGCTGCTGCTGGCCAGCGTGGCCACGGTGTTGCCGTACGGACTGCTGCTGGGCGGCGCCGTCGCAGCCGGTGTCCTGCTGACCCTTCCCAGGATCCGCGGCTGGTCCACCGACGGCCCACCGGCTTCGGTTCGAGAGCTGTCCTCGAACCTGGCGCTGCTGCTCACCGCCTCGCTGCTCTCGCAGGCCATCGCCAACGCCGGCCCCGTCGTCGTCCGCATTTTCGCCGCCGAGAGCGAGAAGGCAGCAGCCGGGCAGTTCCTCGCCGGTTTCGTCGTGGCTCGGGTGCCGCTGTTCCTGTTCGCCTCGGTGCAGGCGGCCCTTCTGCCGAGACTGTCGAGCCTGGCCGCCACCGGCCGCAAGCGCGAGTTCCGCACCGCGCTGCTGCGCATCGTCGCAGTGGTGACCGTGGTCGGGGCCGCAGGGGTAGCGGCGGCGCTGGCCGTGGGACCTGAGCTGCTCCGCCTGTTCTTCGGCCCCGACTTCGCGTTGGGGCGCACCGACATGGCCCTGCTGGCCCTGGGATCAGCCTTCTTCATGCAGGCCGCAGTTCTCGGACAGGCACTCGTGGCACTCGGCCGACATGCCGGGGCGGCAGCAGGCTGGGTGTTGGGCGCCGCGGCGCTCGTCCTCACGACCTTCGTGGTCGATGGCACCCTGGCCCGGGCCGAGTGGGGCTTCGTCGTGTCCACCCTGGTCACCGCTGCGACGCTGCTCGTGCTCCTCCGCGCCCCCCTGAAGGGTGCGGCCGCCACATCCCCCCTCGTCCGCGGAGCGACTACGTGACACCTGACCTTCCGACCGTGAGCGTCGTCGTCCTGGCCTACCTGGACGAGCCGTGGGTCGAGCGTTGCGTCGAGGCGGTGCTCGCGTCACGGGGCGTGGCGGCCGACGTGGTGCTCGTCGACAACGGCTGCACGACCGGCGCAGTGCAGCGGCTGGACGGGAGCCCGGGAGTCACCGTCGTCTCGCCCGATGAGAACCTCGGCTTCGCGGGCGGATGCAACGCGGGAGCCGCCGCCGCGCGGGGCGCCTACCTCGGCCTGGTCAACGCCGACGCCGTGGTCGAGCCCGATGCGCTGCGACACCTGGTCGAGGTCGCCTCTCGCCCGGATGTCGGCATCGCGTCGGCGAGCATCCGGCTCGCTGACGAACCCGAGCTGCTCAACTCGTGCGGGAATCCCCTGCAGATCCTGGGACTCAGCTGGTCGGGGGGCTTCCGCGAGCCGGCGGCGGAGCACGCTGCGGAGGTGGACGTCACCTGCGCGAGCGGTGCGGGAGCGGTGCTCCGCCGCGAGGTGTGGGACGCCCTGGGTGGCTTCCCCGCGGAGTACTTCGCCTACCACGAGGACGCTGAGCTCAGCTGGCGCTGCTGGCAGCGCGGACTGCGTGTGCGCTACGTGCCGCAAGCGGTGGTCCTGCACCGCTACGAGTTCTCGCGCAACCCGACCAAGTTCTTCCTGGTCGAGCGCAACCGGCTGCTCCTGCTGCTCACCGCGTACGAGCGCCGGACCCTGCTTCTGCTGCTGCCTCCCCTGCTCGCCCTCGAGCTGGCGATGCTGCTCCTGTCGGTGTCCCAGGGGTGGACGCGGCAGAAGCTGCGAGGATGGCTCTGGGTGGCCACGCACCTGAGCTGGGTGCGGCAGCGCCGGCTGCTCCTGCAGGGGCAGCGGACCCGGTCGGACCGGCAGCTCGCGCCGTTGCTCATCGCCGAGGTGACGACGACCGCCATCGCCCTGCCGGTCGGATCGCAGACTCTCAACGCGATCCTGAGGCTGTGGTGGAGGGTCGTCCGGCGCCTACTGTGACCCGCCGGTCCGGTATTGGCTCAGCGAGTCCTCGCACACCCCCCCGGGTGCGAATCGAGGACAGGGGCCCTCTGCGGTGCGCGTCGTGTGAGACATCATGGTGAGCTCACCCGCGGAGCCCTTGAGGTCTGTCGGCATCCAGGTGTCGGCCGTCGCGGAGGCGGCCGAGGAGAACACCAGCGCCAGGCCCGCGAACGCGCCGGCCACCGGGATGCCGGCGGCGCGCCGCGGACCGTGAGGACCGACCGGAGCCGCCACAGCAGTGAGCAGCAGCCGACTGCGACGAACGGCGAGGTAGACGGCATAGCCGCACAGGACCAACAGGCAGTAGAGGATCTGCATCAGCGTCCGCGGCCACAGCTGCACGGTCTGGGTCTCGTACATCTGCGAGGCGAGCACGAAGCGGAACAGCCACGCACTGACCGCGCACGACCCGACCATGATGACCAGGCTGCGACGGGCTCCGAGGGCAAGGGCTGACCCGAGGCCCACGGCCAGAAGGACGGTGAACAGGCCGACTCCCCCCAGCTCACCCGGCGGCGGCCAGTTCGCTGCGTCCGCTCCGGGGTAGTCGTTGCGGAACATCGCGACGTAGGCGGGGTCGGCCAAGGCGTCGAAGTAGAAGTAGGTGTCCTGGATGGTGCCGGCTGCTGTCAGCAACGGGACGAGGTGCCAGGCTGCCACGGCGAGGAAGACGGCACCGGCGCTCCCCAGCAGGACGAGCGCGCGACCGGGGCCACGCCGCCACGGGACGACCATCGCCACGGCCACCACCACCCCCGGCGCCGGCCAGACGAACCACCCGGAGTACAGGAGGAACAGCAGCCCAACGGCCAGACCCAGAACGGCGCCCCTCGCCGTGTTCGCGCCCAGTGAGCGGCAGTGGGCCGTGCGAACGGCCCGGGTGAGCCACACCAGCAGCGGCAGGACCGCGAGCAACGGCAGGTAGGTGAAGGCCTTGTAGGGGGTGGCGAAGGGAAGGGCGGCCACCACGCCGATCACCAGCGCCCACACGGGCGGGAGGACCAGCCGCCAGGCGAGGTAGGCGGTCGGGCCGATCAGCGCGAGCGAGACGACGTACAGGTCTTTGAGGGCGTACGGCGTGATCTGGTCGGTCAGCTCCGCGTAGCGGGCGAGCAGGTGGACAAACAGCGGCGGGTACGAACCCGGAATCGCCCGCCCCTCCTGCACGTCCGACGCCCACGTGGCGAGCTGGAAGCTGTCGCCGAGCGGAACCAGTGGCCACGGCGTGCCGCGAAGGGCCACGACCAGGCCACCGGCCGTGATGCCCGTTGACAGGCCGGCCAGGAGAGCGCAGGCGAGGCGGACCACGCCGTCACGGGCCCGGGGACGGGCCCTCACCACGGCACCTGCGATCACGGCGCACGTCAGCGCCACGAGCAGGAACCGGAGCTGCAGGGCCGCGAGACCGCTCACCTGCCCGACACGGTCCAGCGGGTCGACCTCGATCGTGGTGGCCCAGACGGCGAACAGCAGACAGGCGACCAGGGCGAAGGCCACTTCGCCCCCGGCGAGCAGGAAGCGACGCGCGGTCGTGCTGCCCTCCGAGGGGGCCACACCCGGGGTGAGCGGGTCGGCCCGCCGTTCCTGCCCGGGCACGTCCGGGAGCACGGGGGGAAGGGGCAGCATCCGCCGATGCTAGGCCCACCTGGATGGCCCCGAGCGGACCCCAGTCCAGTAGCCTTCGCCCGATGGTGTGGTCGACATGCTTTCCCCCCTGTCCGACACGCGCGCCGCGCGTCGAGGCGTGACGCGCCGGCCCTTCACATCCGCCCACGCTCGCCCTGAGCGCCGGGCGTGGCTGTGCACGCTGCTGCTGTTCGCCACCGCCTCGACCTTGTGGTCGCTTGCCACCCCTCTGTTCGACGGACCGGACGAGTACTCGCACCTGATCCGCGGTTACACCGTCACCGGCGGAGAGTTCGTGCCCACCGTCCGGTCCGTGGATCCCCTCCCGGCCTTCCCCGACGTGATCCCCGGTGCGGACGACCTCCGGGACGTGGTCCTTGCCCCGTCACCCCTGGTGAGACCGGAGTTCTTCTACCCGACCTGCCTCATCGCCCGGTACGACAACACCCCCCGTTGCCTGCCGGCGCTCGCCACCGACGTGGGCGAGACGCAGACGATCACCAACGCGAGCCGCTACCCGCCGCTGTACTACAGCCTCGTGGGAGCACCGCTTCGGCTGCTGCCGGGGACCGGGCAGGGGGTCTTGTTGTCGCGACTGCTCAGCAGCCTGCTCGGGGCGCTGTTCCTCGCCTCCGCGGTCGCCAGCGCCTACCAGTCCCGACACCGCACCCTCCTGCTCGGGGGCCTGGCCGCCGCCGTGACGCCGCAGGTGCTCTACACCAACGGTGTCGTGAACCCCAGTGCGCTGGAGATCTCGGCGGCGATCAGCTTCTGGATGGCGGGCATCGTGCTGGTCACCGGCGACGGCGCCGGAGTCGACCGACGGCTCCTCCTGCGTCTGGCGGCGGCCGCGGTGGGTCTCACCGCCGCCAAGGCCACCGGCCCGCTGCTCCTGCTGCTGATCGCCACGGTCCTGCTCGTGGTCGCCGGCCATCGACGGCTGCTGCCGCTCCTGCGGCAGCCCCTCGTCATCGGAGCTGCCGTGGTGGTGGCGGTGACAGGAGTTCTGAGCGTGCTCTGGAACCTTCTGGTCGGGCCCAACCCGCTGCCGCTCACACCCACGCTGGGCGCCGACGTCACCACGAACACCATCATCCGGATGAGCATCGGGCTCTGGGACGGCTGGACCCGCCAGATGATCGGCAACTTCGGGTGGAACGACCTGCCGGCGCCACAGCTCACGCACTACGTGTGGCTGCTGGTGCTGGGAGCCCTGCTGGTCGGCGCGGCCGTGGTGGCGCGGGGCCGTCTGGCCCTTGCCCTCGGGCTCCTGGTCACGATGGTCCTGGTGCTGCCCGTGGTGGCGAGCACCCTGCTCGCACCGGCCATCGGCTTCGGCTACCAGGGGCGCTACACCCTGCCCGTGGCCGTCGGCGTCCCGCTGCTCAGCGCTCTGGCACTCGGCACCCCGTTGAGCGAGCTGGCGGTGACGCGGCGCGCCCTGCTGGTCGTCGTGTCGCTGTGCGCGACGGCTCACGCCGGTGCGTTCGTGTATGCCCTGCACCGCTACACGGTCGGACAGTCGGGACCCCTGCGCTTCTGGACCCAGCCCGAGTGGGAGCCGGCCGTACCGTCGGCGTGGCTGGTGCTGGCTGTGCTGGCTGTCGCAGCGGCAGCCGTCGGGCTGGCCGCCGCCTCGCGCCCGAGCCCCCCGGCGCGAGCCGAGACGACTCCGGTCGCGCTCGACATCACGAGCCCGGCTGGCGGCGCCGGCTCTCGCCGAGTCGGCGGCTGATCCGGCCGAGGACACGGCGGCCCAGCTCGGCCACGCCGCCGTCCGCCAGGTAGACCCGCAGGAGCGCCAGGTCGCCACGCAGGCTGCTCGGCGGCGGCGGCGGCGGCGCCAG
>JAOPWP010000012.1 GCA_025965615.1 Frankiales bacterium
CATCGCGCAGCAGTTCGCGATGGCGCTCGCGGAGCGTGCCCGGGCCGGCGTGCGGGTGCGCGTGCTCATCGACGCCATCGGCGGCCGGCTCATCGAGAGCAACCTCATCGACCACATGCAGGACTGCGGCGTGCGGGTCGAGTGGTTCCGCAAGCCGTTCAGCGTCGCCCAGCTCACCAGCCCGCTGAAGCAGAACCACCGGACCCACCGCAAGGTGCTCATCTGCGACGAGCGGGTCGGCTTCACCGGCGGTGTCGGCATCGCCGAGGAGTGGTGCGGCGACGCCCGCGACGAGACGGAGTGGCGCGACACGCACGTCCGCGTCGTCGGCCCCGCGGTGGACGGGTTGTCGGCGTCCTTCGCCCAGAACTGGGCCGAGACCGGTCATCCGCTCATCGACGCCCGCCGCCGCTTCCCCGACCACGAGACGACGGGCAGCTCGGTGGTGCAGGTCGCCCGTGGCAGCGCGAGCGTCGGCTGGAACGACATGGCGACGGTGTTCCGGGTGATGATCGAGTCGGCGACGCAGCGGCTGCGCATGATGACCGCCTACTTCGTCCCGGACGCCTGCTTCCAGCAGCTGTTCCTCGACGCCGTCGAGCGGGGCGTGCAGGTCGACATCATGCTGCCGGGTCCGCACGCGGACAAGCGGGTCTGCCAGCTCGCCAGCGAGTCGATCTACTCGACGCTCGTCGAGGGCGGCGTGAGCATCTGGGCGTTCCAGCCGTCGATGCTGCACGCCAAGGTGCTCACCGTCGACGGTGTCGCGAGCGTCATCGGCTCGGCCAACATGAACCGCCGGTCGATGAACCACGACGAGGAGGTCGTGCTGTCGGTCCTCGACCCTGCCGTCACCCGCCGCCTCGAGCAGGACTTCGACGACGAGCTGCCCCGGTGCGTGCGCGTCGACCCGGTGCGGTGGCAGGACCGGTCGCTCAGGCAGAAGGCCTCGGAGAAGGCCACCCTCGCGCTGCATCACTTCTTCTGAGCGGCCCGCCCGGGGTGGTTGCCCGCCCCGGGGATCTCACGGGCCCGGGGCCGGGACGGGACGGATCAACGACCAGGCGCCGGGCTCGACCGTCCACGTACGCCGCCGGATGTCGTCGCCCACCTCGCCGTCGGCGTTGACCCCGACCTGCTCGCCCATCACCGTCACGAAGGTGCCGCGCGCGTGGCGCACGTCCTTGTCGGCCAGGTGCTGACCGGACGACAGCGCGGCACCGAAGCGCACCCGCGCGACCGGTCCGGACGCCTGGGAGACCATCACGTCGAGCAGGCCGTCGTCGGGGACGGCCCGGGGGAGCAGGGGGGTGCCGCCGCCGATCCCGCGGCCGTTGCCGATCCCGACCATGAGCGTCTTGCGGTGGTTGTCGGAGATGACCCGCCCGTCAACCTCCACGCGCAGGCGCCAACCGGCCGAGCGGAGCCCGGCCCGCACCGCCCCGACGGGGTAGGCGATCGGGCCCAGGCGCGGCTTGAGCCGCCCGGCCCGCTCGGCCGCGTCGGCGCCGATGCCGACGTGCACGGCGTTGACGACCACCCCGCCGGTGTCGTCGCTGATGAGGTCGAGGGGCGACGGCTGGCCGTCGCGGACGAGCCGGGCCGCGTCGGCTGCGTCGAGCGGGATGTCGAGCGCGCGTGCCAGGTCGTTGCCGGTGCCGAGCGGGACCAGCCCGAGCCGCGTCGTCGCGAGCTCTCCACGGGCGCGCAGCTTGCGCACCGCGAGGTGCAGGCTGCCGTCACCGCCCGCGATGACCAGCGTGCGACCGTCGAGCTTGTCGAAGGCGCTCTCGAGGTCGTCGGGCTGCTCGCACAGGGACAGCTCTGCGTCGAGCACGTCGCGGGCGGCACCCACCGCTTCGTCGTCGGTACTGCCGGCCTTGGCGCTCGCGACCAGCAGGTACCCGTACGCCGTTGCGGACATGTCGGCTAGCCTTCCCGTGAAGGGGCCCCAGTGCGTTGCACTCGGGGCTGTCGTGTTGGTGGACCAGCCTCCAGGAGCGAACCCTATGCCCGCACTCGTGCTCGTCGGCGCCCAGTGGGGCGACGAGGGCAAGGGCAAGGCCACCGACCAGCTCGGTGGCTCGGTCGACTACGTCGTGAAGTTCAACGGCGGCAACAACGCCGGCCACACGGTCGTCATCGGCGACGACACCTACGCCCTGCACCTGCTGCCGAGCGGCATCCTGTCGCCCGGGTGCACGCCGGTCATCGGCAACGGCGTGGTGGTCGACCTGTCGGTGCTGTTCGAGGAGATCGACGCCCTCGAGGCCAGGGGCGTGTCGTGCGCCAAGCTGCTGCTGTCCTCCGACGCCCACCTCATCGCGTCGTACAACCGCACGCTGGACAAGGTCGCGGAGCGGTTCCTCGGCGACCGGCGCATCGGTACGACCGGCCGGGGCATCGGGCCGACGTACGCCGACAAGATGAACCGGATCGGCATCCGCGTTCAGGACCTGTTCGACGAGCACATCCTGCGCCAGAAGGTCGAGGGCGCGCTCGACCTCAAGAACCAGGTGCTCGTGAAGGTCTACAACCGCAAGGCGGTCGAGGTCGACGCGGTCGTGGAGGAGCTCCTGTCCTACGTCGACCGGGTGCGGCCGCTCGTCGCCGACACGTCGCTGGTGCTGAACCAGGCGCTGGACCGCGGCGAGACCGTCCTGCTCGAGGGTGGTCAGGCGACGCTCCTCGACGTCGACCACGGCACCTACCCCTTCGTGACCTCGAGCAGCGCGACGGCCGGCGGTGCGTGCACCGGGTCGGGCATCGGCCCGCGCCGGGTCGACAAGGTGATCGCCGTGGTCAAGGCCTACACGACCCGCGTCGGAGAGGGCCCGTTCCCGACCGAGCTGCTCGACGCCGACGGCGAGCTGCTGCGGTCCAAGGGCCACGAGTTCGGCACGACGACCGGCCGCCCGCGGCGCTGCGGGTGGTACGACGCCGTCATCGCCCGCTACGCCGCCCGCGTCAACGGCGTCACCGACTTCGTGCTGACCAAGCTGGACGTGCTGACCGGGTGGGAGCGGATCCCGGTGTGCGTCGCGTACGAGGTGGAGGGCAAGCGGCTCGACGAGATGCCGAGGAGCCAGAGCGACTTCCACCACGCCCAGCCGGTCTACGAGTACTTCGAGGGCTGGACCGAGGACATCACCGGAGCACGCACCTTCGACGACCTCCCCGCGGCGGCCCAGGCCTACGTCCGGGCGCTCGAGCAGATGAGTGGCGCCCCGTTCAGCTCGATCGGCGTCGGCCCCGACCGCGAACAGACCCTCGAGCTCAGGTCACTGCTGGCCCCGGCCCCGTGAGGGCTGCGTGATCTTCCGGGCGGTCGGGGAGGGCCGGCCCTACCCCGACCCGCAGATGAGCACGCGCGAGTGGGCTGCCCTGCCGCCCACCCAGGTGCAGCTCGACCACCTGATCACGATCAAGAAGACGCTCGACCTCGACGTGCTGCTGGCCGAGGACTCCACCTTCTACGGCGACATGTTCGCCCACGTCGTCGAGTGGCGCGGTGAGCTCTACCTCGAGGACGGCCTCCACCGCGCCCTGCGCTGCGCCCTCGCCCAGCGCAAGGTCCTCCACGCGCGGGTCCTGCGCCTGCCGGGCTGACCGTGCCCGGAGGCGGCGTCGCTGAGGTCGTCGTGATCGGCGCCGGCGCTGCTGGTCTCGCCCTCGCGTGTCGGCTGGGCGAGCAGGGCGCGCAGGGGGTGGTCCTCGTCGACGCCCCTGCTGGTCCGGCCCGTTCGCCGGACCGCACCTGGTGCAGCTGGGGGAGCGACGACGGCTACTGGGACGAGGCCGTGTCGGCGCGGTGGGACCGGATCGGCGTGGTCTCCCCGAGCGGCATCGCCCGCACGTACGACCTGCCTCCGCTCAGCTACCGCATGATCCGGTCCGCCGACTACGAGCGGGTGGCCTCCGCCCGCCTCGCGGCCACGGCCGTGGAGCGGGTCGAGGGACTCGTCACCGGGGTCGACGAGCGCGGCGACCTCGTGACCGTGTCGGGTCCCGGTGTCGACGGCGCTGAGCCGCTGCGTGCCCGCTGGGTCTTCGACACCCGGCCGGCCCGGCCTGCGGGTCCCGGCAAGGTGGCGCTGCTGCAGCACTTCCGCGGCTGGTTCGTGCGCACCGCCGAGGACGCCTTCGACCCCTCCGTGGCCGGCTTGATGGACTTCCGGCCCGCGCAGCCACCCTGCGGCGTGACCTTCGGATACGTCCTGCCGACCTCTCCCCGCGAGGCGCTGGTCGAGTACACCCAGTTCACCCGGTCGGCACTGACCCCGGCGCAGTACGACGTGGAGCTCGCGCGCTACTGCGAGCTGCTGGAGCTGCCGGCCTTCGAGGTGGTCGCCGCCGAGCAGGGCGCGATCCCGATGACGGACGCACCCTTCCCGCGCCGGGTCGGCCGCCGGGTGTTCCGGCTCGGCGCTGCGGGCGGCGCGACCCGTCCCTCGCCGGGCTCC
>JAOPWP010000016.1 GCA_025965615.1 Frankiales bacterium
GGAGCCCGGAGGTCAGTCGCGCTGGTCGGCGAGCTTGCCGCGCAGCTGGAGCACGGCCTTGGTGTGCATCTGGCAGATGCGGCTCTCGGTGACCCCGAGGACCTGGCCGATCTCGGCCAGCGTGAGCCCCTCGTAGTAGTAGAGCGTCACGACGATCTTCTCGCGCTCCGGGAGGAGGTTGATCGCCTTGGCGAGCAGGTACTTGGTCTCTTCGGTCTCGAACGCCTGGACCGGGTCCTCGGCCTTGGTGTCTTCGAGCGTGTCGACGAGCGAAAGCTTGTCGCCGCGCTCCTGACCGGCCGACATCAGCTCGTCGAGGGCGACGACGTTGACGAAACTGACCTGGCTGAAGATCGTGTGCAACTCCTCGAGTGCGATGCCGAGCTCGCCGGCGACCTCCGCCTCGGTGGGGGTGCGGTGCAGCCGGGCCTCGAGCGCGGCATACGCCCGCTCGACCTCACGGGCCTTGTAGCGCACCGAACGCGGGATCCAGTCGATCGACCGGAGCTCGTCGATGATGGCGCCCTTGATCCGGCTGATGGCGTAGGTCTCGAACTTGATCGCACGCTCGAGGTCGAACTTCTGGATCGCGTCGATGAGCCCGAAGATGCCGTAGGAGACGAGGTCGGCCTGCTCGATGTTGGGCGGCAGACCGACGCCGACCCGGCCGGCGACGTACTTCACCAGCGGGGAGTAGTGCAGGATCAGCCGCTCGCGCAGCCGCTCCTCACCCGTCGACTTGTACTCGCGCCACAGCTCCGCGATCGCCGACTCGATCTCAGCGCGTTCCTCGTCGCTGACACCGGCGTAGCGGCCACGTCGGGCAGGCGCCTTGGGAGCGGGAGCGATGCTCTCAGCCTCGGCGGTGGACCCGCGACCGGAGGCACCGTCGGCACCGGAGGTACGGACGGTCAAGGCGCCTCCTCTCGGGGATCAAGGGCCCGACTCTGCCCGTCGCGCGAGCCTAGCCTGAGGGTGGCGCCCGTGGTGGGCGCTCCGTCGAACATCACGCACGAGGGTGGGCCTGCGCATAGCTCGACCGCAGCCGCTCGACGCTCACGTGGGTGTAGATCTGCGTGGTGGCCAGCGAGGCGTGACCGAGCAGCTCCTGCACGGTCCGCAGGTCGGCTCCCCCTTCGAGCAGGTGGGTGGCGGCGCTGTGCCGGAGCCCGTGCGGCCCGAGGTCCGGGGCCCCCGGCACGTCGGCCAGGCGCCGGTGCACGAGGGTCCGGACCGCCCGCACGTCGAGGCGCCCGCCTCGGGCCCCGAGCAGCAGTGCCGGGCCGCTCCGCTCCTGCACCCAGGCCGGACGCCCGCTGGTCAACCAGGCCTGCACGGCGCGGGCCGCGGGAACGCCGTACGGGACGCTGCGCTCTCGCGAGCCCTTGCCCATCACGCGCACCACCCGGCGGCCCGTGTCGACGTCGTCGATGTCGAGGCCGCAGAGCTCGGCCACCCGGACCCCCGTCGCGTAGAGCAGCTCCAGGACGGCTCGGTCCCTCAGCTGCTCGGGCGAGGTCCCGTCGACCTGGTCGACCAGGCGAGCCGCCTCGTCGGCGCGGAGCACGTCGGGGAGCAGCCGGTGGCCCTTCGGCGTCACCAGCAGTGAGCCCGGGTCCGTCGCGAGCAGCCCGCGGCGGTGGGCCCACGCGGTGAAGACCCGGGCGCTGGAGCCACGACGGGCCAAGGTGGTGCGCGCTGCGCCCGTGACGCGCGAACGGGCCAGCCAGCTCCGCAGGACCGCGAGGTCGAGGGCCTCGAGCTCGGTCACCCCGCGGCGTGACGCGTGCTCGAGCAGCGCCGCGACGTCACCGGTGTAGGCCCGGACCGTGTGGTCGCTGCGCGAGAGCTCCAGCTCGAGGTGCCGCTGGAACCCCTCCAGCGCGGCGGCGAGGGCCGGCGGGAGGACTCCCCCACCCGGTCCCGCTGCGCCTGCCACCTGTGCACGGTGGCCGGGCCGCCGCGACAGGTCAAGGCGGCTGGCCGTCGAACCCGGCCCGGGCGGGCACCGCACGTGGCGCCTCAGGGCCGCCGCGGGCCGCGGGACGAGAGGTCAGCGCGCCCCCAGCGACGTGAGCCGCCACCCCTGTGGCGTCCGCTCGACGAGCCCGTGGACCAGCAACGGGGGCAGGACCTGCTGGACGACCAGCGTGCTGACCCCGGCGGCCCGGGCCAGCGCGGCCTCGCCTGCGCCACCACGGACGGGGACCGCGTCGAGCACCCGCCGGACGGTCTCGGGCAGGTCGTCCCGCACTCGCACCGGCCCGCGCAGCGGGGTCGACGCGTCGACCCCGATCGCACCGACGCTGTCGAGCACCTCCTCGACCCGGGTCACGCAGACCGCCGGGTGGTCCGGGTGCCGGAGCTGCTCGTGGCACCCGGCCGACGCCCCCGACGTGATCTGCCCGGGGACGACCATCACGTGCCGGTTGAGCAACCGTGCCCGCTGCAGGGTGGCCAGGGAGCCGCTGCGGCGAGCGGCCTCGACGACCACGGTGCCCAGGCTGAGGGCGGCGATCAAGCGGTTCCGCACGAGGAAGCGCCCACGCGTCGGCGTCGTGCCCGGGGGCAGCTCGGAGACGATCAGCCCCTCCTGGGCGATCCGGTGCAGCAGGCGCTCGTTGCCCTTCGGGTAGCTGATGTCCACACCGCACGCGAGGACGGCGATCGTCGACGCGCCGGTCGAGCTGAGGGCTCCTCCGTGAGCCGCTGCGTCGATCCCGTAGGCGCCGCCACTGACCACGCTGACCCCCCGGTCCGCGAGCCCGAGGGCCAGCTCGCGCGCCACCCGCACGCCGTAGGCGGTAGCGGCTCGAGCGCCCACCAGCGCGACGGAGCGGTCCACGACGTCGGCCAGCCTGGCGGGGCCGACCAGGTAGAGCGCGAGCGGAGGCGCTTCCAGACCCGGCTGGGCCGACCAGGTGAGTCGCGCCAGCGGCCACTCCGCGTCACCGGGGCAGAGCAGGCGCCCCCCGCCGTCCTCGAGCCGCCGCAGCTGCTCGGCCGGGCGGTAGCCCTCTGCCCTCAGCGCTGCTCCGGCTCGCAGCTCCGGGGACAGGGCCCCGCAGGGATTCCCCCGCCGCAACGCCTCCCAGGCAGCGACCGGGCCCAGGTCGGCGACGGCGGCGTGGAGCGCCCGGTGCCCCGGCTCCACGACGTGGGACAGCCCGACCAGGGCCTGCGCGACCTCGTCCGGCGCTGCGCTCATGCGGCGAGCCCCGCAGAGCCGCCGGAGAGCCGGTAGCCGAGGGCGTGAGCGACGTGCTCCGGACCGGGCACCCCGGCCTGGGCCAGGTCCGCCAAGGTCCAGGCGAGCCGCAGCGTCCGCCCGTAGCCCCGCGCCGTGAGCTGACCCAGGTCCATGGCCCGCTCGGCCTGTGCGGTCGACGCCCGGGGCACCGGCCAGCGGCGCCGCAGCTCCACCGCGGGCACCTCGCCGTTGGTCCGCCACGGGGTGCCCGCGTAGCGCTCGGCGGCCCGCGCCCGTGCGGCGACGACCCTGGCCGCCACCTGGGAGCTCGGCTCACCGCGGCCGTCCTCGGCCAGCATCTCGGCCCGGGAGATGCGGGAGACCTCTACCCGCAGGTCTATCCGGTCGAGCAGCGGCCCCGACAACCTGGCGAGGTACCGCCGGCGCACGTCCGGTGTGCACGAGCACCGGTCGTCCGGCTGGGCGCAGGGGCAGTGGTTCGCGGCCATCAGCAGGGTGAAGACAGCGGGGTAGACGGCGGTGCCGCCGACGCGGGTGATCGACAGCCGCCCGCTCTCCAGCGGCTGCCGGAGCGCGTCGAGGACGCGAGCGGCGAACTCCGGTGCCTCGTCCAGGAACAGGACTCCTCGATGGGCGAGCGAGGCCGCCCCGGGCTTCGCGATGCCGCTCCCACCGCCCACGATCGACGCGACCGTCGCGGTGTGGTGCGGGTCCTGGAACGGCGGCCGGACGATCAGCGGGCTGCCGGCCGGCAGGGTGCCTGCGACGGAGTGGACGGCGGTGACCTCGAGGGCCGCGTCGAGGTCGAGCGGTGGGAGCAGCCACGGCATCCGCTCGGCCAGCATGGTCTTGCCGCTGCCCGGCGGTCCGAGCAGCAGGGCGTGGTGCCCGCCGGCCGCGCAGACCTCGATGGCCGTGCGGCCGACAGGCTGACCGGCCACGTCGAGCAGGTCCGGGACCGGCTCGTCCTGCCCCGGGACAGGCGGTTCCGGCG
The DNA here is from genome assembly GCA_025965615.1 of Frankiales bacterium. Lineage (GTDB taxonomy): Bacteria > Actinomycetota > Actinomycetes > Mycobacteriales > SCTD01 > SCTD01. Next base: position 4,206 of record JAOPWP010000016.1, read on the forward strand.
CGGCGTCGTCGTAGTCCACCCCCGTCAGCAGGCAGACCAGGTCCCGCAGGGAACCCACCCCCCGGGCGTCCACCCCGGGCAGCAACCGGGCCTCGGCGAGGTCCTGGAGGGGCACCACCACCCGTTCGAAGCCGGCCCGGGCTGCGGTCAGCACCGCCGGCAGGACCCCGCGCACCGGGCGCACCCGGCCGTCCAGGCTGAGCTCGCCGATCAGGACCCGCCCCATCAGCGACGAGGGTGGGACGACCCCGGCGGCTGCGAGCAGCGAGGCCGCCAGCGCCAGGTCGAAGCCGCTCCCCCTCTTGGGCAGGGACGCCGGGGAGAGCGCGAGCGTGATCCGGCGCTGCGGCCAGGCCTGACCGCTGTTGACGATCGCCGCCCGGACGCGGTCCCGGGCCTCCCCCAGCGACGCGTCGGGCAAGCCGATCACGGTCAGTCCGGGAAGCCCCAGTGCGAGGTCGGCCTCCACCTCCACCACATGGCCGTCCACGCCGACCAGCCCCACCGCGTACGCCCGGGCCAACGCCACGAAGCACCACCTCCGCCCAGGACGCTGCCGCCTGCAGGGCGCGGTCACCAGGGTCCGGCGCAGGCTGTGGACGGCCGCCACCTGTGGACGGAGCCACCGCGTCCCGGCCGCCTCCTCGGGCGGGGGGACCAACGGCCCTGGCGGGACGTCCCGGGCAGGACCAGCATCGTGCTGCCGCCGTGAAAGCACCGGCCCCACGTGGCGGTCCGCGCCGACCGAAGGAGCACGACCGTGAGCCTCAACCTGGCCACCATGCTGTGCGAGTCCGCCCGTCAGGCCCCCGAGAAGGTGGTCCTGATCGAGGGCACGCACCGGATGACCTACGCCCAGCTCGACGGGGCCTCGGACCAGTTCGCCGCGGGGCTGCTCGAGCGGGGGATCACGCCGGGAGGGCGGGTGGCGCTACAGCTCCCCAACGTGGGCCAGTTCGTCGTCGCGTACTTCGGGATCCTCAAGGCCGGCGCCGTGGTGGTGCCGGTGAACGTGCTGTACAAGTCGCACGAAGTCGCCCACATCCTGGGCGACTCCGGGGCCGAGCTGCTGATCACCTGGTCGGTGGTGGCCGGGGAGGCGGCCAAGGGGGCAGCCGACGCCGGGCTCACCGAGATCGTCGTGCTGACGACCGGGGGCGGGCCGGCATCGGACCTCGGCACCCGCTTCGAGGACGTGCCGGTGCCCGTGCCCGGGCGTCCGCCGCTGCACCAGAGCGACCCCGGCGACGTGGCCGTCATCGTCTACACGTCAGGCACGACGGGACGCCCCAAGGGAGCCGAGCTCACCCACTTCCAGCTGCTCATGAACGCGGACACGCCGGGCCGCCTGTTCGGCATCCGCGACGACGACGTCGTGCTCGTCGCGCTGCCGCTGTTCCACGTCTTCGCGCTGTCGAGCATCCTCGACATCTGCGTCCGCTTCGGGGCGACCATGACGCTCGTCCCGCGCTTCGACGCGGGTGTGGTGCTGGACGTCGTCCAGCGGGACCGGGTGACGGTCTTCGAGGGTGTGCCGACGATGTACATCGCCCTGCTCGACCACCCCGAGCTCGGCAGGTACGACCTGTCGAGCCTGCGCGTCGGGATCTCCGGAGGCGCGGCACTTCCCGCGACCGTGATCGACCAGTTCGAGGCCCGCTTCGGCGTCGTGATCCTCGAGGGCTACGGCTTGTCCGAGACCGCCTCGACGACGACCTTCAACGTCAGCGCGACCGACCGGCGGGTGTACAGCGTCGGCCGGGCGATCTGGGGGGTGGAGGTCGAGATCTGGGACGACGCGGGTCAGGTGCTGCCCGCCGGCGACGCGCACGTCGGCGAGCTCGTCGTGCGCGGTGTCAACGTCATGCGCGGCTACCACGGCGACCCCGAGGGCACGGCGGCGGCGTTGGCCGACGGCTGGCTGCACACCGGCGACCTCGGCTACGTGGACGAGGACGGCTTCTTCTTCATCGTGGACAGGAAGAAGGAGCTCATCATCCGCGGCGGCGACAACGTGTACCCCCGCGAGGTCGAGGACGTCCTGTACACCCACCCGGCGGTCGCGCAGGCTGCTGTCGTCGGGGTCCCCGACGACCGGCTCGGCCAGGAGGTCAAGGCCTTCGTGTCGCTCCACCCCGGCCGGCACGTCACGGAGGGCGAGCTGGTCCAGCACGTGCGGGAGCGGATCGCGGCCTACAAGTACCCGCGCACGGTGGAGATCCGCGACGGCCTGCCGCTCAACGCGACCGGCAAGATCGTGAAGCGGGAGCTGCAGTCATGCAGCGCCTGACAGCCCTGGACGCGGCCTTCCTGCTCGTCGAGGACGAGGAGCCCGACGTGTCCCTCGCCATCTCCTCCATCGCCGTGTTCGACGGGCCGCCGCTGTCGGCGGAGGAGTTCACGGCCATGTACGCCGAACGCGTCTCGCGCATCCCACGCTTCCGCCAGAAGGTGCACACGATCCCGCTCGACCTGGGACCGCCCGTCTGGGTCGACGACGTGGGCTTCGACCTGGCGCACCACCTGCGCCGTACCGCCCTGGCCGCGCCAGGCGGGGACGCGGAGCTGGCGGCGCTCATGGGGCGGCTCATGTCACGCCGCCTGGACCGCGACCGGCCGCTCTGGGAGACCTGGCTGGTCGAGGGGCTGGAGGACGGGCGGTGGGCGCTGGTCTCGACGATCCACCACTGCATGGCTGACGGCGTCTCCGGGACCGACATCTACCACGCCGTCCTGGACGACAGCGCGAAGTCGCGTCCAGGTGCGCCGGAGGCCTGGCGTCCAGAGCACCAGCCCTCGACGCTGACACTGACCGCGAGCGCGCTGGCCCGGCTCGGCGTGCTGCCGGTGCAGCAGGGCGCCGCGCTGGCCGGCGCGCTGCGCCACCCGGTCTGCCTGGCCGCGCAGCTCGCGCGTACCGCCCGCGGGCTGCACGCCCTCCCGCTGCGACCCGTCGAGGCGTCCTCGCTGACCGGCCCGGTCTCCGCACACCGCCGCTATGCCTTCTCCCGGGGGTCGATGACGGACGTGCAAGCCGTGCGCCAGGCCTTCGGGGGGACGTTCAACGACGTCGTCCTCGCCGCCGTCACCGGTGCCTTCCGTGCGCTGCTGATGTCGCGGGGGGAGCCGCTGCACGGCCGCTCCGTGCGGACGCTCGTCCCGGTCAGCGTGCGCGCTCCCGGCGAGGTGGGCGCACGCGGCAACCAGGTCTCGGTCCTGCTGGCCGACCTGCCGGTCGACGTGGCGGACCCGCTGGAACGGCTGTCCCTCGTGCGCAGCCGGCTGGCCGCGTTGAAGGCCAGCGACGAGGCCCCGGCCGTCGCGACGGTGACGGCCCTGTCCGAGCGCGGTGTCTATCCGCTGGTCGGTGCGCTCTACCGGGCCGCCGCCCGACTGCCGCAACGGTCGCTGACGACCGTGACCACCAACGTGCCCGGGCCCCGGGAGCAGCTCTACGCCCTCGGCCGCCCGCTGCGTGAGGTCATCCCCTACGTCCCGATCGCGTCCAGCATCCGCACGGGGGTGTCGATCATGACGTACCGCGGAGGGATCGCCTTCGGGGTGACCGGTGACGAGGACACGGCCGCAGACGTCGGGACGCTGGCCGAGGGCATCGCGCAGAACCTGGCCGAGCTGGTCGCGCTGGCGCCTATGAACATCGGCTGCGGGCTGCCATAGTCGGACCAGGGAGCAGGGGGGGTGGTTCAGCGTGAGCTGGTACCTCGCACACTCTCTGGTCCGGCTCCGGGCGCAGGTCGACGCGGGGTACCCCGGGCGACCCAAGGGCTCGGACGGCACCATCGGGGACGCCGAGCACAGCAGTCGCCAGAGCGACCACAACCCCACCGCCTCCGGAGCCGTGTGCGCGATCGACCTGACCGAGTGGGTCCAGGACGGCATCGAGATGAACGACGTGCTGACGGAATGCCTTCGTGCCCAACGGGATCCGCGGTTGAAGTACGTCATCTCGGACGGGCGCATGTTCAGCAGCTACGCGACAGCGGGACGTCGCGCGTGGGAATGGGGACCGTACAGCGGGGTGAACGCCCACACCAAGCACGCCCACATCAGCGTGCACGGCTCCATCGACGACGACCGACCCTGGAGTCTCACCGGGGCGCCCGGGACACCTCCCGTTCCGGCAGCAGCTCCTCCTCCGACAGAAGGTGTCGACGTGTCCGCACTCCCTGTTCTCCGCAAGCCCTCACAAGGACAGCACGTCAGGAACCTGCAGGGCCTGCTCGTGGCCCACGGCAGTCCCGTGGTCGTGGACGGCGACTTCGGGGCCGCCACCGAGCGCGCTCTCACCAGCTGGCAGGGCGCGACCGGGTCGCTCACCCCCGACGGAGTCGCGGGCCCGCTGACGTGGGCCCGCCTGATCGGCGTCTGAGACCGACCGCCGACTCAGGCTGTCGAGGCCGGCGAGCGTCCACTGAGCTCAGCCAGTCTGTTCAGCCCGGGGCCGCTGTGGGTCTGGAGCCGCTCGAGCACAGCGTCCATCCGCCGGGTCCCGCTGTGCGCCGCGGGGATGCGGGCCGGGTTGAGGGCGACTCCGGCCACCCACGCCTGGATGTCAGGCTCTGCGCCGAAGGCCCGCGTGGCCCGTGCTCCCAGGACGTTCATGTGCGCCCAGTCGGCCAGCGTGCTGGGGTACGGCGTCGGAGGGCAGAGCCGGTTCTTCTCGGCGTCGTCCACGCGGGTCGCTTCCACGTAGCCGGCCAGAGCCGCGCCCAAGCAGGGGAAGCCGCTGCGGATCGGCTGCAGCGTGATGGCCGACTCCCCCCAGATCGGCACGCTCGGCGGGTACCTCAGGCCGGACGCTGCGCAGTGGACCACCAGCGCGTCCCGCGCGACGTCGACCACCCCCTCCTCCAGGGTGATGCGCCCTGGCTCCACCCGACGTACATGCCCTCGCCGTACGACGTTCTCGACGCTGCGCAGGAGCTCCAGCTCCCAGGTCGCCAGCGTCGGTGTCTTGGCCATGGTCGGGGTGGTGGACGCGTCGATGCGGACCATCACGCCGGCCTCTTCGAGTCGCAGGAACAGGTCCTCCAGCGAGGCGGCGGCAGCTGCTGCCTCCATGGTGTCGGCGACCATCCCGAGGAAGATCGCGGGATCCGGCTGCACGACGGCGCGGTTGAGCATCCACGGGTCGCGAGGCCTCACCCAGCAGATGGCGTCCGGGTCGACGCCGTTGCCGAGCAGCCAGACGCAGGCGTCCGTCGCGGTCTTGCCGGAGCCCACGAGCACGTACTGGCTGGGGGCCTCGGTGACAGCGACCAGGTCGTTGACGGGGACCACCCGCGCGCCGTCCGCGACCTCGAACGGCGGAAGCGTCGTCGAGGGGATGTCGGGCGCGAGGTACCTCGCGTCGACGATCCGACAGGACCCGGGAACCTCGAACCGTCGCCCGGAGATCCGGGAGACGACCTGCCGGTCACCCGTGTACTCGCAGCTGGAGAACACCTCGACCTTGCCCGAGACCATCCGGTCGGCGAGCACCCGTTCGTAGTAGGTGCAGATCTCGGAGACGCTCGCGCGTTCGTGCAGACCGGCCTCCGGCCCCCGTGGCTGCACGCGCCCGCCACCCAGCAGCGTCGAAGCCACCCCGTAGAAGGCCGAGGCCTGGTGCAGGCGCACGAACGGGTAGGCGTCGAGCCAGTGCCCGCCGACGCTGTGCCGGCGGTCCACGAGCGCCACGCTCACCTCGGCGTGGTCGAGCAGCGCGTCGGTGAACGCCATGCCCATGGCGCCCGCGCCGACGACGAGGTAGTCGACGTCGCCCTCGAGGAGCGCTCTGGTCATGGTCACGCGGCCCCCTTCCCCTCGGACGTACGACGCGAGCGTCTCGAGCACACTGCTCCCGTCGGCCACCGCCTTCAAGGGCCGGCAGGCGGGATCGCGTGACACCCGGCGGTCGGAGGGCCGCCGTCGAGCGGGTGGCAGCCGGCCCGGGCGACGAGCGCCTGACCCGTGCCGTCCACGAGGTCACGGCCTCGCCGCGGCCGGGCGGACCTCGCACCACCGCTGCGCCCGCTGTCCTGAGGCCCCGAGGTCCCCGCGGCACGTCAGAACGCGCCCCGCAGGTGCGTCAGCTTCGGCTGCTCCCCCGGTCGCCGGACGACGCTGACGACGTCGAAGCGGAGCTCAGGCCCGCCTGGCTGCGGGTTGGCGAGCAGCCACGCGCACGCCAGCACCCGGAGGCGGCGGGCCTTGACCCGGCCCACGGCCTCGGCGGGCTGTCCGAAGCCGGTGCCTGCGCGCGTCTTCACCTCGACGAAGACCACGGTCCCGTCGCGGTCCCGGGCCACCAGGTCGAGCTCCCCCTGCCGGCACCGCCAGTTGCGGGCCAGCACCGACATCCCGGAGCCGACGAGGTGCTGCGCCGCCAGCTCCTCGCCGTAGCGGCCCAGGACCTGGGTCGCCGTGCCGGGGCTCGCCACCGTGCCGCGCGTGACCGCGCCCTCTCCTGCGCTCGCGCGCTCGTCCTTGCTCACGTCGTCACCTCCTGCGGGGAGGCTGCCGCGCAGACCGGCGGCGGGCGAGGGCCTGCGGCCAGGTTGTGGACAGCACGACGGCGGCGGCGGTTGACTGCGCCCATGCCCCTGGATGGTGAGTACGAGCCGAGCAAGCAGAAGTGGGTCCGTGACCAGGTCACGGAGTACGAGGCGTCCGGCGGGACCCGGGCCACGACGCTGATGGACACGGGTCTCCCCGTGGTCATCGTGACCAACCTGGGGGCACGCAGCGGCAAGGTGCGCAAGACGCCCCTGATGCGGGTCGAGCACGAGGGGCGCTACGCGGCGGTGGCCTCCCAGGGCGGAGCCCCGACGCACCCGGCCTGGTACGAGAACCTGCGGACGCACCCCCGGGTCGAGCTGCAGGACGGACCGAACAAGCAGGACATGACCGCCCGGGAGCTCTCCGGCGAGGAGCGCCAGCAGTGGTGGGAGCGGTCGGTCGCGGCCTTCCCGAACTACGCCGACTACCAGAAGAAGTCCGAGCGGGAGATCCCGGTCTTCCTGCTGGAGCCGCTCGAGGCCTGACCGGGCCTGCGGTCAGGCCTCGTCGGCCTGAGGCCGGCGCACCCCTTGCACCACGGGCAGCTCTTCGCTGCTCCCCTGGAGCGGGCCGTCACCGACGGCTGGGGAGGGGCCGGTGTCCCCGGCGCCCGACGGCTCCTCGCCGTGGGGGCCGCCCGGGCCAGCGGCACCCGCGCCCTGGCGCAGAGCCGACGCCCCGGCCTCGACGTCCGTGCCCACGGCCTCGCCCTCGGGCGTGGCGCCCTGGCGGCCCCAGGCCCGCTGTGCGTAGCCCCCGGCCGAGTCCGCGCCGGGCTCGGTGGCCGTGCTGGTGGACGAGTCCGAGCCGGCCGACGGTGGCTGAGCGCCCACGTGACTCGGCGCCTGCGCGTCGCCCGCACCGACGTTCATCGAGGCGAGCGACGGCGCCCCGGGCGCCTCGGGGTGTCCGGTCTCGGGCGCCATCGGCTCGGTCTTGGCCTGGTTGGTGTCAGGGCTCCCCTGCCCACCGGGCTCGGTGCGGTCCTCCAGGGTGACCGGGCCGTCGCCCTCGGGCTGGCTCGCCGCACCCGGCTGCTGGCCCCCCGGGGCGGACGACGCGTCGGACGAGGAGCGGGAGCGCAGGCGCGAGAGGAGACCCATGCGGCGCCCGTACCCGCTGCCCCTACCCGCCGAACGGCGCGCGGCCCCCCGGCAGCTCGAGGTCGGGCTTCTCCAGCTTCTCGACGTTGACGTCCTTGAAGGTCAGCACGCGGACCGACTTCACGAAGCGGGCCGGGCGGTACATGTCCCAGACCCAGGCGTCGGTGAGGGTCAGCTCGAACCACACCTCGCCGTCGGAGCTGCGCGGCTGCACGTCGACGGCGTTCGCCAGGTAGAACCGGCGCTCTGTCTCCACCACGAAGTCGAACTGCCGGACGATGTCGCGGTACTCCCGGTAGAGCTGCAGCTCCATCTCGGTCTCGTACTTCTCGAGCTCCTCCGCGCTCATGCGAAGGCCCGTGTGCGCTCGTCCATCGCGACAGTCTGCCGCAGGTCGCCCCCGTCACGGGCTGGCCGTACCCGTGACCGGACGTTGACGTAGGAGAAGCGGTGCGACGGGCAGGGTCCGTGCTCGTCCAGAGCCGCGGTGTGCTCGGGGGTCACGTAGCCCTTGTGCCGCCGGAAGTCGTACTCCGGCCAGGTCTCGTGCAGCTCCACCATCATCCGGTCCCGGGTCACCTTGGCCAGCACGGACGCCGCGGCGACGCACGCGGCCACCCGGTCGCCCTTCCACACGGCCAGGCCCGGCGCCGGCAGCCCGCCCACCGGGAAGCCGTCGGTCAGCACGTACGACGGAGCCGGCTGCAGCCGGGTGACGGCCTGGCGCATCGCCCGCACGTTCATCACGTGCAGCCCGCACCGGTCCACCTCCGCAGACGGCACGACCACCACGGACCAGCTGAGCGCCCGGGCCAGCACCTGCTCGTAGGCCGCCTCGCGAGCCCGCTCGGTCATCAGCTTGGAGTCGTTGAGCCCCGGCACCTCACCCCGCCGGCCCGTCGGCAGGATGCACGCGGCGACGACGAGGGGGCCGGCGCACGCGCCGCGACCTGCCTCGTCGGTGCCGGCCACGAGAGGGAAGCCGTTGCGCTGGAGCACCCGCTCGAGCGCCCACAGCCCGTTCTCGGACCGGACGACCGGCCGGGGCGCTAGCACGGCGCCGCGCCGAGGACGCGACCGAGCACGTCGCGCAGATCGCGCGGGAAGACCACCTCGGACGTCCGCTCGAGCGCCGGCAGCGTCCACCACCGGTGGCCCGTGATGCCGGGATCGGCGACCGCGCCCGGCCGGTCGGGATCGACCTCGTGGGCGGGCACGCGCAGCAGGAAGTAGTCCTCCGACTGGCGGTAGTCGCGGCCCGCGAAGCGGAACTCGGTGACCCGCTCGTGGACGACGTGGCCGAGTTCGCTCGCCGGGACCCGCAAGCCCGTCTCCTCGTCGAGCTCGCGCGCCGCAGCCTGCGGGGGGCTCTCACCAGGCTCGATGCCACCGCCCGGGGTGATCCACCACTGGCCCCGGTCGGGCTCGTCGGGGTCGCCGCCCTGCAGCAGCAGGACGCGGTGCTCGTTGTCCACGAGCAGCACCCGAGCGGCCCGTCGCTCCTCCTGCACGAGCCGCAGCCTAGTGCGCAGGGGCGCCGTCGCGTCGGAGCCGGCGACGAGTACGCAGACCGCGGCGCAGGGCGAGGAGCGGAAGGGCACCGAGCAGGCCGAGGGCGTACGGGGCGCCGGCCGCCCCGTACGCGGGCAGGGCCTGGAAGCGGTCGCCGAAGGTGTCGGGCACGGGGAGGTTGTCCCACCGGGAGACCGGCCAGATGATCACGAAGGCCCGGCCGATGACCTCGGACTCGGGGATGGTGCCCTCCTCGCGCGAGTCGAGCGACCCGCCGCGGTGGTCGCCCATCACGAACAGCTGCCCCTCGGGCACGAGGACCCCCGGGGCTCCCGGCGGGCAGGCTGACTCGCCGCGGCCGTCGGAGCAGAAGACGAGGCGGTTGTCCTGGTAGAGGTAGGGCTCCTCCAGCACCACGGGGGTCTGTGAGCCCTTGACCTGCACCGTGACCTTGCCGTCGGCGCAGCAGGCCACCCGGTCGCCCGGAAGACCGATCACGCGCTTGATGTAGTCCTTCTCCCCCGGGGCCCCGAGCCCGACGAGCCGGGCAAGAGCGCGCAGCGCCCTGTCAGGACCGCTCGCAGGCGGCTCGATGCCGGTCTCAGGGGTGAACGACCCCTTGCCGTCGAAGACGACGACCTCGCCCCTGCGCACGTCCCGCAGGTCGTAGACGAGCTTGTTGGCGAGAACGCGATCGCTCACGGCGAGCGTCTGCTCCATCGAGCCCGACGGGATGTAGAACGCCGAGAACAGGAACGCCTTGATCAGCATCGCGAGGACGACGGCGATGACGACGAGGAACGGGAGCTCGCGCAGGAACGAGCCCCGCCGTACCGCTGGCGCCTGTGGCTCGGCACTGCCACCCGGGGCCGGGTCTGCGTCGCCCGTTCTCAACGGCGAGTCGTCACTGGTCACCCTGCTGCTCGTCGACCGCGACCCCAGGCTCGCCGGGTCAGGCGTCGGCGGGAGCGGACGGCGCAGCCGTCGAGGGCGAGGCCGGAGCGGCCGGGTTCGCGGGCGCCGTCGAGGTCGCCGCCTTCGCCGGCACGGCGAAGCGCTTCTCCTTGATCTTGGCCTTCTTGCCCCGCAGCTCGCGCAGGTAGTAGAGCTTCGCGCGCCGCACGTCGCCGTGGGTCACGATCTTGATGCTCTCGATGACCGGCGTGTGGATCGGGAAGGTGCGCTCGACGCCCACCCCGAAGCTGACCTTGCGGACCGTGAAGGTCTCGCGCACGCCACCGCCCTGGCGGCGGATGACCACGCCCTGGAAGTGCTGCACCCGGGAGCGGTTGCCCTCGACGACCCGCACGCCCACGTCGAGGGTGTCCCCGGGGCGGAAGTCGGGGACGTCGGTGCGCAGCTGCGCGGCGTCGAGGTCATCCAGGATGTGCATCGGGTGCGTCGCTCTCTCGTGCGGCAGTCGCGCGAACAGGCGCCTGCCGGGTCGGCCATGGATCCCGGTGGGGACCAGGTGGGTGGTGCTGGTCGAACTGCTGCTCTGGCTCGTCTGGCTGGACGGTCTCGGACTGGTCTGCACTCGGCCTGCAAGCGCCTGGTCCGGGGACAGCAGCGACCCTCTACTCTGCCACACCACCGGGTCGGCCTTCAACGTCGTCGCCAGCCTCCGGTGGCTGCAGCTCGGGACGGCGGGTCGCCGTCCGGCTCACCGCCTGCTCCCTCCGCCAGCGCGAGATCCGTCCGTGGTCCCCCGACTGCAGGACGTCCGGGACCTCGAGGCCCCGCCAGACCGGCGGCCGCGTGTAGACCGGGCCCTCGAGAAGTCCGGCCATCAACCCGGGGGCGAAGGAGTCGTCCTGGTGCGAGGCCGCGTTGCCGAGCACCCCCGGGAGCAGCCGGGTCACCGCCTCGACGACCGCGAGCACGGCGACCTCTCCGCCGGCCAGCACGTAGTCCCCCAGGCTCACCTCCCGCACGCGGAAGCGCTGCTCGGCGTCCACCAGGACCCGGCTGTCGATCCCCTCGTAGCGCCCGCAGGCGAACACCAGCCACGGCTCGTCCGCCAGCTCGGCAGCCATCGCCTGCGTGAACCGATGGCCGCTGGGCGTGGGGACGACGAGGACCGGCGCCGCAGGGCTTCCAGGACCGCCCGCGTCGAGGACCGCGTCGAGGGCCGCGCCCCACGGCTCGGGCTTCATGACCATGCCCGGGCCACCGCCGTACGGGGTGTCGTCGACGGTGCGGTGGACGTCACCGGTCCACGTGCGCAGGTCGTGGACGCGCACCTCGAGCAACCCGCGCTGCCGCGCCTTGCCGAGCAGCGAGAGCTCGAGCGGCGCGAGGTAGTCGGGGAAGATCGTGACGACGTCGACGAGCACCTAGTCGCCCGGGGGGTCGTCGGTGAGGTCTAGCAGACCCGGGGGCGGATCGACGACGAGGGACCGCGCGGGGACGTCGACCTCCGGCACCATCGCCCGGACGAAGGGCACGAGGACCTCAGCGCCGTTGTCGGCGCGTCGGACGACCAGCACGTCGCCATGCGGCAGGTGCAGCACGTCGGCGACCTCGCCCAGGTGACGCCCCTCGACCAGGCGCACGGCCATGCCCCGCAGGACGTGGTCGTGGAACTCGTCGGCGTCCTCGGGCGGCGGCAGGGTGGCCGCGTCGACCTGCAGGAGCGTCTCGCGTAGCCGCTCCGCGTCGTTGCGGTCGGCGACACCGGCGAACAGCACCATGAGCCGGCCGTTCTGCAGTCGGGACGACTCCACCGTCAGCGGCCCGCGCTCGACCGGGTCGGTGAGCAGCACGGAGCCCACCGCGAACCGCGCCTCCGGATCGTCGGTGCGGACCTGGACCGTCACCTCCCCCCGGATGCCCTGGGGCTTGCCGATCCGCCCCACGACCAGCAGGTCGGCCGGGGACGCGGAGGGGGGCCCCGGGTAGTCCCGCGAGCTGAGGTCGAGGCCGTCCGTCGAGGCGGGCTCGACAGCATCCGGGGAAGGGTCCGGGACCGCCGGCGGGGCGGTGGCCGACCGCCGACGGTGTCCGGCGACGCGCGCCACGGGGCTAGCGGACCTCGTCGGTGTCGACGACGTCCACCCGCACGCCGCGCCCGCCCAGGGCAGCCATCACGGTGCGCAGGGCCTTGGCGGTGCGCCCGTTGCGGCCGATGACCTTGCCGAGGTCCTCGGGGTTCACCCGCACCTCGAGCGTGCGCCCGCGGCGGTTGGTGACCAGCTCGACCTCGACGTCGTCGGGATTGTCGACGATGCCCTTGACGAGGTGCTCGAGGGCGTTCTCGAGCACCGACTAAGCCTTGTCAGAGGGGGAGTCGGTGCTGGTGGCCGCGTCTGCGGCCAGTGCCACGGCAGAGGCGTCGGCAGCGCCGCCGGCGGTCGAGGCGCTCCCGGTGCCGGCCTCGGCGGCGGCAGGCTCGGAGCCCTGAGGGGCGGCGGAGACCGAGCCGGCGCCGAGCTCGACAGCGCCCTCACCGGCGACGGTCGCCGTGGCGGGCTGGTCGGCGGGCGGCGCTGCGTGGCCGGCCGGGGCGGTGTTGTCGTCCACGACGGTCTTGGGGGCCGCCTTCTTCTTCGGGGTGGTCGCGCCACCGCCGGCCTCGATGCTCTCGCGGGCAGCCGCCTCGAAGGCGACCTTCTTGTCGACCTTGGGCTCCGCGACGAGCATGGGGGGCGGGGCGGGCAGGCCCTTGAAGCGCTGCCAGTCACCGGTCACCTTGAGGATCGCGGCGACGGGCTCGGTCGGCTGCGCGCCCACACCGAGCCAGTACGCGGCGCGGTCCGCGTCGACCTCCATGAAGGAGGGGTTCTCCTTGGGGTGGTACTTGCCGATCGTCTCGATGACGCGGCCCTCGCGCTTGGTGCGGGCGTCGGCGACGACGATGCGGTAGTAGGGCGCGCGCATCTTGCCGAGCCGCATGAGCTTGATCTTGACTGCCACGGGTCTTGGTGCTCCGGTCGTGTGAGGGGGGTGGCGTCCGGCGCAGCGCGTGGGGATGCGCGTCCGGGGCCCGCTGCCAGGCCCTCGAGCGGCCCTGACAGCGTGGTCGCGCAGGTCGACGGGTAGAGGGCCGTCGTCCTGCGGTAGCTCGCCGAACAGTGTGCCAGAAGCGCTGGCGGACCTTGCCCCGCCTGCCCCGGAGGCGACCTGCTGCGAGCGCGCGCCGGTGTCGGACGCAGCAGGCCACCCCCGGGCGCGGCACCCGGAACCGACGAGACGCACCGGCGGTGACTTCCCTCACAGCGGCGGTCGAGGCGCTGGCGCGCGGCAGACACTGGCCCCGTGACCACCACCCTGGAGCAGCCGACCACGTCGGCTGCCGGCTCGGTGTGGCGCACCGCCGGACTTCCGACCCTGTTCGCCGCCTCCACGACGGCCCGCCTCGCCAACGAGGCCGCCCGCGTCGCCATGGTCCTGCTCGTGCTCGACCGGACCGGCTCCCCCGCCCTGGCCGGCGCCGTGGTCGGCGCCCTGACCCTGCCGGCGCTCCTCACCGGGCCCCTGCTCGGCGCCTGGCTCGACCGCACCCCGCACCGCCGCCAGGTCTTCGTGGCCAACCAGCTGCTCCTGCTGGGCGCCCTGGTCGGACTGCTCGCGGCGACGGGGCACGCGCCGTCGTACGTCGTGGTCCTGCTCGGGCTGGTGGCCGGGCTCACCGCGCCCGTGCTGACCGGAGGCTTCACCGGGCTGATCCCGCCGCTCGTGCCCGCCCCCCTCCTGCGGCGGGCGTACGGGGCGGAGGCCACCAGCTACAACGTGGCCGGGGTGGCGGGCCCCGCGCTGGCAGGTGCTCTGGCGGCCGTCGCAGGTGCCGACGTCGCTGTCGGAGTGACTGCTGCGCTGTCCCTGGTCGCCCTGCTCGCGGTCCTGCGGGTCCACATGCCGCTGCCCGTCGCGGACCCGGCGCGGGCCGGTCTGGTCCGCACCGTCGCCACCGGCCTGCGGTTGCTCGCACGGGTCCCGGCGCTGCGGGCCATCACGGTGGCGACCACCGTGTCGTTCACCGGGCTGGGCGCCCTGCCCGTGGTCTTGCCCCTGCTCGCCGTCGAGCTGGGCCAGGACCCCGCCGCCGGAGGGGCGTTCTTCAGCGCCTTCGCCCTCGGCGCTCTCGGGGGCAGCGTCGCGGTGGCCTCTCGCGCACCCAGGACCGGCCCGATGCGGCTGGCCTTCCTCGGGATCGCCGGCCTCGGGCTCGCCTTCGCCGCGGTCGCCGTGGCCCCCACGTTCCCGGTGGCCCTGGTCCTCGTCGTCCTCGCCGGCGCGCTCGAGGGTCCGGTGCTGGCCTCGACGCTCGCGGTCCGCGCGACGCACAGCCCGGCGGACATGCAGACCCAGGTGGTGATGACGGCCGCCAGCCTGAAGTTCGGCGGCTTCGCGGCCGGCTCCGCTCTCGCCGGCCTCGTCGTCGCGGGCCACGGCGTACGCGCTGGGCTGCTCGTGCTCGCCCTGCTGCAGGGCGTCGCCCTCGTGGCCGGCCTGCTCGCTCGGGGGACACGGCGACGGCCAGGCTGACGTGACGATCGACCTCAGCAGGGCAAGATCGGCCGGGTGAGCACACCCCCGAGCGAGAACGACCCCACGCGCAGCTCCGCAGACGTGAGCGCCCCGCCGCCGCCGCCCGACCGCGAGGTGCCCGAGTCGTCGGTGCGCCGTGAGGCCCGCGTGGGGCGGGCCGTCGCCCGGCTGGCCGTGGCGAGCGTGCGCTTCCTCGCCATCGTCGCCGCCGCCCTCGTCCTGGCCTACCTGGTGTCGAAGCTGTGGGTCATCGTCCTGCCCCTCCTGCTGGGACTGCTGCTCGCCACGGTCTTCTGGCCCCCCGTGCGTTTCCTGCGGTCCCACCGCGTACCGGCGGCCCTCGCGGCGATCGGGGTGCTGCTCGCCGGGGTGCTCCTGATGGTCGGGCTCATCGCGGCGCTGGCGCCGCAGGTGACGGGGCAGGCCCAGGAGATCGCGGACCAGGTCGTCGCCGGGTTGGAGGACGTCCGGGGCTTCGTGACGGGTCCCCCGCTGAACCTCGGTGAGGATGCGGTCGGCGGCGCCGTGGACAACGTCATCGGCGAGCTGCAGGCCAACGCCCAGAGCATCGCCGGCCGCGTGCTGAGCGGAGCGGTGGCCGCCGGCTCGCTCCTGCTCACCGGCCTGCTGGCCCTCGTGCTGTGCTTCTTCTTCCTCAAGGACGGGCCCAAGTTCCTGCCGTGGCTCGGCGGGTTGGTCGGACCCAGAGCCGAGCCCCACGTGAGCGCCGTCTCGCGGCGGGGATGGGCGACGCTGTCGGGCTTCATCCGGGCCCAGGCGGCGGTCGGGCTCGTCGACGCCGTCGCCATCGGCACCGGCCTGGCCGTGCTGGGTGTCCCCCTCGCGGTGCCACTGGCGGTCCTGATCTTCTTCGGGGCCTTCATCCCGATCATCGGCGCCGTGGTCACCGGCGCCCTGGCCGCGCTCATCGCCCTCGTGACCAACGGTCCGACGACCGCCCTGATCGTCATCGTGCTGGTGCTGCTGGTGCAACAGCTCGAGGGGAACGTGCTCCAGCCGATCCTGGTCGGCCGGACCCTCGACCTGCACCCTGCCGTCGTCATCCTCGCCGTCACCGCGGGAGGCACCCTGGCCGGCATCACCGGGGCCTTCCTCGCGGTGCCCGTCGTCGCTGTCCTGGCGGTGACCATCCGCTACGCGCGGCAGCAGCTGGCCCTCGTCGAACCCGGCCCTGGAGCTCCCCCGCTCGCGGCCGGGCAGCCGGCCGAGCAGGCCGGTGCCCCGGCCCCGGAGGAGCAGCCCGCGAGCTAGCGGGGCCGGCAGCTAGCGGGGTCGGCAGCTAGCGGGGTCGGCGGAGCCCGAACGGGTCCGGGCCCGAACCCCCGCGGGACGGTCCCGGGGGCAGCCCCGCGCCAGGCGTGCTCCCCGGGAGCTGCAGCCCCTGGGGCAGTGCGCTCGGCAGGCCCTTCGGCAGACCTGCCGGCGGGCCCGCGCCCTGACCCGGCGGGAGCGCCTGGACCCTGCTCGGCCCGCCCCCGGCGCGTCCCGGACCCTTCTTGCCCTTCTTGCCCTGCGCGCCCTTCTTGCCCGAGCGCTGTGCCTTGCGCCCGGCCCCGGGCATGCCCGGCATGCCCATGCCGGCCATGCCACCCATCTGCTTCATCATCTTCTGGGCGTCGTAGAACCGGTCGACCAGGTTGTTCACCTCGGTGACCGACGTGCCCGACCCCTTGGCGATGCGGAGCCGGCGCGAGGCGTTCAGGACCTTGGGCGTGTGCCGCTCCTGGGGGGTCATCGACCGGATGATCGCGGCGATCCGATCGATGTCGGAGTCCTTGACCTGGTCGAGGGCCTCCTTCATCTGGCCCATGCCCGGGAGCATGCCGAGCAGGCTGGTGATCGAACCCATCTTCTTGACCTGGACCATCTGCTCGAGGAAGTCCTCGAGGTCGAAGTCCTCCCCGCTCTGGAGCTTGCCGGCCATGCGCTCGGCCTGGTCGGCGTCGAAGTGCTGCTCCGCCTGCTCGATCAGGGTGAGCACGTCGCCCATGCCGAGGATCCGCGAGGCCATGCGCTCGGGGTGGAAGACGTCGAAGTCGCTGAGCTTCTCGCCGGTCGAGGCGAACAGGATGGGCTGGCCGGTCAGGTGCCGTACGGACAGGGCTGCCCCACCCCGGGCGTCGCCGTCGAGCTTGGTGAGCACGACGCCGGTGAAGCCGACGCCCTCCTGGAAGGCCTGGGCGGTGACCACGGCGTCCTGGCCGATCATCGCGTCGACGACGAACAGCACCTCGTCGGGCTGCACGGCGTCGCGGATGTCGGCGGCCTGGCGCATGAGCTCGGCGTCGATGCCGAGCCGTCCGGCGGTGTCGACGACGACCACGTCGTGGTTCATCCGCCGCGCGTGCTCGACGCCCGTACGGGCCGCCTCCACCGGGTCGCCGACGCCGCTGCCGGCGAAGGGGGCGAAGACGTCGACCCCGGCCTGACCGCCGACCACCTGGAGCTGCTGCACCGCGCTCGGGCGCTGCAGGTCGCAGGCGACGAGCAGCGGGACGTGCCCCTGCGCCTTCAGGTGCATCGCGAGCTTGCCGGCCAGCGTCGTCTTTCCGGCGCCCTGCAGGCCGGCCAGCATGACCACCGTCGGCCCGGTCTTGGCGTGGCGCAGCAGCCGCGTCTGGCCGCCGAGGATCGTGATGAGCTCCTCGTTCACGATCTTGACGACCTGCTGCGCCGGGTTCAGCGCCTGGCTGACCTCCGACCCGCGGGCCCGCTCCTTCACCGCCGCGATGAACGCCTTGACGACGGGCAGCGCGACGTCGGCCTCGAGCAGCGCGATGCGGATCTCGCGGGCGGTGGCGTCGATGTCGGCGTCGGACAGCCGTCCCTTCCCGCGCAGGGAGGTGAACACCTTGTCGAGCCGGTCGGACAGCGTGTCGAACATGGGTCCCCAGCAGCGTCGGAAGCGGTCGGACCAGCCTACGTGGGCGGTGGACTGCTCCACCGGGGTCCGCACCGTTGCGCCGATCAGGCCTACAGGAGCCCCGCGCGCGATCCGATGCAAGCAGGGTGCCCGTGATCTGTGCCGGGCCGGCACCGGACAGGAGGAGGGACGTGACGCGGGACCGAGGCAGGACGCACCCGCGCCTGCGGCAGCCCTCCCGGCTCGGCGCCGCCGGCGTCCTGGCTGCGGTGACGCTGAGCACGCCCTTCCTGGCTCTGCCCGCGGCGGCAGCGGACACGCCGACGATCAACTGCGACACCGTGTCGAGGTCCTCCTCGGACTGGCAGAAGTGCACGAGCCTGGTCGGTACGGCGAAGTGCGTGTGGAACAACGGGAACGGCACCTACACGCTGGCCATGGGATTCCAGAACCCGACCGACGCCAACCTGTACGCCAAGATCCCGGTCAACGGCTCCCGCACCATCAACAGCTTCACCGCGACCGGCGGCTCGGCGGGCAACCCCGGCCACCTGGCCCTGTTCCCCCCCGGCACCTACACCACAGCGTTCACGGTCACGTGGTCGCCGACGTCCAGCTCGGACCCGGTGACCTGGACCCTCGTCGACGACGTGAAGGCCTGGAACCGCAGGCACACCCCGTGCGCGACCAAGCCGGTCCCGGTCGTGGGCAGTGCTGCGGGCCTGGCGCTGGGCGCCCTCGGGGTGACCGCCCTGCTCGGCCTGGCCTCGGCCCGCAGGAACCGTCTCGTCGCTGCCCTCAGGCGCCTTCCGGTCGTCGGGAGAGCGGGGCCCCGCGCCTCGTAGCGGCCGATCAGGCCGCTGGCGCCAGCAGGCGGTCCACGGCGTCGGCCAGCGTGACCGCGGAGAACCAGGGCGGGCAGGGGCCGTCCGGGGCGTCGACGTACTCGCCGGTCCTCACCCGGACGCTGGGCAGTCCTGCTGCCTGCGCTCCCGCGCAGTCCTTGGCCGGCCGGTCCCCGACGTGCACAGCAGCGGCCGGGCTGACACCGATCCGGCGCAGCGCCTCCACGAACGCGGCCGGGTGCGGCTTGCGCACGGCGCGCCCTCCGAGCTCGTCGCTGATGACGACGGTGTCGACGAGCCGTTCGACCCCCAGGGCGGCGACCTTCGCCCGCTGCACGGTCGGGTTGCCGTCCGTGACGACGGCGAGGAGCAGTCCGTGGGCCCGCAGGCGCCGGAGGGCGTCCTCCGCACCGGGGTAGTAGGGCAGGACCTCAGGGGCGTGCCCGGCGAAGGCCCCCACCAGCTCGGGCACCAGCGCCAGGTCGGCGCCCACCAGGCCGAGGGCCGCGTCGATGATGCCGCCCCGGTCACTGCCACGGGCGGCGGTCTCCTGCAGCGCCGCCAGCAGGGCTGCGACCGGCACCCCGCGCCGGCCTCCCGCCTCCGCCACGCGGTGCCAGGCGCCTGCGAGCCAGCTCGCCTGCGGGAAGAGCGTGTCGTCCAGGTCCAGGGTGACCGCGCGGATCGGCGGCCGTGCGCCACCGGACGACGGCAGGCGCCCGCCCGTCATCCGGGGCCGACAGCACGCAGCAGTCCGGCGGGCGTACTCCCCAGAGCGGGCTCGGTCGGCGCCAGCAGTCGCCGGATGCCCGGCTCGGCCAGCACGTCGCTCACCTGCCGTGCCGTGTCACCCGTCCCGTACGGGCACGCGAGCCCGGCGACGCGCTCGAGGACGGCAGGCGTGGTGAGCGCCCGGACGGCGTCGAGGACGGCGTCCGCCGCCATCCCGGTGAGGAGCACGGCACCCGAGTGCACCCCCTCCCACCGGGGCGTGGTGTGGCGCATCACGACGCTCGGGACCCCGAACCACGCCGCTTCCTCCTGCAGGCCACCGCTGTCGGTGACGACGACCCGGGAGGAGGCGAGCGCCCGCAGCAGCTCCTCGTAGGGGAGCGGTTCGCACACGAGGACGCCCGCGGCTCCGGAGACCTCCTCGAGCAGCCCCGCCCGGGTCAGCCGGTCCCGGGTCCTCGGGTGCAGGGGGAAGGTGACCGGTCCGTGCTCGGCGCCGAGCCTGCGGACCAGGTCGACCAGTTCGAGCAGTCGCCCCGGGTCGTCGACGTTCGTCGCTCGATGAGCGGTCAGCAGCACACCGGCCCGCTCGCCGACCGGCCGCACCGCGACACCGGAGTGCACGACCGCGTCGATGACGGGGTTCCCGACCACTCGTACCCGCTCAGCAGGGACCCCGTCGTCTGCGAGGAACCGGGCGGCGAGGGCCGTCGGCGCGAAGTGCACCGTGGCGAGGGCGACCATCATCCGGCGGTTGACCTCCTCGACCGAACGGGGGTTGAACGAGCGCAGCCCGGCCTCCAGGTGCAGCACGCCGATCCCGCGGCTCCGGGCCGCCATCGCCACCAGCGGAGCCGTGTAGGTGTCGCCGAGGACGAGGACCGCGTCAGCCGGGTGCTGGGCGACGTCGTCGAAGGCCGCCGCGAGCAGCGAGCCCAGCCGGTCGCCCTCGCTCCCGCGCAGCTGCCACGCCGCGTCGGGACGGATCCTGGCCTCGTCGAACAGGTCGCCGTACATGCGGGCGTCGACGTGCTGGCCGGTGGCGATGCAGCGCACCGCGTGACCGTCCTCGATCAGCGCCCGGACGACCGGCGCGAGCTTGATGACCTCGGGGCGGGTGCCGACGGGCACGGTCAGGCGGAGCGTCACTGCTCGATGATCTCGCTGAAGTAGCGCATCATGCGGACGCCAGGACGAGCCACGAGCCGCTCGGGGCGCATGGGCAGCCCCATGATCGCGCGCAGGTGCTCCTCGACGAGGTCCGCGCCTGCCGCCAGGCTCAGGGGGAGGCCGCCGGAGAACCGGGGGTTGACCTCGTGGACGGTCACCGTGCCGTCGTCAGCGACGAAGCCCTGCACGTTGGCCGGTCCGAGCAGCCCGACGGCCTTGAGCACCAGGCCGGACACGTGCTCCACCTCGGCGGACTCGAAGGTCTCGCCCTTCACCGAGATGCCCGCCTTCGTGGCCAGGCGCCAGCGGGGCACCGCGCCGACGAGGACGCCCGACGGGTCCACCAGCGCGTCGCAGGTGAACTCCCGGCCCGTCAGCCGGGTCTGCACGATCGGGTCGGGCACCGCCGCGAGCGCCGCCTTGAGCTGTACGCGGTTGGTGCAGAGGACGACGTCGCGGGAGCCCCGTCCGTACCTCGGCTTCACGATCCACGGTCCGCGGCCCTCTGGGAGCTCGGCCAAGGTCGTGCTCGGCACGGGCAGCCCGGCCGCCACGGTCGTCTCGTGGAACGCCCACTTGTCGGTGCACCGCCGGACGGCGTCGGCGTCCGGGAGCAGCGTGCGCACACCGGCCTCGTCGAGGAAGGCCTTGGCCGCGATCAGGGCGGGGTACTCCTCCGCGACCGTGCAGATGATCGCCTGGACGTTGCTCACGGTCGATGCACGCACCAGGGCCGCGACGTACACCGGGTCCGTGCACACGGGCAGGACGTGCGACTCGTGCCCGAGCCGCAGGCCCGCGGCGAGGGGGTCGGCGTCCGCCGCGATGACGTAGTGGCCGCGCTCGCGGAGGGCCTGGATGACGCTGACCCCGGCGGCCCCGCCGGCACCGGTCACGAGGACGCGCGTCTGCCCGAGGGCATCCGGATCGTCGACTGCCGGATGGTGACCGAGCGCCCCGGAGTTCTCGGGGACGGCCGCGGAGTGGGTGTCGGTCTTGCGCTGGAACTTCCCCGAGCGCTCCGGGTCCAGGGAGGGGACGACGGCCACGCCCGCGACGCCGGCGAGCAGCGGCGGCCCGACGGGAGCGGCTGGGCGCAGCTCGGGGTGGCGGTCGATGAACGCGCGGGCCCACAGCCGCAGCTCCACGACGGCCGCCGTCGACGCGGGTTCCCACTGGCGTGCGGCGACGGTACGGGTGACCGCGCGGAGCACGGCGGGGTCGTCCTCCGAGTGGACGACGCGCAGCAGGGCCTTCGCGTTGGTGGCGAGTCCCACCTCGCCGGCGTGGGCCACCGCGTCTGCACGCACGAGGGGGTCGTCGCTGCGCAGGGCCGACCGCAGGACGGCCCGGATGCGCACGGCCCGGCTCGTCCGCCAGGCCACGGCCAGCAGCAGGACCGCGCCGCCGACTGCCAGCAGCCAGTCGGCCGACAGACCCAGGCCGGTCTGTTGTGCGGCGAGGCCCGCGGAAGTGGTCATGGCGATCGATCGGATGATCTCGGGAGGACCTTGAGACGACGGGCGCTCACAGGACGTCGCTGGTGCGCGCCGCCCGCGGAATCCGGGCCGAGGCGCTCGGGAGCAGCAGGTACAGCATGAGCAGGAAGCCGCACAGGGTGTAGGCGAGTCCGAACACCGTCCCGACCCAGTCGTGCAGCAGGACCAGGCCGCCCGGGCCGAACTCGAGTCCGCCCCAGAGGGACAACGCGATCCGGGCCACGTTGCAGGACAGGACGAAGGTCGCGGCGACGCAGAAGGCCGCAGCCCTGCGGGGCACCGGTCCCCTGAGCACGCACAAGGCGATGGCGCCGAGCGCCAGGATCGCGACGAGCGAGGAGCAGAAGGGGGTCAGGACCGCCCGGAAGGGCTCCTCCACCGGCGGCAGCACCTGGAACACGTGTCCGGGGAGCACCGACACGTTCCCCCCGAACGCCCCGAACAGGGCGAGCACCGCGTTCTCCTCGAGCGTGCGCAGTGGGCCGTTGAGCAGGCGGAACCCTCCGAGAGCGAGCCCGACGCTGAGGGCGAGCGCCAGCAGGACGCGCACCCGCCGCTCGGTCACCGGGACCCGGTCGAGACGTCCAGGTCGACCCGCTCGGGCAGCTGCCGCCGCTCCGGCAGCGCCGACCACGACGATCGCGCGGTCTTGGCCCAGGAGTAGGGCCGTCCGAGCACACCTTCGATCCAGGCCCGCGTGCAGACGAGCATGAAGACGAAGAACAGGGGCGTCATCAGCACCATGGACACCGCGGCCCGCCGGGGGGCACGCCCCACCAGCAGGCCCACGGCGAGCTCGCAGAAGGGCCCGGCGAACAGCAGCGCGGCCAGCGGCAGCATCTCGAAGACGGTGATGGACGGGCCGATGCCGACCACGCGCAGCACGGCGCTGAGCAGGGAGATCGCGCAGAGCACGGGCACGTGGTAGACGAGCAGGAACATGATCGTCTCCAGCTTGCTCGCCCAGCTGAGGTGCGGTGACAGCAGCACGGCCTTGCGGTAGTCCCGCCACGCCTGCTGGTGCCCGCGGGCCCAGCGGTACCTCTGGGTCTTGAAGCGACGGAGGGTGGTGGCCCCCTCCTCGGTGTCGACGGCCATGATGTCGTAGCGGATCGTGCCGCCGGTCAGCAGGACCCGGAGGGTCAGGTCGGTGTCCTCCGTGACGCTGGCCGGGTTCCAGCCACCGAGCTCGCGCAGCGTCGAGGCGCGGACGGCGCAGTTCGCCCCGCCGTAGGCCGGCAGCTCGAACAGGGCCTGCCGCCCGTACTCGTTGACGATGTAGCCGGAGAAGTAGTCGATGGCGATGGACCGAGCGAGCCTGGCCTCCACGGAGTTGCGGATGACGCACCGGCCCTGCACCGCATCGACCCGGGGGTCCTGGAAGTGCCGGACGAGGCAGCCGATGACGTTGCGCCGCGGGATGTGGTCGGCGTCGAAGACGACGACGACCTCGCCCCGCGCGAGCTCGGCAGCGTCGTTGAGGGCGCCCGACTTCCCGCCGCCGGCACCCGGCAGACGGTGCAGCACGCGGATGTGGGACTCCGAGACGGTCAGCTCGTCCAGCAGCGCGCCCGTGCCGTCGGTCGAGCCGTCGTCCACCAGGATGATCTCGAGCCGCGACCGCGGGTAGTGCAGGGCGACCAGGCCCTGGACCAGGGCCCTCGCGACGAGGGCCTCGTCGTGGCAGGCGACGAGCACGGAGACGTTCGGCTGGTACTGCAGGTCCACGTCGACGCGGTCGTACAGGTCGTCCCCCGCCCACCGCACCGCCGCAGCGGCGAAGGCCACGTGGCGCAGGAAGAAGGCGAGGAAGGCCAGGTTGATCAGGACCGTCGCCCCGACGAGGACCGAGCCGATGCCGAAGGCGGCCACGGCGACCAGGGCCGCACCGCCCAGGACCAGGAACGTCCACGGGGCGCCCTCGGGCCGACCGCGCTGACCGCTGGGCAGCGCGGCCGGGCCCCTCAGCGGAGGGGGCAGCGGAGGCTGGGCAACGCTGGGGATCACCGGCTCAGGGTGCTGACGGAGGCCAGGTGCTCGAGCGGATCGGCTTCCGGTGCGCGCTCGACGAAGGCGTTGTCCGCCTTCGCCGGACGCACGATGTCCCAGACGAAGCGCGTCGTCTCGAAGGGCTCGGCGTAGCCGATCCGGGCCCGGCTGCCCCAGTACCGGCAGCCGGCCTCGACGGCTTCCAGGTCGACCATCGCGCACTGGGTGACCTGCGACCAGTGGGCCTCGAGCGCCGCGAGCTTGCCGCGCATCGTGCTCTCGACGTCGACGAAGACCGACGGCGCGAAGGTCGTGGTCGAGGGCGACTGGTAGTAGAGGACCCGTGCGGTGCGACGGGAGGCCGCGTGGGCCGACTGCGAGGTCGCGACGTGGTCCTGGTGGGTGTCTGCGGGTGCGTGGACGTAGACGATGTCGGCCCCGGTGCTGCGCACTGCGGCGTCCAGGACCGCGACGGACGCCCGGCCCGCCGGGATCTCGTTGTCGGGGAAGCCGCCCCAGAGCAGCTGCGCGCCGATGATCCGGGCAGCGTGCTCCTGCTCCTGCGCGCGGGACACGACGCCCTGGGGACCGTGCTCCACTTCGCTCATCACCAGCATGGTGACCTCGTCGCCCACCTCGACGTGGCGCAGGAGGGCGCCAGCGCAGCCGAGCTCGATGTCATCCGGGTGCGCGCCCACGGCCAGGACCCTCACGGCACTCCTCCTCCACGCACTCGAACGTGCCGGTCACCAGCCCCGCCCGGGCGGACCTGGGCGATCACTCTGGAAGGATCTTCGGACGCATCCAGGGTTCCTTGACCCTCCATCGGCCTACAGAAGGCGGCGTCTTCATCACCCGGATGGCTCGTGCCCTGGCGGCCGGCGTGTGCCGCCGCACCTGCTACCGCGCCAGGGCGTGCTCCCGGCACGAGGGTCCGGAGGGAACCCGGCGGGCGCGGCGGCCGTCCCGACCCGGCTCAGCCAGGCTCGTTCGACGGCCGGGCGGCCGCCAGGACCCGCCGCTCGACCTCGTCGCGCAGGGCCGGGTCCGTGAGGGGACCACCGTCGGGGCCGACTACGTAGAAGGCGTCCACGACGTCGTCCCCCAGCGTCGAGACGTGGGCCGTCCGGACGTCGAGCCCGCAGTCGTCGAGCGCGGCCGTCAGGCGGTGCAGGACCCCGAGGGAGTCGGGGGCACGGACCTCGACGACCGTGGCGGTGTGCGAGGCGTCGTCCACGAGCCGGACGACCGGCGGAGCGGCGCGAGCAAGGCGCGCGTACGCGGCTTCGCGAGTGGCCAGGCGCTCCTGGACCGGGAGGCCTCCCCCGATCGCACGCAGCAGGTCGGTCTGGACGACCGACCAGTCCGGCCACGCCCCGAACCGGGGAGCGACCCGGAACACCAGCAGGCCGGTCTCCTGCGTCGAGCTGGCCCACGCCGAGCGCACGTCCAGGCGGTGCAGTGCCAGCACCCCCGCGGTCACGGCGAGCAGCCCCTGCCGGTCCGGCGCGACGACCATGACCTCGTCCTCGTGGTGCCCGAGCGCCGGCCCGCCCCGGGCCACCAGCTCGGACTGCCACTCGGCGAGCGGGGCCGGCGCAGGGACCGGTGTGCCCGACAGCAGCGACCGCGTCCGGTCGGCCAGCTCGCAGACGAGCCGGGCCTTCCACGGGCTCCAGGCGGCCGGACCGGTGGCGAGGGAGTCGGCCTCGGTGAGGGCCTCGAGCAGCTCGAGCACCTCTTGCGAGCCGACCTGGTCAGCGACGGCAGCTGCCGTCGCAGGGTCAGCCAGGTCGCGACGGGTGGCGACGTCGGGCAGCAGGAGGTGGTGCTGCACCATGCGCACCAGCACCTCGACGTCCGCCCCGCGCAGACCCATCCGCGGACCGATCTCCGCGACCATCTCCGCACCCACGTCGCTGTGGTCCCCGGGACGGCCCTTGCCGATGTCGTGCAGGAGGGCGCCGATCAGCAGCAGGTCCGGCCGGGCGACCTGCCGGGTGAGTGCGGCGGCCTCCGCGGCCGTCTCGACGAGGTGCCGATCCACGGTGAAGCGGTGGAAGCTGTTGCGCTGCGGGCGGCTCCGGACCTCGTCCCACTCGGGGAAGAGGCCGACGAGCAGCCCGGCCTGGTCCAGGTGCTCGAAGACGGGGACCGCTCCCGGGCCGGCCGCCAGCAGGCTGACCAGCTCGTCGAGTGCCGCGCGCGGCCACGGCTGCGGCAGCGGCGGGCAGGTGCGAGCGAGCCGGTCGAGGGTGGCTGGAGCGACGGGAAGGCCGGCGTGGGCCGCGGCGGATGCGACCCGCAGGACGAGCACCGGGTCCGACGCCGGGTCGGCGGCGCGGGCCAGGACCACCTCTCCGTCCTGCGACACGACGTCGTCGGCGAGCGGGGTGCGGACAGGGCCGCGACCTGCACCCGGCCGGCCGGCACCGGGGAGTCGGAACCCGAGCCGGCGCCGGGGTGCTGAGGCCGCGACCCGGCGCCAGGTGGTCTCCGCCGCGTAGACGATGGTCCGGGCCGCGGTGCTGACCGCCGCCATCAGGGCGTCCGCGTCGTCGTGGCCCAGCGCCGCTGCCACGGCGTCCTGCTCCTGCAGGAGGAGCCGGTCGACCGTGCTGCGTCCCGAGCTGCCGGTGCGCCGGTGCAGCTCACCCCGTACGTCCAGCAGGAGCTCGTGCGCGGACAGGACCGCCGCGCCGGGCGGGTCGGCGCGCTGACTGGCCGCGACCGCCTGGAGAGCGTGCACGTCGCGCAGGCCGCCCCTCGCGCTCTTCAGGTCGGGCTCGAGCAGGAACGCCACCTCGCCGTGCTCGCGGGCCCGCTGCTCCCCCGCCTCGCGCAGCTCGGGCAGGCGTCGCTCCGCGTCGCGGCGCCAGGCCGCTCGCGCTGCGCTGAGCAGCTCGGCGCTGAGGGCGGCCTCGCCGGCGACGTGGCGCGCGTCGAGCAGGCCGAGCGCTGCCTTCAGGTCCTCACGCGCCACGCCGACGGCCTCGTCGACGGTGCGGACCGAGTGGTCGAGCCCCACGGAGGCGTCCCAGACCGGGTACCAGACCTGATCGGCCAGGGCCGCGACGTCCGTGCGCCTGCCGTCGTGGACCAGCACGAGGTCGAGGTCGGACCCGGCGGCCACCTCGCGGCGCCCCAGGCCCCCGACCGCGACCAGCGCAGCCCCGGGGCCGGGATCGCCCAGCAGCGCCGAGAGCCAGCCGTCGTAGAGGTCGACCAGCCCCGCCCGCAGAGCCGCGCCGGTCAGGCTGGACGCGAGCAGGGACGCACGGGCGGCCTTGACCTGCGCAGCGCTGGGCGGGGCGGTCACGGCGGGCCCGACGTCACGGGCCAGGACCCCCGGGCGTCAGAGCGCCTCCGAGCCACGCTCACCCGTCCGCACCCGGACGACCTCCTCGACCGGGGTGGACCACACCTTGCCGTCACCGATGGAACCGGTGCCGGCGGCCGCCACGACGGCGTCGACCACCCGCGCCACCTCCGCGTCGTCGACGAGCACCTCGATGCGCACCTTCGGCACGAAGGCGACGGTGTACTCCGCGCCGCGGTAGACCTCGGTGTGGCCCCGCTGGCGCCCGTAACCCTGGACCTCGCTCACCGTCATGCCCTGCACTCCGATCGCCTCGAGGGCCGACTTGACGTCGTCGAGCTTGAACGGCTTGACCACGGCGGTGACGAGTCTCATGGCGCCACCCCACCACACGGCCGGGGCGAGTCCGCCCGGCAGCAGGGGCGGGACGTCCGGACAGCCGGGACGATGCGGCGCCGTCCCGGCTGTCCTGGTCCACCACTGGGAAGCGAGCTCAGAGCGCCTCGGCGCCCCGCTCGCCGGTGCGGACGCGTACGAGGTCCTCGACGGGCGTCGACCAGACCTTGCCGTCCCCGATGGAGCCGGTTCCGGCCGCGGCGACGATGACGTCCACGATCCGGCTGGCGTCGGCGTCGTCCACGAGGATCTCGATCCGGACCTTGGGGACGAACGACACGGTGTACTCCGCGCCGCGGTAGACCTCGGTGTGGCCGCGCTGCCGGACGATGCCCTGCACCTCGCTGACCGTCATGCCCTGCACGCCCATACCCTCGAGCGCGCTCTTGACGTCGTCCAGCTTGAACGGCTTGACCACCGCGGTCACGAGCCTCACAGCGCCTCGGCTCCACGTTCACCGGTGCGGACGCGGACGACCTCGTCCACGGGGGTGCTCCACACCTTGCCGTCACCGATCGAGCCGGTCTGCGCCGCCTTGACCATGACGTCGACGATGTCGGAGGCGTCGGCGTCGTCGACCAGCACCTCGATCCGCACCTTCGGCACGAAGGCGACGGTGTACTCGGCGCCCCGGTAGACCTCGGTGTGGCCGCGCTGGCGGCCGAACCCCTGCACCTCGCTCACCGTCATGCCGTGGACCCCGAACGACTCGAGAGCCGTCTTGACGTCATCGAGCTTGAAGGGCTTGACGATCCCGGTGACCAGCCTCATCACCGCACCTCCTGGGCGGACACCGGTCGAGCAGCGGACAGCGACCCGGTGGAACCGCCGCCGCCGAGTCCGCCGGTGAGCTCGTAGGCGGTCTCGGCGTGAGTGGTCTGGTCGAGGCCGACGACCTCCTCCTCCTCGCTCACCCGCAGGCCGATCGTGATCTTGAGCAGGAAGGCGATCACGAGGGTGACGGTGAAGGAGTAGGCGAGGACGGCGAAGGCCGCGACCGCCTGCGTGCCCAGCAGGCCGACGCTGCCGCCGTCGAGCAGGCTGTCGGTCAGGGTGTGCGTCTTGTCGCCCACGACGCCGATCATGAGGGTGCCGACGAGCCCGCCCACGAGGTGGACCCCGACGACGTCCAGCGCGTCGTCGTAGCCGAGGCGGTTCTTCAGCGTGACCGCGAAGGCGCAGAGGGCACCGGCCACGACGCCGATCGCGATGGCGCCGTACGTGCCCACGAAGCCGCAGGCGGGAGTGATCGCGACCAGGCCGGCGACCGCGCCGGAGGCGGCGCCGAGGGTGGTCATGTGGCCGTCGCGGATCTTCTCGACGACGAGCCACGCCAGGATGGCGGCGGCGGTCGCCACCTGGGTGTTGATGAGCACCAGACCCGAGTAGGCGGTCGAGCCCAGCGTCGAGCCGACGTTGAAGCCGAACCAGCCGAACCACAGCAGACCGGTCCCCAGCATCACGAAGGGCAGGTTGTGCGGGCGCATGGCCTCCTTGCCGAAGCCCTTGCGCTTGCCCAGGACGAGGATCAGGGCCAGAGCAGCGGCTCCGGCGTTGATGTGCACGGCCGTACCGCCGGCCAGGTCGAACGCCCCGAGGCGGTTGACGATCCATCCACCGGTGTCGGCGGCGAAGAAGCCGTTGGCGAAGCCCGCGGCCTCACCGCCCTCCTCCGCGACGCCGAAGGCGAACACCCAGTGCGCGACCGGGAAGTAGACCAGCGTGGCCCAGATGCCGGTGAACAGCAGCCACGGCCCGAACCGCATGCGGTCCGCGACGGCACCGCTGATGAGGGCCACGGTGATGATCGCGAACATCATCTGGAACCCGGCGAAGGTGATGTCAGGCAGCAGGTAGGTGTTGAGGACCGTCTCGGCCTCGACCGCACCGAACACCGCGTTGTCCACCAGGTCCTGAAGGCCCAGAAGGCCGCTGCTGTAGCCGATCAGGCCGGAGCGGTCCTCACCGAAGGTCAGTGAGTAGCCGTAGAGGACCCACAGCAGGCTGACCACGGCGATGGCGCTGAAGCTCATCATGATCATGTTGAGGACGTTCTTGCTGCGGCTCATGCCTCCGTAGA
>JAOPWP010000041.1 GCA_025965615.1 Frankiales bacterium
GTAGCTGTTGAGGCGCTGCCGCAGGCTCTTGGCCTTGCCGACGTAGACCACCCGGCCGGTCGCGTCGCGGAACTTGTAGACCCCGGGCGAGACGGGGATCGTGCCCGCCGCCGGACGGTACGACGACGGGTCTGCCACAGGGTCGAGCCTACGTCTCGAGACCCCCCCGGAGGGCCCTGTCCGTGACGAGTGCCACCCTGGGGGCGTGGAGCAGCGACCCGACGGGACCGTCCTCGCCGAGGCGGTGATCGACGAGGGCGGACTCAGCGGGCGGGGCCGGCTGACGGTGCTCCGCCTGTCCTGGGAGCCATCCGACCCGCTCGCCGTGGAGCTGGTCCTGAGCGCGCAGCCGGACCACCCGGCGCTCCCCCGCGGCCGGTGGGTCGTGCTGAGGGACTTCCTGCGCTACGCCCTCGACGAGCCCACGGGAGACGGGGCCGTCCGCCTGCGCCCGGACGAGGAGCGCGATCGCCTCTGGTTCGAGCTGGCCCGGCCGGGTCGGGCTGCGTGCGTCTCCGTCCCCCGACCCCTGGTTCGCGACTTCCTCGCCCGCACCGAGCAGGCTGTCCCGTGCGGGGAGGAGCGCAGCGACCAGGCCCTCGACGACCTGCTGGAGCGCCTGCTGTCGTCCTGAGCCGGGCCAGATGATCGGCCGGGTGAGCTCCCGGACGTACGCCCGCCGGCCCGTCCACCCAACCGATCATCAAGGCCAGCCGCATGATCGGCCGGGTGAACCCCACGACGTACGCCCGCCGGCCCGCCCACCCGACCTGTCAGCGCGAGGCGTTGACCTTGCTCGGTGCAGCCTTGAGCGCGGTCGGCTTCCTCGCAGCGGCCTTGGTCGGTTTGCCGGCGATCGGCTTCGCCGTCGCCGGCTCCTGAGCCTTCTTCCGCTGCCCCTTCGCAGCAGTCCGAGCCCCCTTGATGTCACCCGGGGGTGGGGGTTCGCCCTTCGGTGCCAGGTGGCCGGCACCGCGCCCGGCGAGGATCTCGGCCAGGAACCGCCCCGTGTGCGAGGCCTCGACAGCGGCAACCTGCTCGGGGGTGCCCTGGGCGACGACGCTGCCACCGCCCGATCCCCCCTCGGGGCCCATGTCGATGACCCAGTCGGCCGTCTTGATCACGTCGAGGTTGTGCTCGATCACGACCACCGAGTTGCCCTGGTCGACCAGGCGCCCGAGCACGCCGAGCAGCTTGCTGATGTCCTCGAAGTGCAGGCCGGTCGTGGGCTCGTCGAGGACGTAGATCGTGCGACCGGTCTGGCGCTTCTGCAGCTCTGCGGCCAGCTTCACCCGCTGGGCCTCGCCCCCCGAGAGGGTCGGCGCCGGCTGCCCGAGCCGGACGTAGCCCAGGCCCACCTCGACGAGCGTCTGCAGGTGGCGGCGGATCGCCGGGACCGCCTCGAAGAACTCGGCCGCCTGCTCGATCGGCATGTCGAGGATCTCCGAGATGGACTTGCCCTTGAAGTGGACCTCGAGCGTCTCGCGGTTGTAGCGGGCGCCGTGACAGACCTCGCACGGCACGTAGACGTCGGGCAGGAAGTTCATCTCGATCTTGATCGTGCCGTCGCCCGAGCATGCCTCGCAGCGGCCGCCCTTGACGTTGAAGGAGAAACGGCCGGGCAGGTAGCCCCTGACCTTGGCCTCGGTGGTCTCGGCGAACAGCTTGCGCATGTGGTCGAAGACGCCGGTGTAGGTCGCCGGGTTGGACCGGGGCGTGCGGCCGATCGGTGACTGGTCGACCCGCACGACCTTGTCGAGGTGGTCCAGGCCGGTCACCCGGGTGTGCCGGCCCGGCACCTCCCGGCTGCCGTTCAGCTGCTTGACGAGCACCGAGGCCAGGATGTCGTTCACGAGAGTGGACTTGCCCGAGCCGGAGACGCCTGTGACGGCCACGAGCAGCCCGAGGGGAAAGCTGACCGTCACGTCGCGCAGGTTGTGTTCGCGGGCTCCGACGACGGTGAGCTCGCGCTCCTTCGTACGGGGGCGGCGCACCGCCGGCAGCGCGATCTCGCGTCGTCCGGAGAGGTACATCCCGGTGATCGAGCGCTCACTGGCCAGCAGGTCTGCGACCGACCCGGAGACGACGACCTCGCCGCCGTGCTCGCCTGCGCCCGGGCCGATGTCGACGACCCAGTCCGCCGTCTTGATCGTGTCCTCGTCGTGCTCGACGACGATCAGGGTGTTGCCCAGCGCCTTGAGCCGGAGCAGCGTGTCGATCAGCCGGCGGTTGTCGCGCTGGTGCAGGCCGATGGACGGCTCGTCGAGGACGTAGAGCACGCCGACCAGGCCGGACCCGATCTGGGTCGCCAGCCGGATCCGCTGGGCCTCGCCGCCGGCGAGCGTGCCGGCCGCGCGGTCGAGCGAGAGGTAGTCGAGCCCGACGTCGAGCAGGAAGCCCAGGCGGGCGTTGACCTCCTTGACGACGCGCTCGGCGATCACCTTCTGCCGGGCGTCGAGCTCGAGGGCGAGCAGGAACTCGGCGCACTCGGCGATCGACATGGCGGCGACCTCGGCGATGGAGCGGTCCCCCAGGGTCACGGCCAGCACCTCGGGCTTGAGCCGGGCCCCCTGGCAGACGCCGCAGGGGACCTCGCGCATGTAGCCCTCGAACCGCTCGCGCGTGGTCTCGCTCTCGGCCTCGCCGTGCCGCCGCTCGAGGAAGGAGATGACCCCCTCGTAGGCGGTGTAGTAGCTGCGCTCGCGCCCGTAGCGGTTCCGGTAGCGCACGTGCACCTCGGTCGGGTGCCCGTAGAGGACGGCCTTCTGCTGCGACGCGGACAGCTTCTTCCACGGCGTCTTGAGCGTGAACCCGAGCGCATCACCCAGCGCCTGCACGAGTCGGCCGAAGTACTCGATGTTGTGGCCGGAGGACCACGGGGCGATCACCCCCTGCTCGAAGCTGGCCTCGACGTCGGTGATGACGAGCTCGGGATCGACCTCCTTCTTCGTGCCGAGGCCG
The DNA here is from genome assembly GCA_025965615.1 of Frankiales bacterium. Lineage (GTDB taxonomy): Bacteria > Actinomycetota > Actinomycetes > Mycobacteriales > SCTD01 > SCTD01. Next base: position 2,962 of record JAOPWP010000041.1, read on the forward strand.
TGGCACTCGGGGCAGGCGCCGAAGGGGCTGTTGAAGGAGAAGCTGCGGGGTTCGAGCTCCTCGAAGGACAGGTCGTCGACGAGGCAGGCCAGGTGCTCGGAGAAGGTGCGCTCGCGCTCGGGGTCACCTTCCGGCTTGTCGACGAAGTCGAGGACCACCAGGCCGCCGCCGAGCCCCAGGGCGGTCTCGATCGAGTCGGTGAGCCGGCGCTTCGAGGACGCCTTGACGGTCAGGCGGTCGACGACCACCTCGATCGTGTGCTTCTCCTGCTTCTTGAGCGTGGGCGGCTCGGCCAGCGAGTGGACGACACCGTCGACGCGCGCGCGGGAGTAGCCCTTGGTCTGCAGGTCGGCGAACAGGTCGACGTACTCGCCCTTGCGCGCTCGGACGACCGGGGCGAGGACCTGGAAGCGGGTGCCCTCCTCGAGCTCGAGGACCCGGTCGACGATCTGCGACGGCTGCTGACGGGCGATGACCCGGCCGCACTTCGGGCAGTGCGGGGTGCCCGCCCGGGCGTAGAGCAGCCGCAGGTAGTCGTAGACCTCGGTGATCGTGCCGACGGTGGAGCGCGGGTTGCGGGAGGTGGACTTCTGGTCGATCGAGACAGCCGGCGACAGCCCCTCGATGAAGTCGACGTCAGGCTTGTCCATCTGGCCGAGGAACTGGCGCGCGTAGGCCGACAGCGACTCGACGTAGCGGCGCTGCCCCTCGGCGAAGATCGTGTCGAAGGCGAGGCTCGACTTGCCGGACCCGGACAGCCCTGTGAAGACGATCAGGGCGTTGCGCGGGAGATCGAGCGAGACGTCTTTGAGGTTGTGCTCGCGCGCGCCGCGCACGACCAGGCGGTCGGCCATCAGGTCCCATCGGGGTCGGGTTCGGGCAGCTCCAGAAGCGAGCAGACCGGCTTATCGAGGCTAACCGCGCCCTCCGACGGTTTCCTCCCGTGACGGGGCCGCCCCCTCGGTGCTTCCCGGCCCGACGGGGGCTCAGCCGCTGTCGTCGCCGCTCTCGGTCAGCGTGTTGAGCGGACCCAGCGGATCGCCGGCGTCCGGGTCCGGTGTCGACGCCGCCTCCAGCGCACCGGTCTCGCCGGTGCCCTCCAGCTCGTCCCCGTCGGCCTTGCTCTGGTCAGGTGTCGTCATGCCGGAGCCGTTCCCCCACGCCGGCGCACCCACACGGCCCGAGGCAGCCCTTCGACGGGTGGGTCCGCCGGCGGACCCGAGCGGCGCGCCGGCACGTCGCGCGGACGACCGGCTCCTCGGCCTTGCTGGCGCTCGGCCGCACTTCGGGGCAGGGTGCCCCGGACGGCACCCACTGAAGGAGACACCATGGCGTACACGGGACAGGTGAGCGTCGGCGGCGACGCCGACGTGCGGACGGTCCCGGGGCTGCGGATCACGAAGGTCGCGACCCCTCCGTTCGAGAACAACTGCTACCTCCTGCGGTGCACCGAGACCGCGGACGCGCTGCTGGTCGACGCCGCCGGGGAC
>JAOPWP010000061.1 GCA_025965615.1 Frankiales bacterium
TGCCGAGTTGGAAGCTCTGCCCTGTCGGTCGGATGCCGGACAGGACGCGCGGCCGGCGGGCCTGCTGCTCGGACGGGGCCTGCTGGGACATGGACGTGATCCTTTCATCGCAGCCGCCGGCAGGCGGCGGGAGGGCGCGACATCACCCGCTGGGTGACGTCCTTCACACCGGCCCGGCCCGGTCAGCCGTGAAGCATGCCCCGCAGGACCTCGGCCTCCTTGACCATCAGCTTGCCGATCAGCTCGACGAGGAACTTCTCCGCCTTGCCGCCGATCAGCGGCACGGACACCTTCGCCTGGCCGTCGAGGCCGTAGGTGGATCCTTCCGCGGCGGGCTCGAGCCGCATCTCGCCACCCACCTGCGCCGGAGCGCCCGGCAGGTCGACGCGCCACGTGCCGCGCCGTGACCCGTCGGCCTGGGCGGGACCCCAGTCGTCGGTGTGCACCACGCGTCCGTCTGCGGGCAGGAAGCGCTCGAGGTAGCCGGGAACGCCGTCCGGCAGCTCCCGGGACACGGCCAGCAGGACGCCCCCGTCGCCCCGCTCCTCGTGCCGCACCACCAGGCTGCCGTCACCCAGCACCTCGGCCTTGCGCTCGGCCCACCTCGGGCTCGAGATCGCCGCGAAGGTGGTCCCCACGTCAGCCGGGCACGGGAAGCTCTTGGAGATCCTGGCCGTCATGCGGGCTCCTCGGAGGTGGTGGAGTCGGGTTCCACGATCGGGGTCACCCGCACGCGCGCGACCCGCCGCTGGTCCAGCTCACTGACCTCGAGCCGGTGTCCGTCGACCTCGACCGCCTCGCCGAGGCGCGGCACATGGCCGAGGCAGGCCATCAGGTAGCCGGCGAGGGTCTCGTAGGGGCCGTCCGGCAGGGACACCCCGGTGGTGGTGCGCACGTCGTCGAGGTTCAGCAGCCCGTCGGCCTCGATCTCGCCACCGCGGAAGCGCAGAGCGTCGTCACCCTGCACGTCGTACTCGTCGCGGATGTCGCCGATGACCTCCTCGATGAGGTCCTCGAGGGTGACGATGCCGGCTGTGCCGCCGTACTCGTCGACGACGATCGCGAGGTGGTGGCCCTCGCGGCGCATCTCGGACAGCGCGGGGAGCACCCGCTTGGTGTCCGGCAGCGACTTCACCTCGCGCACGACGTCGCCGACCCTGGTCCCGCGCGCCTTGGTGGCCGGCACCATCAGGTCGCGCACGTGCAGGAAGCCGATGACGTCGTCCTGCGAGGCGCCGGCGACCGGGTAGCGGGAGTGGGGCGCGTCAGCCGTCTCCTCGATCGCCTTGCTGAGGGTCATGTTCGCCGTCAGGAAGGACACCTCGGTACGAGGCAGCATGACCTCCCGCAGCTGGCGCTCGCCCGCGGCGAAGACGTCGTCGATGAGCTTGCGCTCGTCCTTGGTGAGGGACTCGTGTGCGGCGACCATGCCGCGCAGCTCCTCCTCGGTGATGGCGTCGCCCTGGCGGTCGGGGTCTCCGCCCAGGAGCTTGACGACGCCGTTGGTGCTCACCGACAGCAGCCAGATGACGGGCCGGAACAGCACCGCGATGCGGTCGAGCCCGGGGGCGAACAGCATCGCGACCTTCTCCGGCCGCTGCAGGGCGAGGCGCTTGGGGGCCAGCTCGCTGAACACCAGCGAGAAGTAGCTGATGATCAGCGTGACCACCACGAGCGCGAGGGTGTCGGACAGGCCGACGGGGACCCCGAGGCGGTCGAGCCCGTCCGAGACGGGGACCGCGAGACGTGCGGCCCCGAAGGCCGCGGACAGGAAGCCTGCCAAGGTCACGCCGACCTGGACGGCAGCCAGGAAGCGGTTCGGGTCACCCATGAGCCGCGCGACCCGGGCGCCCCGCCGGCCAGTGGCCGCGAGGGCCTTGGCCTGCGCCTCACGCAGGCTGACCAGGGCGAGCTCGGTCGCGGCGAACACGCCGCCGACGAGGATGAACACGGCGACCAGGACGAGGTCGAGGACCGGCACGTTCACGGCGTGCCCCCGCCCGTCGAGCAAGCAGGGCACGCCGGTCTAGCAGGAGGTTCCACTCGATCAGCCTAGGAGACGGCCGGGGCCGGGCTTCGCACCGCGCTTGCCTAGAACTGGCTCAGCGCCGAGTTGAAGGTCGCGCTCGGGCGCATGACCGCGTCGGTCTTGGCCTTGTCGACGTAGTAGTAGCCACCCAGGTCGGCCGGCGAGCCCTGGACCCCGTTGAGCTCGGCGACGATCGTCGCCTCGTCGGCGGCGAGCCGGTCGGCGAGCGATGCGAACAGCTCCGCGGCGGCGGGGTCGTCGCCCTGCCGGGCGAGCGCCTGGGCCCAGTAGAGGGCGAGGTAGAAGTGGCTGCCCCGGTTGTCGAGCTGGCCGACCTTGCGGGCCGGCGACCTGCCCTCCTCGAGGACCCGACCGGTGGCCTCGTCCAGCGTCTTGCCCAGCAGCGTCGCCCGCGCGTTGTCGGTCTTCTCGCCCAGGAACTCGAAAGCGACGGCGAGGGCGAGGAACTCGCCGAGCGAGTCCCAGCGCAGGTAGTTCTCCTTGACGAGCTGCTGGACGTGCTTGGGCGCCGAACCGCCGGCCCCGGTCTCGAACAGCCCGCCGCCCTGCATGAGCGGGACGATCGAGAGCATCTTCGCGCTCGTCCCGAGCTCGAGGATCGGGAACAGGTCGGTGAGGTAGTCGCGCAGCACGTTGCCGGTGACCGAGATCGTGTCCTCGCCCCGGCGGGCCCGGTCGAGCGTGAAGCGGGTCGCGGCACCGACGTCCATGACCTCGATCGTGAGGCCGTCGAGGTCGCTCTCGCCCAGCTGCGCCCGCACCTTCTTCAGCACCTCCGCGTCGTGGGCGCGCGTCTCGTCGAGCCAGAAGACGGCCGGAGCACCGGTCGCCCGGGCCCGCGACACGGCCAGCTGCACCCAGTCGCGGATCGGGGCGTCCTTGGTCTGGCAGGCCCGCCAGATGTCGCCGGCCTCGACGTCGTGGGTGAGCAGCACGGCGCCGGCCTCGTCGACGACGCGGACCGTGCCGGCGGCGGGGATCTCGAAGGTCTTGGCGTGGCTGCCGTACTCCTCGGCCTTCTGCGCCATCAGCCCCACGTTGGGGGTGGTCCCCATCGTGGTGGGGTCGAACGCCCCGTGCTCGCGGCAGAAGGCCAGCGTCTCGTCGTAGAGCGCTGCGTAGGAGGAGTCCGGGATGACGTACTTGGTGTCCTGGAGCTGGTCGTCGGCGTTCCACATCTTCCCCGACGTGCGGATCGCCGCCGGCATGGAGGCGTCGATGATGACGTCGCTCGGCACGTGGAGGTTGGTGATCCCCTTGCTCGAGTCGACCATCGCCAGCGGCGGACCTGAGGCGTAGGCCGCCGTGATCGCGCCCTCGATGGCGGTGCGCACGTCCTCCGGCAGCTTCTGCAGGTCGGACAGGACACCCCCGAGGCCCTGGTTCGGGTCGGCCCCCACCGAGGCGAGCTCCCCGGCGTACTGAGTGAAGACGTCGGCGAAGTACTGCTTCACGACGTGGCCGAAGATGATCGGGTCGGACACCTTCATCATCGTGGCCTTGAGGTGCACCGAGAACAGCACGCCCTTGTCCTTGGCGTCGGCGATCTCCCGGGCGAGGAACGCCTCCAGGGCCGCCCTGCTCAGCACGGCGGCGTCGACGATCTCACCCGCGACGACGGGGAGAGCGTCCCGGAGCACCGTCGTGGTGCCGTCCGCTGCCACGTGCTCGATCCGCAGGGTCGTGGGCTCGGCCACGGTCACCGACGCCTCGGAGTGCCGGAAGTCCCCGTCGGCCATGGTCGACACGTGAGAGCGGGAGTCGGCGCTCCACTCCCCCATCGAGTGCGGGTGCTTCTTGACGTAGTTCTTCACCGACGCCGGTGCCCGGCGGTCGGAGTTGCCCTCGCGCAGGACGGGGTTGACCGCGCTGCCCTTGACCGAGTCGTAGGCGGTACGAGCGGCCCGCTCCTCGTCGGTCGTCGGCGACTCGGGGTAGTCGGGGACGGCGAACCCGGCCTCCTGCAGCTCCTTCACGGCAGCCTTGAGCTGCGGGATCGACGCGCTGACGTTGGGCAGCTTGATGATGTTGGCCTCGGGTGTCTTCGCGAGCTCCCCCAGCTCGGCCAGCGCGTCCGGACCGAGGTCGAACGCGGCGAGGATGCGGGCGGCGAGCGAGATGTCCCGGGTCTCCACGGCGACGCCCGCCTTGTCGGCGTAGGCCTGCAGCACCGGCAGCAGGGAGTGCGTGGCGAGCGCGGGCGCCTCGTCGGTGTAGGTGTAGATGAGCTTCATGTCGGCCTGCCTGACGAGGGTGGGGCGCAGAGCGCGCGGGGCGGGGCGGGACGGGCTAGATCAGGCCGAGCTCGCGCACGGCGTCGCGCTCCTCGACCAGCTCCGCGACGGACGCGTCGATCTTGCCGCGGGAGAAGTCGTTCACCTCGAGGCCCTGGACGATGTGCCAGGCGCCGTCCTTGGCGGTGACGGGGAACGAGGAGATGATGCCCTCGGGGACGCCGTAGGACCCGTCGGACATGATCGCGGCCGACGTCCACTCGCCCTCGGCGGTGCCGTTGACCCAGTCGTGGACGTGGTCGAGAGCGGCGTTGGCGGCAGAGGCCGCGGACGACGACCCACGGGCCTCGATGATGGCCGCTCCCCGCTTGGCCACCGTCGGGATGAAGGTCCCCTCGAGCCAGGCGTCGTCGCCGACGACCTCGCTCACCGGAGCGCCCCCGATCGTGGCCGCGCTCCAGTCGGGGTACTGCGTCGCCGAGTGGTTGCCCCAGATCGTCAGGTGGCTGATCTCGGTGACCGAGCGGCCGGTCTTCTTCGCCAGCTGCGAGAGGGCGCGGTTGTGGTCGAGCCGCGTCATGGCGGTGAAGCGGTCGCCCGGGATGTCCGGGGCGTGCGAGGCCGCGATGAGCGCGTTGGTGTTGGCCGGGTTGCCGACCACGAGGACCTTGATGTCGTCGGCTGCCCCGGCGTTGAGCGCCTCGCCCTGGGGCTTGAAGATGCCGCCGTTGGCGGACAGCAGGTCGCCGCGCTCCATGCCGGCCGTACGGGGGCGTGCGCCCACGAGCAGCGCGACGCTGGTGCCGTCGAAGGCGGCACGCGCGTCGGCGGTGATGTCGATCCCGGCGAGCAGCGGGAAGGCGCAGTCGTCGAGCTCCATGGCGGTGCCCTCGGCGGCCTTGAGCGCGGGCTCGATCTCGAGCAGGCGCAGGTGCACGGGCGTGTCCGGACCCAGCAGGTGGCCTGAGGCGATGCGGAAGAGCAGCGCGTAGCCGATCTGACCCGCTGCTCCGGTGACGGTGACGTGAACTGGTGCTGCCATGACCTGTGCGCCTCGCTTCGTCGGGGTCTGTGCCCGGCACACGTTACGAGGGTGGGTCCCGGGTGCGGGGCCGGGGGCCTCAGATGTCCGGGATGGTGTTGGCGAGCAGGACGACGGCGAAGCCGAGGCCGAGGAGCAGGCAGGCGTCCAGCCCCCGACCGCGCACCACGAGCCAGCCGGCTCGGCGAGGCGGGAGGGTGAGCCGGAGGCCCGCGGCGAGCAGGAGGGAAACCCCCACGAGGACGAGCCCGACCCGCGGGTCGACGGTCACCACGACCAGCAGCCCGGTGGCTGCGAGCAGCAGCACCACGAGCGCCGGGAGCTGCCGGGTCATCTGGATCCTCTCCGTCGCGCGGCCCGGACTGTAGCCCCGGCGTGTGCCGCGTGCGGGCAACGGGTAGCCCGGGGAGACGAGCGATGAGCCGCCGGGCCCCGACAGACGCAGACGAGGAGGACCACCGACGTGGAGCCCCCCTACCTCGTCCTCGAGGCGACCGGCGCCCGGTTCGACCTGGCCGGCGAGGTGACCACCGTCGGGCGCGGCTCCGGCCTGGACATCGTCCTGGACGACCCCACCGTGTCCCGGCTGCACGCCGAACTCGTGCGCCGCGGGGACTGCGTCTACGTCGCCGATCTCGGGCTGTCGACCAACGGGACCCGGGTGAACGGCCGGCCCGTCGGACGCCGCACCCTGCTCGACGGAGATGTCGTCTCGTTCGGCGCGGTGCGGACCCGGATCGGCGGGCTGGTGGGGCAGTCCGAGGCCGACGGCACGGTCGAGCTGAGGAGCGCGTCCACTCCCGAGCTCACCCGTCGGGAGATCGAGGTGCTCGACGCGCTGTGCCGCCCGGCTCTCGACCAGGCGGCCTTCGTGGCCCCGGCGACCGCCCGCGAGATCGCCGACGAGCTCGTCGTGACCGAGGCCGCCGTGAAGCAGCACCTGCTCCGGCTCTACGTGAAGTTCAAGATCGGTGAGGGGGTCAACCGCCGGGCGCGGCTGGCCAACGAGGTGATCAGCGCGGGCGTCGTGCGTCCGCTACCGGCTGACGTCGAGGCGAGCATGCGGCGAGCCGGCTGAGGCCCCGCTCCCTCGGCTGCTCGGGTCAGGCCAGACCGGCTCGGCGCTCGGCGGCCTCGACGCAGTTGCGGAACAGCATCGCGACGGTCGTCGGCCCCACTCCCCCGACCCGCGGGGTGATGGCGCCCGCCACCTCGTTGCACGCCTCGTCGACGTCCGGCAGCAGTCGGCGCCCCTCGTAGCGCACGCCTCCGCCGACGACCGTGGCACCGGGGGTGATGTGCTCCGGCAGGAGGATCGACGGCACGCCGACGGCGGCCACGACGATCGCGGCCCGGCGGGTGTAGACCGCCCAGTCAGGCACGCCGGTGTGCACGACCGTGACAGCCGCGTTGGCGGTCGGGCGCTTCTGCGTCAGCAGCAGGGCGAGCGGGCGGCCCAGCGTCGTCCCGCGACCCAGGATGCAGACCTCACGCCCCGAGACCTCGACGCCGTGGTGGGCCAGCAGGGCCTCGATCCCGGCAGGGGTGCACGGGACGGGGCCCGGCATGCCGAGGGCGAGCCGGCCCATGTTGACCGGGTGGAGCCCGTCCACGTCCTTGTCGGGGTCCATCTCGAGCAGGGCGGCCTCGAAGTCGATCTGCTTCGGGGTCGGGTGCTGGATGAGCATCGCGTCGACCGCCGGGTCGTCGTTGAGCTGGCGGATCGCGCGGACCAGGTCCTCCTGCGACGCGTCGTCAGGCAGGTGGCGGTGTGGGCTGGTGAGCCCGAGCTCGGCGGCCTTCGCCATCTTCATGCTGACGTAGCCCCCGCTGGCGCTGTCGCCGCCGACCAGGATCGTCCCGAGCCCGGGCTGCCGCCCCGCCGCCACCAGGGCGGCGATGCGAGGCCGCAGGTCCGCGAAGACAGCGTCGGCGACAGGGGCTCCGGGCAACAGGCGGGCGGTCACCGGCCCGAGGATAGGTGGCTCCCGCTCAGCCGTCCTCGACGACCGCCCCGCGAGCCCGGGCGAGCAGCACCGCCTGCGCCAGGTCGATCCGCACCCCGGCCCACGCGACGCCGTCGACGTCGCACCCGTCGAGGACGGCGCCGCGCAGGTCCGCGCCGGACAACCGCACCCCGCGCAGCTGGGCCCGGGACAGGTCACACCCGGACAGGTCGCAGCCGGACAGGTCGGCGGTCGACAGATCGGCTTCGACGAGCCGGAGCCCCGGAAGTGCCGTCCCACGCAGGTCGGCGCCGCGCAGGGACACGTAGGACCAGTCGCCGCCCTCGACCACCAGCGGACGCAGGTGTGCCCGCACGAACGTCGAGCCGGTGAGCTTGCACCCGCGCAGGGTCGATCCGAACAGCCGGGCCCCCTCGAAGGAGCAGCCCAGGAACGCGCAGCGGTCGAAGACGGCGGAGGTGAGCTCTGCGCCCGACAGGTCGCACCGCTCGAACACGACCCCCTCCAGCTCGGCCTCGCTGAAGTCGGCTCCGACGAGACGGACGTCCTCGAAGCGCCTGCCGCGCAGCACCTCCCGGGAGAAGTCAGCCCGCGTCAGGTCGGCTCCGGGGTCCACGTCAGTGCGCGAAGTGCCGGGTGCCCGTCAGGTACATCGTGACCCCAGCGGCGGTCGCAGCGGCGACCACCTCCTCGTCACGCACCGACCCGCCTGGCTGCACCACCGCGCGCACACCCGCCGCGACCAGAACCTCGAGGCCGTCGGCGAACGGGAAGAACGCGTCTGAGGCGGCGACCGCACCCGCCGCCCTCGCGCCCGCCCGGGCGACCGCGAGCTTGGCGGCGTCGACCCGGTTGACCTGGCCCATGCCCACCCCGACCGTGGCCCCGCCCGACGCCAGCAGGATGGCGTTGCTCTTCACCGCCCGGACCGAGCGCCAGGCGAACACGAGATCGGCCAGGAGCTCGGGTGGGGCCGCCTCGCCGGCGGCGACGGTCCAGGTCGACGGGTCGTCCCCGGGTGCGTCGAACCGGTCGCGGCTCTGCAGCAGCATGCCGCCGCTGATCGGACGCCACTCGACCGGCTGCGGCCGGCCGGCCGGGACGACCAGGAGCCGGATCGACGGCTTCTTCGACAGCAGCTCGGCCGCGCCCGGCTCGTAGCCCGGTGCCAGCACCACCTCGGTGAAGATCTCCGCGACCTGCTCGGCCATCGCCAGGGAGACCGGGGCGTTCACAGCGATGACCCCGCCGAATGCCGAGACCGGGTCGCAGGCGTGCGCCTTGGCATGGGCGTCGGCGACGTCGCTCCCGACCGCGATCCCGCACGGGTTGGCGTGCTTGATGATCGCGACGGTGGGGGCATCGCCGTGGTCGTGCGCAGCCCGCCAGGCGGCGTCGCCGTCGACGTAGTTGTTGTAGGACATCGGCTTGCCGTGGAGCTGCTCGGCGCCGGCCAGGCCCTCGGACTCACCGCGGTAGAGCGCCGCCGACTGGTGCGGGTTCTCGCCGTAGCGCAGGACGTCAGCCCGCTGCCACGAGGCACCGACCCAGGGCGGGAACGCCCCGTCGTCCGGACCGGCGAACGCAGCGCCCATCCAGGACGCCACGGCGATGTCGTACGCGGCGGTGTGCCGGAAGGCGGTGACCGCCAGGGCCTTGCGCTGCTCCAGGGTGGTCCCGCCCTCCCCCAGGGCAGCCAGGACGTCGCCGTAGGCCGACGGCTCGACCACCACGGCGACCGACGGGTGGTTCTTCGCGGCGGCGCGCACCATCGTCGGGCCACCGATGTCGATCTGCTCGACGCACTCGTCCGGGCCGGCTCCCGAGGCGACCGTCTCGGAGAACGGGTAGAGGTTGACCACGACGAGCTCGAACGGGGCGACCCCGAGGCTGTCCAGCTGCGAGACGTGGTCGGGCAGGCGCAGGTCGGCCAGGATCCCTGCGTGCACCTTCGGGTGCAGCGTCTTGACCCGGCCGTCGAGGCACTCGGGGAACCCGGTCAGCTCGTCGACCGGCGTCACGGCGAGCCCCGCGTCGCGGAGCCGGGCGGCCGTGGACCCGGTCGACACGATCTCGACGCCAGCAGCTGCCAGCCCCTTCCCGAGGTCGACCAGGCCGGTCTTGTCGTAGACGCTGACGAGCGCCCTGCGGATCGGCGTGCGATTCATCGGAGCCTCACGGTCCTTCCATGGACGGCCCAGTCCCCGCGGGCCAGCCGTCCGACGGCGTCGACGAAGAGCGGTCGCTCCACGTCCTGGATCCGGCGCTGCAGGCGCGCCTCGTCGTCGTCCTCGAGCACCGGCACGGCCGCCTGTGCCACGACCGGTCCGGTGTCGACGCCCTCGTCGACCAGGTGCACGGTCACACCGGTGACCTTCACGCCGTACGCGAGCGCGTCTCGCACGGCGTGCGCCCCCGGAAAGGCGGGCAGCAGCGCCGGGTGGGTGTTCACGACCCGCGAGGGGAAGCGGCTGAGGAAGCCTCTGCCGAGGATGCGCATGAACCCGGCACAGACCACCAGGTCGGGGCGGTGCGCCTCGACCTGGTCGGCGAGCTCGTCGTCCCAGCCGTCGCGGGTGGCGTGGTCGGCCGGCCGGACCGTGAAGCGGGCGAGTCCCGCGGTCTCGGCCCGGTCCAGCGCACCGACCCCCGGCTTGTCGGTGCCGACGGCGACGACGTGCGCCGGGTAGCCAGGCTGCCGTCCCGCGTCGAGCAGCGCCTGCAAGGTGCTGCCGGCACCGGAGGCGAGCACCACCAGCCGTGCTCGCACGGGGTCGTCCAGGCTGAGCGGCACGACCGGCGAGCCTAGTGCCAGTGCCGTGGCGCACCCCAGCGCAGGGCCCGCGACCCCGCTGGCGACGCACCGCGCCGACACCCGCCGATCACCCTCGGCAGCCCTAAGGTGGTCGGGCGCCCCTCGCGCCAGCCCCGCCCTTCCCAGGAGGACCCGCGTGACGACACCCTCAGATCCCTTCGCCACCCCTCCGCCTGAGGGAGAGCGCCCGACGACGTCGTACGAGCCGCCCGGCCAGCCCGGTCAGGGCTCGCCGGGCCAGCCTCCCGCCCAGCCGGCGAGCGACCCCTTCGGCCAGCCCGGTGGCGCGCAGCAGCCGTACGGCCAGCAGGGGCAGCCCGACTACGGCCAGCAGGGGCAGCCGCAGTACGGCCAGGTACCGCCGCCCGGCTACGGCCAGCAGCCGGCGTTCGGCCAGCAGCCCTACGGCCAGCCGGCCTTCGGGGCGGGCGGGCCCGGCCGGGCTCCGAGCAACGGTCTCGGCATCGCCGCCCTGGTCCTCGGGATCCTCGGCGTGCTCGGGTTCTTCCTGGGTGGAGCCCTGCTCGGCATCATCGCGATCGTCCTGGGCTTCATCGGCCGGGGGCGGGCCAAGCGGGGTGAGGCCACCAACGGAGGCATGGCGCTGGCCGGCATCCTCCTGGGCGTGCTCTCGATCCTGCTGACCGCCCTGATCGTCATCGCCGGGGTCTCGCTGTTCAACTCCAGCGGGGGCCAGGACCTGATCGACTGCCTCGGGAACGCCGGTCAGGACCAGACCGCGATCGACCAGTGCGAGCGCGACTTCCAGGACAACCTCTCGAACTGACGTGCTGCTGCGGCCCGTCGTGCACCACTGCGCGACGGGCCGCAGCCGTCTACGTCGCTGAGCCGCCCCGCCGCAGGCGCCCGCGGCGGTGGAGCGCCACGCTCGCGACCGCGGCCAGACCGACCTCCGCGGCGAGGGCCAGCCCTACCGCCCAGGGCGCCGGGCCCAGCTGCGCCAGGCGCTCGCCGCCGGCTGAGCCTCCGGACAGCCAGGCCAGCGAGGCCCAGACCAGGCCGACGACCGGGCCGACCAGGGCGGCCTCGGCGCAGGCGCGAGCCGTCGAGACGTCGCGGAGCTCCCGGTGCACGACGCGACCGGCCAGCACACCGGCGCAGACGGGGACGGCCAGCGCGAGCAGCCCCCACCAGCCGGGTAGGCCCGAGCCGGGCAGCGCGGCGAGCAGGGGGAAGGCGGGCACGGGTCCCAGCTCGTGACCGAGGGGCCCCACCGCCGTGCCGACGCCGACGGCGAAGCCGGGGCCGACGAGCCAGGCGCACGACCAGAGGACCGCGTTGGGGACCAGGCTGATCCCCAGCGCCAGCAGCGCCAGCCCGCCGACGGGACCGGGGTCGCTGATCGCAGCCAGGTCAGCGGCCCGACCGGCGTGGACGGCGAAGGACAACCCGGCCAGGAGTGCGCCGCCAGCCGCGAGGACGCCGGAGACGATCGCGGCGAGCCTGGTGAACCGCCGCCCGCGCTGTGGCAGCCGCAGCCACGCCGCGCGCCACAGCCGGTCACCTCGCAGGGCACCTGCCGCCGTGGCGAGGAACGCCAGGACGCACGCCCCGACGACGCTGGAGATCAGCCCTGGATGCACGTCCTCGGTCCCGGACACCGCGGCCACGGCGCCGGCCAGGAGCGCGTTGGTGAGGGCCGCCGTGCCGGCGAGCCGCACGACGTCGCGCAGCGCCGTGGCGGGTCGAGCCCCGGAGGTCCGCCGTGCGGCCCCCCCGAGCAACAGCACCGGGACGGCCACCAGCGCGAGAGGCGTGAGCGTCCAGCGCCCGCCGGGGATCTCGAGGGCCGCGCCGTGGGCGACCAGCCAGAGCTGGCCGACGGTGCGGAGCGCGCTGCCGGCGCCTGACCCGGCGCGGGGGTCCGTCGCCCAGACGAGCAGCACCGGCACGGCGAGGAGCAGCAGGCCGAGACCGGCCGCCTGCACGGCCGCGGCGACCCCGGCCAGGCGCAGCTCGCGCCGGGCGTCCGCAGCAGTCCGCCGCGGCGCAGGAGACGGGCGGGACGGGCGTTGCAGGGTCTCAGTCATGACGCGCTCGACTCTCGCAGCCGGGAGCGGCGTCTCCGGTCCGGCACGCCGACACGATGCTCAGGACTGGGTCGCAGGACCGCCCGCCGGGCGGCCCTGCGACCCGGCGGGCCCGTTCGAGCCGTCAGCGGCCCAGCGACTGCATGATCTCGCGCATGAGCGCAGCCGTCGCGGACGGCGTCTTGCCGACCTTCACACCGGCCGCCTCGAGGGCCTCCTGCTTGGCCTGCGCGGTGCCCGACGACCCGGAGACGATCGCTCCGGCGTGGCCCATGGTCTTGCCCTCCGGCGCCGTGAACCCGGCGACGTAGCCGACGACCGGCTTCGTGACGGAGGCCTTGATGTAGTCGGCTGCCCGCTCCTCGGCGTCGCCCCCGATCTCGCCGATCATGACGATGGCGTCGGTCTCGGGGTCGGCCTCGAAGGCCTCGAGCGCGTCGATGTGGGTCGTGCCGATGACCGGGTCGCCGCCGATGCCGATGGCGGTCGAGAACCCGAACTCGCGCAGCTCGTACATCATCTGGTAGGTCAGGGTGCCGCTCTTGCTGACCAGGCCGATCCGGCCGGGGGTCGGCGCGATCGTGGCCGGGATGATGCCGGCGTTGGACTTGCCGGGGCTGATCAGGCCGGGGCAGTTCGGGCCGATGATCCGGGTGCTCTTGCCCTTGCTGTAGGTCCAGAACCAGGCGCTGTCCTGCACCGGGATGCCCTCGGTGATGACGACCGCCAACGGGATCCCGGCGTCGATGGCCTCGACGACCGCGGCCTTGGCGAAGGCGGGGGGGACGAAGATGACGCTGACGTCGGCTCCGGTCTCCTTCATCGCCTCGGCCACGCCGCCGTAGACGGGCACCGAGGCGCCGTCGACCTCCACGGACGTGCCGGCCTTCCTCGGGTTGACACCGCCGACGACCTGGGTGCCGGAGGCAAGCATGCGGCGGGTGTGCTTCATGCCCTCGGAGCCGGTCATGCCCTGGACGATGACCTTGCTGGAAGCGGTCAGGAAGATGGCCATCGTCAGTTCCCCTTGCTGGAGTGAGCGAGCTCGGCGGCCTTGTCGGCGGCGCCGTCCATGGTGTCGACGACGGTGACGAGCGGGTGGTTCGCCTGCTCGAGGATCTGCCGACCCTCCTCGACGTTGTTGCCGTCGAGCCGCACGACGAGCGGCTTGGTCGCCGCGTCGCCGAGCATCTCGAGCGCCTGCACGATGCCGTTGGCGACCGCGTCGCAGGAGGTGATGCCGCCGAAGACGTTCACGAAGATCGAGCGCACGTCCTCGTCGGAGGCGATGATCTCGAGGCCGTCGGCCATGACCTGGGCCGAGGCACCGCCCCCGATGTCGAGGAAGTTGGCGGGCTTGACCCCGCCGTGGGCCTCGCCGGCGTAGGCCACGACGTCGAGCGTGGACATCACGAGGCCGGCGCCGTTGCCGATGATGCCGACCTGGCCGTCGAGCTTGACGTAGTTGAGGCCCTTCTTCTTCGCCCGCCCCTCGAGGTCGTCGTCGGCGACGACGTCGGCGTAGGCCTCGAA
>JAOPWP010000064.1 GCA_025965615.1 Frankiales bacterium
GGCCACGGTGAAGTTGGCCACCGCCGCCCCGCTCGGGGTGAAGCGCAGCTCGGGGTCGCCGGTGAGGTTGCCGACCACGGTGATGACGGTGTCGCCTGCCACGAAGTCCTCCTGGGTGTCCTTCCCGCGTGCGCGGGGGGCTCGTCGGACCAGCCGCCGGAGGAGGAACCGCCGCCGCCGCCCGCGGGGGCCGAGGTGGCCCACGGGTCGTCGTTGCTCTGCGAGGACGACGAGGAGGAGCCGCCGCCCCCGTAGGAGCCGCCGCCACCTCCCCCGCCGTTGCCGCCGCCGCCGAAGCCGCCCCCACCGCCGCCGCCACCGCGCGAGGCCTTCGTGACCTTCGCGGTGGCCCACTTCAGGGACGGGCCGACCTCTTCGACGTCCAGCTCGTACACCGTGCGCTTCTCGCCTTCCTTCGTCTCGTACGAGCGCTGCTTGAGCCGACCCTGGACGATCACCGCGGACCCCTTGTGCAGGGACTCGGCGACGTTCTCGGCAGCCTGGCGCCAGACGGAGCAGCGCAGGAAGAGCGCCTCGCCGTCCTTCCACTCGTTGGAGTTCTTGTCGAAGGTGCGGGGAGTCGACGCGACGGTGAAGTTCGCGACGGCAGCCCCGCTCGGGGTGAAGCGCAGCTCGGGGTCAGCGGTGAGGTTGCCGACCACGGTGATGACGGTGTCGCCTGCCACGGGTTCTCCTTGGGTGCCCTTGCCCGCTTCCGCGGGGCGCGTGAGGAAGGTGTGCGTGCGTGCGCTCAACTGCGCACTGGTGGAGCGGGGAAGGGACGAGCGGTGGTGCGGGACGTGCAGGTCCTAGCTGTCGGCCTCGACCGGAGCGGCGTCGGCCGGTGCGGCTGCTGCCGGTGCGGCTGCTGCCGGTGCGGCTGCTGGGGGCGCTGCGGCCGGGGGGGTCGGGGGGGTCGGGCCGGGGGCAGCCGACGACGGCGCCTTGGGCGCCTTGCCCGCAGGTGCGCGGCTGGCGCGCAGCTCCGGACGCATCACCTTGGTGCGCAGGATCGACTCGTTGAGGTTGAGCTGGCGGTCCAGCTCCTTCATCGTGCCGGGCTCGGCCTGCAGGTCGATGACGGCGTAGATGCCCTCGACCTTCTTGTCGATCTCGAAGGCGAGCCGGCGCCGGCCCCACACGTCGACCTTGTCCACGGTGCCGCCGCCGTTGCGGACGACGTTGAGGAACGTGTCGAGTGAGGGAGCGATGGTCCGCTCCTCCAGATCTGGGTCGAGGATGACCATGAGCTCGTAGTGACGCAAGTGACCCACCTCCTCCTGTGGACTACACGGCCACGGACGTTCCGTGGCAGGAGGGCGTTCGCGTCAGCAAACAGGGAGACGCTACCAGTGCCGGGAAGCCGGCTCAGGCGGTCGCCGAGCCGCAAGATCGGTTGGGGGGGCTCGGCAGCAGATCCGGGCCCGTCACCTCACCCGGCCGATCACGAACCCTCGGGCCCCGGCCCGAGCCGTCCGCGATCCGGAACCCGATCCCGACCTAGGCTCGCGCCATGCGCATCGGAGCCCACGTCCGGCAGAGCGACCCGCTGGCCGAGGGGGCGGCTGCCGGCGCCGACGTCGTGCAGCTGTTCCTCGGCGACCCGCAGAGCTGGAAGAAGGCGGTCGTACCGGAGGACCTGCGGGTCGAGCCGGGCGCCGAGCCCGACGCAGCCCGTCCGGAGCTGTTCGTGCACGCGCCCTACATCGTCAACGTCGCCTCGACCAACAACAAGATCCGCATCCCGTCGCGCAAGATCCTGCTCGACCACGCGACGGCCGCCGCCTCGATCGGGGCCAGCGGGCTGATCGTCCACGGCGGTCACGTCACCGCCGGCGACGGGCCCGAGGTGGGGGTGGAGAACTGGGTGAAGACCTTCGAGCGCATGCAGGCGCCGGTCCCGGTGCTCATCGAGAACACGGCCGGTGGCGAGCACGCCATGGCGCGGCGCTTCGACGCGCTCGCCCGGCTGTGGGACGGCATCGGCCACTTCCCGAACGTCGGGTTCTGCCTCGACACCTGTCACGCCCACGCCGGGGGTGAGCAGCTGCTCGACGTGGTCGAGCGGGTCCTCGCGATCACCGGGCGGATCGACCTCGTCCACTGCAACGACTCGCGCGACGCCTTCGGGTCGGGGGCCGACCGGCACGCGAACCTGGGGGCGGGCCAGATCGACCCGGACGTGCTCCTGGCGGTCGTCCGCGCGGCCGGCGCACCGGTGGTCTGCGAGACGCCCGGAGGCGCCGCCGGCATGGCCGCCGACATCGCGTGGCTGCGCGCGAACCTCGCGGACTGAGCGCGGCGCCGGCTAGAAGATCGGCAGCCAGCTGATCGCGAGCGCGCCGACCAGCGACAGACCGGCCGCGCAGACCCCGACCACGAGGTCGTGGGCGCGCCAGCGCTCGGCGAAGCGCGCCAGCGCCCAGAACAGCGGGAACACCACGAGCAGGAACCGGGGCACCGACATGAGCGGGCGGCCCTCGAAGATCAGCAGCAGCGGGAAGACCAGGCTGAGCCAGGCGTACACCGCGTACAGCGGACGGGCTCGCAGCGTGACCCAGACGGCGGCGGCGAAGGCGAGCGAGACCAGGAGCAGGTCGAGGGTGAAGTAGCCGCCCGGGTAGACGCCGAGGCGGTCGGTCCCCGCGAGCGCCGCCTTGCGCAGCGTCTCGAGGGGGAAGCTCGGCTGCCGGTCCCAGCCGCCGGCCTGGGCGTCGAGCGGGACCTGCCAGTTCCCGGCCCGCAGCTGCCAGTAGCCCAGGTAGGCCGCCGTCCCGAGGGCCGGAAGCGTGCAGGCGGCGAACCGGCCGAGCAGGGGCGCCAGAGGGGCCCGCCCCGCCTTCCGGTCCTCGAGGTGCTGGGAGACCGCCTCCACCGCGAGCACGGCGCACAGGGCGAGACCGACCGACCGGGTCAGCGCCGCTCCCGCCCCGAGCGCTCCCGCCAGCGCCCACGCCCGGTGCCGGGCCGCGTAGACGGCCCCGACCGCGAAGGCCAGGAAGACCGGCTCGGAGAAGGGCGCGAACAGGAAGAAGGCCGTGGGGAACAGGCACAGGTAGAGCACCGTGCGGTTCGCCGTCCGCTCCCCGAAGGCCTCGTCGGTGAGCCGGTGCAGGACGACGAGCCCGACGAGCAGGGCCACGTTCGACACCAGGAAGCCGGCGAGCAGCCAGCGACCGCCGGTGAGCACGCCGACGACGTGCACCAGCGCCGGGAACAGCGGGAAGAAGGCCGGACTCCCGTCCCCCGGGTCGTAGCCGGTGGACGCGATGCGCAGGAACCACAGCGCATCGGCCCGCTCCCAGGCGGTGAACGCGCTGTGCCATCCGGCGGAGGGTTCGCCGGCCGGCCACCCCGGCACACCGACGCCCTGCTGGGCCGGGATCAGCGCGGCCACGAGCAGGCCGAGCAGCAGGAGCGCCAGGCGTACGCAGGCGTAGACGACCAGGCACCGGCGCAGCGAGCGCCGCCAGGGGCGGTCGGGCGGTGCCTCCTGTCGCGCTCCCGACGGCGCGTCCGGGGACGCGTCGACCGGGGGGCGCTGCACCCGGCCATCCTGCCCGAGACCGACGGGCGGGGCGGGCGGGCGGGCGCGGTGGGAGACTGCCGCACCGTGACCGATGCTCCCCGCCCCGGACCCGAGCCGCGTCGCCGCCTGGGGCTGCACCGGGAGGCCCTGCTCGCCGGGCTCGCCGGGGTGCTGCTCGCCTGCCTGATGCGCCTGCCGGTGCTCCGGCAGCTCCGCACCGGTGTCCCCGAGGACCTGGGCGACCCGCTGCTGCAGGCGTGGCAGCTCGCGTGGGGGCAGCACGCGCTGCGCACCCAGCCCCTGTCGCCCTTCGACGCCAACACCTTCTGGCCGCTCGACGACAGCCTCGCCTTCTCGGACTCGCTGCTCGGCTACGCCCCCCTCGGCCTGCTGTTCGGCGACGGTGCCGGCACGGTGGTGCTGCGCTACAACGTGGTCTTCCTGCTGACCTACGCCCTCGCCTTCGCCGGCACGTACGCCCTGGTGCGCCAGCTGGGCGCCAGCCGGACGGCCGGCACCGTCTCGGGGATCGCCTTCGCGTACGCCCCGTGGCACCTGGCGCAGGAGGGGCACCTGCAGATCCTGTCGACCGGCGGCATCCCGCTGGCCCTCGCGCTGCTGGCCCGGGGCCACGGCTACGGCCGGCCCGGCCCGGCGCGTCCAGGGCTCGTGCTCGCCGGGTGGGCGGTCGCCGCCTGGCAGGTGACGATCGGGTTCGGCCTGGGGCTGCAGTTCGGCTACCTGCTGGGAGCGCTCACCGCCGTCTACGCGGGAGCCTGGATCGCCCGCCGGCGAGGGCCCGTCCCACGCCGGCTGGCCGTCTGCGAGGCCGTCGGCATGCTCGGTTTCCTCGCCGTGGCGGGCCTGTTCGCCCTGCCCTACCTGGGGGTCGCGGACCGGCACCCCGAGGCGCAGCGCACCGTCGCCGATCTGGAGCTCTTCTCGCCTCCGGCGTCCGCGTTCGTCACGGCGCCCGAGGACAGCCTGCTCTACGGCGACCGCCAGGAGGGCCTGCGCGCCGGGTTGAGCTTCGCCCCGGAGATGACCCTCGCGGTAGGCGGGGGCCTGGTCGTGCTGGCAGCCGTCGGCCTCGTGGCGGGCCGGTGGCCGCTGCGCCGCCGACTGGGGCTGGCCACCGGGGTGCTGGTCCTGCTCGTGCTCGCCATGGGTACGCAGGCCGCCTTCGGCGGGAGGTTCAGCTACCTGCTGCTGTTCGACCACGCCCCGGGCTGGCAGGGGATCCGCACCCCCGGCCGGCTCGTCGTGCCGATGACCCTGGGCCTGGCGCTGCTGGCCGCGCCCGGGCTCGACCGGGTCCGGGAGGCCCTCGGGGGCGGGCGGGCGGCCACGGCGGTCGGCGCACTCGCGGTGGCCGTCGTCAGCCTCGAGACGCTCGGCACCACTGCGGTCCTCCCGGCTCCCCGCGTCCCGCCGGCCCTCGAGCGCCCGCAGGGCCCCGTGCTCGTCCTGCCCAGCGCCGAGATCGCCGACCTGCGGGCGATGTTCTTCTCCAGCGGCGGCCTCTACCCG
Source organism: Frankiales bacterium (assembly GCA_025965615.1). Taxonomy (GTDB): domain Bacteria; phylum Actinomycetota; class Actinomycetes; order Mycobacteriales; family SCTD01; genus SCTD01. The sequence goes on from JAOPWP010000064.1 coordinate 5,060, forward strand.
CTGGTCAACGGCTACAGCGGCTTCACCCCCACCGAGCTGGTCGACCTGCGCGGGGCGGTGGCGGCCTTCCCGGACCCGGCGTCGATCGAGCTGCTGCGGCGAACGGGGGTGCGCACGGTCGTGCTGCTCCCGGATGAGGCCGAGGGGACGCCCTGGGCCGGAGCTGAGGCGATCCCGGTCGACGGACTGCCGGTGACCCGTCGACTGGTCGACGGGGCCGTGGTGTTCGAGCTCAGCCCGCCGTGACCGCCCCGGCCCGCGGCGTCCTGTCGGGTGCGCGGTCGAGGACGCCACCGGCCGGGTCGTCCTCGCCGCCGGCCCGGACCACGTCGCGCTCGGGCTGCAGGACGTCCCTCACCACGAACCCGGCGAACACGAGCAGGGCGAGGTCACGCGCGGCCACGGCGGTCAGGAACATCGAGGTGCCGATCCCCTCACCGGGCTCGTCCCTGCCGACGAAGAAGGAGAAGCGGCTCAGCAGGAGGACGGCCTCGGCGGCCTGCCACGCGAGGAAGGGACGCCAGCGGGGGTGCGCCAGCAGTGCCAGAGGCACGAGCCAGAGCGAGAACTGGGGGCTCCAGACCTTGTTGGTGATCAGAAAGGCGAGCACGGTCAGGAACAGCAGCGGCATCAACCGCGGACGGCGCGGTGCCCGCAGCGCCAGGACGACCACTCCCACCAGGGCCAGGACGAGCAGGACCGCGACGGCGAGGTTCAGCAGCTGCGGAGCCTCACCCGCAGCCGGTGAGTCGAGCGTCCGGCCTCCGCGCAGCTCCTGCAGGGCGAACCACAACGAGTCCCAGTCGGCGGGACGCGTGGTGTTCAGGTCGAAGAAGCGGTACGTGGCGTTGACGCCCTCCACCCCGCCGACCTCGACGGTGGGGGCGAGCGCGGACAGCCCGTCCGCGCCGAGCCGGTCCAGCGGGCTGGCCGCGACGACCGTCGTGGCGTCGGCGGCGTAGTACGGGCTGGCGAGGTAGACGGGCAGGCTGACCGCCACCGGGGTGAGGACGACGGCGGCAGCGGTGACGGCGAAGGCGCGCAGCCGGCCCGCTCGCAGGCACAGCGCGAACAGGGGGACGAGGAACAGCACCGGATAGAGCTTGGTGGCCGTCGCGAGGCCCAGCAGCACCCCGGCTGCGAGCGGGCGCCGGCGCGCCCACGAGAGCAGGCCGAGACCGACGAGGGCCATCGCGACGAGGTCCCAGTTGGTGCTCCCGTGGAGGGCGAGCGCTGGTGCGAGGGCGAACATGGCGGCGTCCCAGGGCCTTCGACCGGCCAGTCGCGCCGTGGTCACCACCACGACCAGCGCGAAGGCGGTCAGCAGCGCCCAGGTGACGTCGTAGAAGTGCCTCGGTCGGACCTCCGCCGGAAGGACCTCGACCACCTCGGCGGCGACCGCCATCACGCCGCCGATGACCACGGGGTACTCGACGGCGTGCTCGAGGTAGGGGGTCTTGCCGGCGCTCAGCTCCTCGGCGAAGTAGAGCGCGAAGACGTCGGTGTAGCAGGCGCGGGTGTACTGGTACTGCTGCTCCCAGGAGTGCACCCGGCAGGGCGACTTCTGCCACCAGCCGAACAGGCACGTGACCAGGGTGAGCAGGACGAGCCAGCGCACGGGGGTCCAGAACCGGCGCCGGCCGAGGTCAGCGTGCCGACCGGGGGGTCCGCCCAGCGCCCGGACCGCCCCGGCGACGACCGGGTCGTCGGAGGACGGCAGGACGACCGCCACCGGCTAGCCCGGGCTCGACACGATCGGGGGCACGCTCGGCGTCGCGGTCCGCCGGGGCGAGGGCGTGACCGGGGACGGCACCGCGGCGCTCGGTGCCGGCGACGGCGCGGCGGGGCTCG
>JAOPWP010000092.1 GCA_025965615.1 Frankiales bacterium
GGCGACCTCGACGTGTCCGTGCTCGCCTTCGGGGTCCTCGGCGACCAGTCGCACGACGAGGTGGACCCGGCCGCCGCCGTGGCCGTCGCCAGGACGAACTACCTCGGGGGCGTGTCCGTCCTCACGGTCCTCAGCCAGCAGGTGCAGGCGCAGGGGCACGGCGCCGTCGTGGTGCTGTCGTCCGTGGCGGGGGAGCGGGTGCGCCGCTCCAACTTCGTGTACGGCTCGGCGAAGGCGGGCCTGGACGGCTTCGCCACCGGGCTCGCCGACGCGCTCCACGGCTCCGGGGCCCGGGTCCTCGTCGTCCGTCCCGGCTTCGTGACCAGCAAGATGACTGCGGGGCTCGACCGCGCGCCGCTGAGCACCACGGCGGAGGCGGTGGCCGACATCGTGGCCAAGGGGCTGCAGGGCTCGGCGGTCGTGGTGTGGGCGCCGCCGGCGATGCGGGTGGTCATGATGGCGCTGCGCCACCTGCCGCGCCCGGTGTTCCGCCGCCTGCCCCTGTGATCCCCCGGGCCAGCCCCGTTCCAGCCGAGCGGGAGCCGGGACGCGCTCCCCTAGACTCCCGAGCCATGACCTGGCCGATCCGGTGAGCACCCGCGAGGCGTTCGCTGAACTCCGCGCCTCACGAGAGCTCCTGGGGAACCTCACCCTGCGTGAGCTGCGCGGGAAGTACAAGCGCACGGCTCTCGGTTGGGGCTGGTCGCTGCTCAACCCGCTGGCGATGATGGCGACGTACTCCGTCGTGTTCAGCGTCCTGCTGAAGGTCGAGCCGCCGGTCGGCAAGGACGGCCTGAGCAGCTACCCGCTGTTCCTGCTGTGCGGCCTGCTGCCCTGGACGTTCGTGTCCAACACGATCTCCGCGGGCATGGAGTCGCTCCTGGCCAACGCCAACCTGATCAAGAAGACCTGGTTCCGGCGCGAGATCCTCGTCGTGTCGACCGTGCTGTCGTTCCTGGTCTCGTTCGCCACCGAGATGGCCGTGCTGACCGTGGCCTTCCTGGTCTTCGGCGCGATGGTGCTCCCGTGGCTGCCTGCCGCCGTGCTCGTCATGGCCTTGCTCGCCGTGTTCGTGACCGGGCTGGCCCTGCTGCTGAGCGTGCTCAACGTGTACTTCCGGGACGCCCGCTACCTGGTGAGCATCGGGCTGCAGCTGTGGTTCTACGCCACCCCGATCCTGTACCCGATCCAGCTGGTCCGCGGCGCCGACCTCCCCGGCTGGGTCGTCTCGGCGTACACCGCCAACCCCCTCGTCGGCTTCATCGAGAGCCTGCGCGACCTGCTGTACGTGCAGCGGGTGCCGCCGCTGGGGACGCTGACCTACCTGGTGGTGGTGTCTGCCGCGTCGCTGGCGCTCGGCGCCTGGGCGTTCTCCCGGCTCGAGGGCCGCCTGGCGGAGGAGCTGTGAGCGGCGAGAAGCCGGCCGTGGTCGTCGAGGGCGTCTCCAAGCGCTTCCGCGTCTACCACGAGCGCAACCAGACCCTGAAGTCCGCGGTGCTGCGCCGGGGCCGGGCCCGCTACGAGGAGTTCTGGGCGCTGCGCGACGTCGACCTCGAGGTCCCGGTGGGCACCACCTTCGGGCTGATCGGCCACAACGGCTCAGGCAAGAGCACGCTGCTCAAGTGCATGGCCCGCATCCTGCGACCCGACACCGGCCGGATCGCCGTCACCGGCAGCATGTCGGCCCTGCTCGAGCTGGGCGCGGGCTTCCACCCGGAGCTGTCCGGGCGCGAGAACGTCTACCTCAACGGGTCCATCCTGGGCCTGTCCCGCAAGGAGCTCGACAAGCGCTTCGACCGGATCGTCGACTTCGCCGGTCTCGAGCGGTTCATCGACACCCCGGTCAAGAACTACTCCTCCGGCATGTACGTGCGGCTCGGCTTCTCGATCGCCATCAACGTCGAGCCCGACGTGCTGCTCGTCGACGAGGTCCTGGCCGTCGGAGACGAGGCGTTCCAGCAGCGCTGCACCGAGAAGTTCGCCGACCTGAAGTACGAGGGCAAGACCGTCGTCCTGGTCAGCCACGCGCTCGACAGCGTCCGGCAGCTGTGCGACCGGGCAGCGTGGCTCGAGCAGGGCGTCCTCAAGGACGTCGGTACCCCGGGCGACCTCATCGACGAGTACGTCGGCGGCCAGCGTGCCGAGCGGTCGACCGTCGAGACGGGTGGCAGCCGCTGGGGCGAGGGGGGCGCCCTGATCGAGAAGGTCGAGCTGTTGCGCGCCGACGGCACCCCGACGACGGTCGCCCGTACCGGGGACCCGGTCCTGGTCCGGCTCCACTACACGTCCACCGTGCGGCTGGAGCAGCCGGTGTTCGCCCTCGAGGTGCACCACTCCTCGGGCGTCCAGGTGTCGGCACCCAACACCTGGGAGGCCCGCCAGGTCCCCGACGTGCTGCCCGAGGCGGGAGTGGTGGAGCTGCGGATCGACCGCCTGATGCTCGTGCCCGGCGTCTACCACCTCAGCGCCTCGGTCGGTGACCCGTACGGCCGGGCCATCCAGGACTACCGGCACCACGCGCTGCGCTTCAGCGTCATGCACGGGACCCCCCGGGAGAGCACGGGCTTGATGTCCCTGGGGGGCGTCTGGACCCTGAGTGAGGCTGCCGCCGACGACGTGCGCGACTCTGCGTGACCGCACGTAGGCGCGTCGTCGTCGTCACCGCCGACACCCTGGGCACCAAGATGGCCGGGCCCGGCATCCGGGCCCGTGAGCTGGCCCGGGCCCTGTCGGTCGAGCACGAGGTGGTCCTCGCCACGCTGAGCACCAGCGACCTCCCGTCCTCTGCGTTCGAGGTGCGGTCGGTCTCCGGTCGTCAGCTGCGCGAGCTGGAGGCCTGGTGCGACGTCCTGCTGTTCCAGGGCTTCGTGATGGCCTCGCACCCGTGGCTGCGGGAGTCGACCAAGGTGCTGGTCGTCGACGTCTACGACCCCCTGCACCTGGAGCAGCTGGAGCAGGCGCGAGACGGTGGTCCCGAGCACCGGGAGCGGATCGTGCGCGCCACCACCGTCGCGCTCAACGAGCAGCTGCTGCGGGCCGACCTGCTGCTGTGCGCGAGCGAGAAGCAGCGCGACTTCTGGCTCGGCGCACTGGGCGCCCTCGGGCGGCTGAACCCGACCACCTACGACGAGGACAGCAGCCTGCGCTCGCTGATCACGGTGGTCCCGTTCGGGTTGGGGGAGGACCCTCCAGCCAGGCGGCGTCCGGCCCTGAAGGGCGTCGTCCCGGGGATCGGCCCGGACGACGAGGTGGTGCTGTGGGGCGGCGGCATCTACAACTGGTTCGACCCGCTGACGCTCCTGCGGGCGGTCGACCTGCTGTCCCGGCGCCGTCCGTCGGTCCGGCTCTACTTCCTGGGGATCAAGCACCCGAACCCCGACGCGGTGACGATGCGCATGGCGCAGGACGCGATGGCCCTGTCGGACGAACTCGGTCTCACCGACCGGGTGGTGTTCTTCAACGAGGGCTGGGTCGACTACGAGGCCCGGGCCGACTACCTGCTCGAGGCCGACATCGGGGTGAGCACGCACCTCGACCACGTCGAGACGGCGTACTCCTTCCGGACCAGGGTGCTCGACTACCTCTGGGCCGGCCTGCCCGTCGTCAGCACCACCGGCGACACGTTCGCCGAACTGATCGAGGCCGAGGGGCTCGGGCTGACCGTGCCGCCTGGTGACGTCGCCGCCCTGGAGGAGGCGCTGCACCGGCTGCTGAGCGAGCCGGGGCTGGCGCAGGCCTGCGCACAGGCGGCTGCCCGCGTCGCACCCCGCTTCGCCTGGTCGCAGGTGCTGGCCCCGCTGCTGGCGTTCTGCCGTGCGCCCCGGCGCGCCCCTGACCTCGTCGGCGGGCTGGCCCTGCCAGAGCCCGGCCAGCGACTGCC
>JAOPWP010000094.1 GCA_025965615.1 Frankiales bacterium
AGCTTCCGGGTCCAGCCGGGTGACCGGATCGGGCTCGTCGGCCGCAACGGCGCCGGCAAGACCACGCTCACCAAGACCCTGGCCAAGCAGACGCTTCCGGCCGCCGGGTCGATCACGCACAGCGCGCCCGTGGGCTACCTGCCCCAGGACCCCCGCACCGGCGACCTCGACGTCCTCGCCCGCGACCGCGTCCTGTCCGCACGTGGGCTCGACGAGATCATGCGCAACCTCGAGAAGTCGCAGCTGCAGCTGGCCGAGACACCGGACGACGCCTCGGTCCTGGAGCGGTACGGCCGGCTCGAGGAGCGGTTCACCGCCCTGGGTGGCTACGCCGCCGAGGCCGAGGCCGCGCGCATCTGCAGCAACCTGGGTCTGCCCGAGCGGGCCCTCGGCCAGCAGCTCGGCACGCTCTCCGGTGGCCAGCGTCGTCGGATCGAGCTGGCCAGGATCCTGTTCTCCGACGCGACGACCCTGCTGCTCGACGAGCCGACCAACCACCTCGACGCCGACTCGATCGTCTGGCTGCGCGGCTACCTGCAGAAGCACGCCGGCGGGCTCATCGTGATCAGCCACGACGTCGAGCTGCTCGAGGCCGTCGTGAACAAGGTCTTCCACCTCGACGCCAACCGGGCCGAGCTCGACCAGTACAACGTCGGCTGGAAGACCTACCTCGCCCAGCGGGAGACCGACGAGAAGCGCCGCAAGCGCGAGCGGGTCAACGCCGAGAAGCAGGCGGGGGTGCTCAACGCGCAGGCGGAGAAGATGCGGGCCAAGGCCACGAAGGCCAAGGCCGCCCAGGGCATGTTCAAGCGGGCCGAGAAGCTGCTCGCAGGCGTCGAGGGGGAGCGGGCCCAGGACCGGGTCGCCAAGCTCCGCTTTCCCGAGCCGGCGCCCTGCGGCAAGACCCCGCTCACCGCCCAGGGGCTGTCGAAGTCGTACGGCTCGCTCGAGATCTTCATGGACGTCGACCTCGCGATCGACCGGGGTGCCCGGGTCGTCGTGCTCGGCCTCAACGGGGCCGGCAAGACCACGCTGCTCCGCGTCCTGTCCGGCACGGAGCTGCCCGACACGGGTGAGGTCCTGCCGGGGCACGGCCTGCGCCTCGGCTCCTACGCGCAGGAGCACGACACCCTCGACACCGACCGGACCGTGCTGGAGAACATGCGCTCGTCCAGTCCCGACCTGACCGAGCAGGAGGCCCGCAAGGTCCTCGGCTCCTTCCTGTTCAGCGGCGACGTGGTCCACCAGAGCGCAGGCACCCTGTCGGGCGGTGAGAAGACCCGGCTGGCCCTCGCCACCCTCGTGGTGTCGGGCGCCAACGTCCTGCTGCTCGACGAGCCGACCAACAACCTCGACCCGGCCAGCCGCGAGGAGGTCCTCGGCGCTCTCGCCAGCTACAAGGGAGCCGTCGTGCTGGTCACGCACGACGAGGGGGCGGTCATCGCCCTGCAGCCCGACAAGGTCCTGCTGCTGCCGGACGGCGTCGAGGACCAGTGGAGCGACGACTTCGCTGACCTGGTCGCCCTCGCCTGAGGCATCTGTGGTGGTTGGAGAAGATCGCGGCGGGCAAGGGGAACCTCACCAGACCGGCGACGCAAGGGGCACGACGTGACTGAGCTGAAGAAGGGCACGAGGGTCACCGGAGGTGACCGCGACAAGCTCGCGACCGACCTGAAGAAGCGCTACGAGGGGGGCGAGAGCATCCGGCTGCTGGCGCAGGCATCCGGTCGCTCCTACGGCTTCGTGCACCGGATCCTCAACGAGTCGGGCGCCACGCTGCGCGGGCGCGGCGGAGCCACCCGCAAGAAGAGCGCCTGACCCGGCAGGGCCCGGTGGCGGCCGGCGAGGGAGGAGTGGGAGGCTGAGGCCTTCCCCCGAACCAGGAGCCGCCCCGCATGGACATGTCGTTGACCCCTGACCAGGACGCCGTCCGCAAGGCTGTCAAGGAGTGGGTGGACGACGTCGTCGTCCCTCGGGCGCTGTCGAACGACCGGGAGGAGCGCTTCCCGCAGGAGGCCCTTGACGGTCTCAAGCAGACCGGGTTCATCGGCATGACCATCCCGGAGGAGTACGGCGGCGGCGGGGCGGACCCGATCTCCTACCTGCTGCTGATCGAGGAGCTCGGTCGCGGTGACGCCAACGTCCGCTCGATCGTGTCGGTCCACCTCGGGCTCGTGGCGGGGGTCATCGCCCGGATGGGCACCGAGGAGCAGAAGCAGCGCTGGCTGCCGCAGATGGCCACCGGTGACGTGCTCGCGTGCTTCGGCCTGACCGAGCCCGACTTCGGCAGCGACGCGGGCAACCTGGCCGGTACCGCCGTCAGGCAGGACGACGGCAGCTACAAGATCAACTGCCGCAAGATCTTCATCACCAACGGCAGCATCGCGGGGCTCGCCCTGATCATGGCGCGGACCGGTGGCCCGGGTGGCAAGGGCGTCAGCGCCTTCCTCGTCCCGACCGACACCCCCGGCTTCCAGGCCAACAAGATCCACGGCAAGCTCGGTCTGCGCTCCTGCGACACCGCGGAGCTGGTCCTGGACGACGTCGTCGTGGGCGAGGACGCCCTGCTCGGTGGGGTCGAGGGCACCGGCATGAAGGCCGCGATGTCGGCGCTGGGCGACGGCCGTATGTCGATCGCCGCCTCCTGCACCGGCATCATCCAGGCCTGCCTCGACTCGATGATCACCTACACGACCCAGCGCGAGCAGTTCGGCAAGAAGATCGCCGCGCACCAGCTGGTCCAGGAGCTGATCAGCGACACCGCCGTCCTGCTCGACGCCTCGCGCCTGATGGCCTGGCGGGCCGGCCACCTCAAGGCCAAGGGCGAGGACTACGCGCTCGCGTCGTCGAAGGCCAAGCTGTTCGCGACCGAGGCCAGCGTCACCGCCGCGAACAACTGCATCCAGGCCTACGGCGGCTACGGCTACGTCGACGAGTACCCCGGCGGGAAGTACCTGCGTGACGCGCGGGTTACCACGCTGTACGAGGGCACCTCGCAGATCCAGAAGCTGATCATCGGGCGGGCCCTCACGGGGATCAACGCCTTCTAGGCCCAGCCACCACGCCGGGCCGCCGCGGCGCCCCCTCTGAGCCTGAGGAGGGCGCCGCGTGCAGGATCTCGCCCAGTTCTCGATGATGCGGTCGTTCCGCCGCGACGCGTCGATCCAGGACACCAAGCTCAAGTCGGGAACGGTCCGGCGGATCGCCCGGTTCGCCGCGCCCTACAAGCGGGACCTCACGGTCTTCATGGCGCTGATCGTCGTGGCCGCCTTCGTCACGGTGCTCAACCCGCTGATCTTCAAGAAGATCATCGACGACGGGATCGGGACCGATCCGCCGGCGACCGGCGACACCCGCCTGGTCGTGGGACTCGCCCTGCTCGTGGCCGGTCTCGCGCTGTTCGACGCCGTCCTGCAGCTCTGGTCGCGCTGGTGCTCGACGCGCATCGGCGAGGGCCTGATCTACGACATGCGGGCGCAGGTCTACACCCACATCTCGCGCATGCCCATCGCCTTCTTCACGCGCACCCAGACCGGGGCGCTGATCAGCCGGCTCAACAACGACGTCCTCGGTGCGCAGTCGGCCTTCACCGGCACCCTGTCCGGTGTGGTGAGCAACGTCATCGGGGTGGTGCTGACCCTGATCGCGATGCTCTACCTGTCGTGGCAGATCACGCTGCTGTCGCTGGTCCTGCTGCCGGTGTTCGTCATCCCGGCGAAGCTGATCGGCACCCGGCTGCAGGCGCTGACCCGCGAGTCCTACGCCCTCAACGCCCAGATGACCAACACGATGACCGAGCGGTTCAACGTGTCGGGTGCCCTGCTGGTGAAGCTCTTCGGCCGCCCCGAGGTCGAGGAGGCCTCCTTCCGGGACAAGGCGGGGCGGGTCCGCGACATCGGCATCACGAGCGCGATGTACGGCAGGGTCTTCTTCGTCTCCCTCACGACCGTGGCAGCGCTCGCCACCGCGATGGTCTACGGCGTCGGCGGCACCCTGGCCGCGAACGGCTCGCTCGGGGTGGGCACGGTCGTCGCCCTGGCCGCCTACCTCACGCGCCTCTACGGACCGCTGACCGCGCTGTCCAACGTGCGGGTCGACGTCATGACCGCGCTGGTGTCGTTCGAGCGGGTCTTCGAGGTGCTCGACCTCGAGCCGATGGTCGCGGAGAAGCCCGGTGCCGTCGACGTCCCGAAGGGTGCCGTCGCGGTCGAGCTCGACGCCGTCGTCGTCAGCTACCCCACCGCCGAGCAGGTGTCGCTCGCCTCGCTCGAGTCGGTCGCGAAGCTCGACCAGACCCCGTCGACGGTCGTGCTGCGCGGGGTGCGCTTCCGCGCCGAGCCCGGCCAGCTCATCGCCCTGGTCGGCCCGTCCGGCGCCGGCAAGACGACGATCAGCCAGCTCGTCACGCGCATGTACGACGTCGACGGCGGGTCGGTCGAGGTGGGCGGGCACGACGTCCGCGACGTGACCCAGCAGTCGCTGCGCGACGCCGT
>JAOPWP010000138.1 GCA_025965615.1 Frankiales bacterium
GTTGCGGTCGACGCCGGGGCGCGACAGGTCGTCGAGGACCACGACCGGCTCGCCGTCGGACAGCAGGCGGTCGGCGAGGTTGGTCCCCACGAAGCCGGCGCCACCGGTCACCAGGGTGGTCATACGGTCAGCCCTCGTGCGGCCAGCTCGGCCGTGGCGGCGTCGACCCCGTCGACGGCCACCTGCCCCTCGAGCCATGCGGCGAGCTCCTCCATGCCCTGCTGGAGCGTGACCTGGGGCTGGTAGCCGAGCACCTGCGCAGCGCGGCTGACGTCGGCGAAGCAGTGCCGGATGTCGCCGACGCGGAACTTCCCGGTGACCTCCGGCGCGATGTGCTGCTTGCCGAGGATCCCGGCGAGCTCCGCGGCGATCTGGTTGACCGTGATGCTCTCGCCGCTCCCGACGTTGAGCACCTCGCCGTCCGCCTGCTCTCCTGCGGACAGGGCCAGGGAGCAGGCCCGCGCCACGTCGTGCACGGAGACGAAGTCGCGCTTCTGCTCCCCGTCCTCGAACACCAGCGGCGGGCGGCCGTTCAGCAGCCGGGAGGCGAAGATCGCGAGCACGCCCGTGTACGGGTTCGACAGCGCCTGGTACGGCCCGTAGGCGTTGAAGAAGCGCAGAGCGACGGTCGGCACCTTGTAGGCCGACCCGAACATCAGGCAGAGCCGCTCCTGGTCGTACTTGCCCAGCGCGTAGACGCTCGACAGCGTCGGGGCCTTCGACTCCGGGGTCGGGACGGGCGTCAGCGCCTGTCCCTCGGCGCCGACGGGCTCCCAGCGCCCCGCCTCGAGGTCGCTGCGGCGGCGGTCCACCGAGGGCGCTGCCTCTCCGGAGCCGTCGACGTACAGCCCCTCGCCGTAGACGCTCATGCTGGACGCCACGACCAGTCGTTCGACCGGGTGGTCCACCAGCGCCTCGAGCAGCACGCCCGTGCCGACGCTGTTGACCGAGGTGTACTCGCTGATCTCGTACATCGACTGGCCGACCCCGACGCGGGCAGCCAGGTGGGCGACCCGGTCCACACCGACGAGTGCCTTCCGCACGGCGTCGCCGTCGCGCACGTCGCCGACGACGAGCTCCACCTCGTGGGAGAGGTAGTCCGGTCGCTCCCCGCCCTGGTGCACCTGCGGGTGGAGGCTGTCGAGGACGCGCACGCGGTCACCCTGCTCGAGCAGCTGCGCGGCGAGGTGGGCGCCGATGAAGCCGGCCCCACCTGTGATCAACACGGTGCGCGTCATGCGGCTCCTCTCCCGATCTTGGTCGATCGTGCTCGGGCGGGCTGTACCCAGGCCTCGCGGACGTACCCGGAGGAAGCCGCACGAGAAGAAGAGGCTGCCGCTCCTGCCACCCCAGCTTTCCGGGGACGCTCAGCCCGCTCGGGTCGAGCGGCTCGGGGGACCCCCGGGCGGTGAACACGCCGGAGCAGGCGGTGGGTAGCTGACCGTGTTCCTCATCGTGGTGCTGTCCGGCGACCACTGCACCGCGCTGGCCGATCGGAGCACTGGGGACGATCGAGTCCCGGCTCGCCTGGCGTTCCAGCTCCGCAGGCGTCAGGCGGGTCGGGCAGCGGACGGGCGCCGAGCGCGAGTGCACGGGACCTCGCACCAGGCCAGCACCGGTCAAGCCGGCGCGGTGTCAGCGGTCGATCATGCGCTGCATCGCCTCGGGGTAGCGCTCGCCGACGACCTGGATCTGAGCGGACGCGTTGTCGAGCTCGGCGACGTCCCCGGCGCTGAGGGAGAGCTCTCCGCTGCCGAGGTTCTCCTCGAGCCTCTCCAGCCGTCGCGTCCCGGGGATGGGCGCGATCCAGGGCTTCTGGGCCAGGAGCCAGGCGAGGGCGACCTGTCCGGGCGTCGCGCTCTTGGCGTCGGCGACGCGTCGTACCAGGTCGACCACGGCCTGGTTGGCCTCGCGCGCCTCCACGGTGAAGCGGGGGAGCCGGGAGCGGATGTCGCCCGGGGAGAACTGGGTCTCCGTACTGACCGTGCCGGTCAGGAAGCCGCGACCCAGCGGGCTGAACGGCACGAAACCGATCCCGAGCTCCTCGAGGACCGGCAGGATCTGCGCCTCCGGCTCGCGCCAGAACAGGGAGTACTCCGACTGCAGCGCCGCGACCGGCTGCACCGCGTGCGCCCGGCGGATGGTCTGGACTCCGGCCTCGGACAGGCCGAAGTGCTTGACCTTGCCGGCCGCGATGAGCTCCTTGACGGTGCCCGCGACGTCCTCGATCGGGGTCTCCGGGTCGACCCGGTGCTGGTAGTAGAGGTCGATCGTGTCGATGCCGAGCCGTCGTAGCGACCCGTCCACCGCTCGGCGGATCGACTCCGGCCGGCTGGACAGACCGGTCTGCTTGCCGTCCTCGTCGAAGGCGAACCCGAACTTGGTGGCGATGACGACCTGATCGCGCACCGGTCGCAGCGCGTCGCCGACGAGCTGCTCGTTGACGTACGGGCCGTAGACCTCCGCGGTGTCGAACAGGGTGACACCGCGTTCGACCGCTCCCCGCAGCACCGCGATCATCTGGTCCCTGTCGCCCGGGTTGGGGCCGAAGCTCTGACTCATCCCCATGCAGCCGAACCCGATCGGCGAGACCTCGAGCCCGTCGCCCAGCGTGCGCTTGTCCATCTGCTTCTCCTCGTTTCGTTCTGCGTGGCGTGCGAGTCGGCCCGGTGCGGACATGGCACCCGTTCCCCGCGCCGTGATCGTGGCACCGGCGGAGAGGAAGACCCTTGCCGACATGTCAGCCGCTGACTGCGCAACCATCTTCCCGCTGGCGGCGGTGTCGGGCAGGCCCCCGAAGCCGGTGTCCGCTCGCTCGCCGGTGCACCCCTGGTCCCCGCCGGGCCATCGCCACGTCCGCTCGACCCGCGTCGCCCTCCAGCGGTCACCATCGAGCACGCGAGCACCGCGCTCCGGTCGCT
>JAOPWP010000143.1 GCA_025965615.1 Frankiales bacterium
CGCGGTCCTCGCGAGCCGTCGTGACGATGTGGCCGGCTCGCACGCCGGCCCGCAGCAGGAGCACCACATCGGTCCAGAGCTCGTCCCAGACCCGCTCCGGCAGGTCCAGACCAGCACGGAACGGCGAGACGCCGGCCCGGTAGAGCACCTCGGCCCGGTAGACGTTGCCGATGCCTGCGAGCACGGACTGGTCCATGAGCAGTGCCCCGATGGCCGTACGACTGCGCGAGATGCGCTGCCAGGCCAGCTCGGGGCGGGCGTCCTTGCGCAGGGGGTCGGGGCCGAGCCGGGCCACGACCGCGTCGCGGTCCGCCGGGGTGTAGAGCTCGCACGCCGTGGGGCCGCGCAGGTCGAGCCAGGCGCTGTCGGTGGACAGGCGCAACCGCAGGGCGCCCTTGGGCACGGGGGGTGGCAACGCGCCGCCGACCCACCCGCCGTACAGCCCGAGGTGGACGTGCAGCAGGACGTCACCCTCGAAGCCGTAGAACAGGTGCTTGCCGTAGGGCTCGATCCCCGTCACGACGCGCCCGTCGAGCTGGTCTGCACCGGCAGCGAACCGGCCCTGCGGGCTCGACGCCGAGACCGTCCGCCCCACCAGGACCGACCGGTGGTCACGGGCCAGGCGGTGGATCGTGTGGCCCTCAGGCACGAGGGGTGCTCACGTGGGGCGAGGCCGGGTCACCCGGGTAGGGGCGGCAGCTCGCCGGTGGACTCGAAGTCGCTGAGCATCGTGATGCGCCGGGTGTGCCGCTCGTCTCCGCTGTAGTCGGTGGCGAGGAACGCCTCGAGGATCGCGAGGGCCGTCGCCTCGTCGTGCATGCGGGCTCCGAGGCTGAGCACGTTCGCGTCGTTGTGCTGGCGTCCCAGCTCAGCCGTCTCGGTGCTCCATGCCAGGGCGCACCGCACCCCGGTGACCTTGTTGGCCGCGATCGCCTCGCCGTTGCCCGACCCACCGAGCACGACACCGAGGCTGCCCCGGTCCTCGGCGGTGGCGACAGCGGCGCGCAGGACGTACGGCGGATAGTCGTCGACAGCGTCGTAGACAGCCGGACCGTGGTCCACCGCCTCGTGCCCGAGTTCGGACAACCGCTGCGCGATCACCGCCTTGAGCTCGAATCCGGCATGGTCGGACCCCAGGTGGACGCGCATGTGCTCCAGTATCGGCCATGCCGTCCGGTGCCGCCGTCCTCGGGGTCGACGGGTGCCCTGGCGGCTGGGTGGGAGCCCTCGTCTCGGGCGGGTCCGTCACGTGGCACACCGGGTCCTTCGAGCAGCTGCTGGCCCTGCCGGCCCACGTGGTGGCCGTCGACATCCCGATCGGGCTGCCAGCAGGCCCTTCCCGTCGAGCGGCGGACCTCGAGGCGAGGGCGGCCCTCGGCGCTCAGCGCTCGTCGGTCTTCTTCGTCCCGCCCCGCGTGGTCCTCGACGCGACCTCGCAGCCCGAGGCGACCCTGCTCTCGCGCGCAGCCGGTTCGGTCGGGGTCAGCATCCAGACGTTCCACATCCTCGACAAGGTGGCCGAGGTCGACGACCTGCTCCGACGGCGCCCGGACCCGAGGGTGGTCGAGGTGCACCCGGAGGTCTCGCTCCGCCGCCTCGGCGGCAGGCCCCTGCCACCCAAGCGCAAGCTCGCCGGCCGGACCGCGCGCCTGGCCCTCCTGCAGACCTGGCTCCCCACCCTCGCGCTTCCCAGCCCGCTGCCCGGCCGCGCCCGGCCCGACGACTGCCTCGACGCCGTCGCCTGCGCCTGGAGCGCCGCCCGCTGGCTGCGCGGCGAGGCCGACACCCTCGGCGACGAGACCGACGAGACCGGCGTCCCGATGCGCATCATCGTCTGATCGCGCGCTGACGAGAGGCCGGAAGCCCTCCAGCAGAGGCGGAACGGTCCGGCGGAACCAGGACCTACAGCTGGAGCGACTTCACCTCGAGGAACTCTTCGAGGCCGTACTCCCCCAGCTCCCGCCCGTTGCCGCTCTGCTTGTACCCACCGAACGGCGCCAACGGGTTGAAGCGACCGCCGTTGACGTCGACCATGCCGGTGCGCATCCGGCGCGCGATGGCGACGGCCCGCTCCTGGTCCCCTGAGAAGACCCCGCCGGACAGGCCGTACAGGGTGCCGTTCGCGATGGCGACGGCCTCGTCCTCGGTGTCGTACGGGATGACGGCGAGGACCGGGCCGAAGACCTCTTCCTGCTCGACACGTGACCCGGGGGCGACATCGCCGAGGACGGTCGGCCGCACGTAGAAGCCCTTGTCCAGGCCCTCGGGCCGCTCCGGACCACCGACGACGACGGTCGCCCCGTCCGCCACGGCCTGCTCGATGAACGCGACGACCTTCTGGTACTGGTTGGCGTTCGCGAGCGGGCCCACGCGGGTCCCCTCGTCCGTGGGGGCGCCGACGGGGTACTTGGCGGCCGCGGCGGTGATGAGCTCGAGCGTCTCGTCGTACCTCGTCGCCGGGACGAGCATGCGCGTCCACGCGGTGCAGGTCTGGCCCGCGTTGATGAAGCAGTTGGCGAGGCCGACCTTGACGGCCTTGCCGAGGTCGGCGTCGTCGAGGACGACGAAGGCGCTCTTGCCGCCGAGCTCGAGCGAGACCTTCTTGACGGTCTCGGCGCCGACGGCCATGACCCGCTTGCCTGCGGCGGTGGACCCGGTGAACGAGACCATGTCGACGTCGGGGTGGGAGGCGATGGCCTCGCCCACGACGGGCCCGAGACCGGTCACGAGGTTGAAGACCCCGGCCGGCAGGCCGACCTGCTCGAAGACCTCGGCCAGCGCGAACGCCGACAGGGGCGCGACCTCGGACGGCTTGAGGACGACGGTGCAGCCCGCTGCGAGGGCGGCGGCCACCTTCGCGACGACCTGGTGCAGCGGGTAGTTCCAGGGCGTGATCGCGCCCACGACGCCGATCGGCTCCTTGACCACCAGGCTGTTGGCGATCTGCTCCTCGAAGGCGTAGTCGGCGAGCAGGGCCGCGTAGGTCCGCAGCACGCGTACGGGGTTGCCCACCTGCACGGCCTTGCTGAACGACAGGGGCGTGCCCATCTCGGTCGAGATCAGCAGGGCGATCTCGTCGGTGCGGGCCTCGATCGCGTCGGCGGCAGCAGCGAGGAGCGCGGCCCGTTCGCTGACCGGCGTCGCTGCCCACGGCTCGAACGCGGCCCGCGCGGCCACCACGGCGGCGTCGACGTCCTCCGCTGTGCCCGCCGGGAC
The DNA here is from genome assembly GCA_025965615.1 of Frankiales bacterium. Taxonomy (GTDB): domain Bacteria; phylum Actinomycetota; class Actinomycetes; order Mycobacteriales; family SCTD01; genus SCTD01. Next base: position 3,217 of record JAOPWP010000143.1, read on the forward strand.
CGAGGACACCTGCTGCTCGGTCGAGGGGTCGATGACCGCGAGGGGGTCGCGATCCGAGGCGGGCACCCAGGCCCCACCGATGAAGAACGCGTCCTTGGCCTGCACAGCACTACCTCCGGGTCGAGTCGTCCCTCGACCCTACGTGCGGCGCCGTCAGTCGAACTGCGGGTCCTCGGTGCGCGTGCGCTTCAGCTCGTAGAAGTGCGGGAAGCCGGCCAGCAGCCGGGCCCCGTCCCAGACCCGGCCGGCCTGCTCGCCCCGGGGGATCCGGGACAGGACCGGACCGAAGAACGCCACGCCGTCCACGTGGATGACGGGGGTGCCGACGTCCATGCCGACCGGGTCCATGCCGCGGTGGTGGCTCTCCCGCAGTGCGTCGTCGTAGGACGCGTCGCCGGCCGCAGCCGCCAGCTCCGCCGGGAGCCCCGCCGCGGCCAGGGCCTTCTCGTTCAGCGTGGGGTCGGACAGCTCGACCTTGCCGTCGGGCGTCGTCCCCGAGTGCAGCCGCTCGCCGTACGCGGTGTAGAGCGGCAGCAGGTCGTGGCCGGCCCGCTCCGCAGCGATGCACACCCGGACCGGGCCCCACCCGACGGTCATGAGCTCCTGGTACTGCTCGGGCAGGTCCCGCCCCTCGTTCAGGACGGCCAGGCTCATCACGTTCCAGGTGAGCTCGACGGGGCGCACCTGCGCCACCTCGAGGACCCAGCGCGAGGTGATCCAGGCCCACGGGCACAGGGGGTCGAACCAGAAGTCGATGCGCGTCGTCTCGTCCACGAGGGGAAGTCTGCCCCGGTACGTCCCGACGCGCCTCCCCGGGTCCCCCAGCCCCCGGGGGGCCACGGCCGCGCCAGGTGCGTGGAACACTGAGACTCCTGTCACACGACGAAGGGCACCACCGGACGTGAGCACGAACAACCTGCACCGCGACGAGGCCGCGCAGCGCGCCCGCCTGCTGCAGGTCAGCTCCTACGACGTGGACATCGACCTGACCGACGGGGGCGGGAGCCCGGGCGAGGGGACCTTCCGGACGACGAGCACCATCCGCTTCGCGTGCACCGAACCGGGAGCCGGCAGCTACCTCGACCTCACGGCGCCCGCTGTGCACGAGGTGAAGCTCAACGGGGAGCTCCTCGAGGTGGCAGCGGTCTTCGACGGCAACCGGGTCTCGCTCCCGTCGCTCGCTGACGACAACGTCGTCACCGTCGTGGCTGACGGTGCCTACATGCGCACCGGAGAGGGGCTCCACAGGTTCGTGGACCCCGTCGACGGCTCGGTCTACCTCTACACGCAGTTCGAGACCTTCGACGCGCACCGCATGTACGCCTGCTTCGACCAGCCGGACCTCAAGGCGACGTTCCGCGTCACCGTCCGCGCTCCGCGCGGGTGGGTCGTCGTCAGCAACGGCGAGGTGACCGAGCGACCGGCCGATGGCGAGGCCGGGACCTGGGTCTTCGCCGAGACACCACGGATGTCGACCTACATCACGGCTCTGGTCGCCGGGCCCTACGCCTCGGTGCACGACGAGCACGACGGCATCCCGCTGGGCATCTACTGCCGCGCGTCGCTGGTGCAGCACCTCGACGCCGAGGAGCTCTTCGCGGTCACCAAGCAGGGCTTCGACTTCTTCCACCGGGTCTTCGACTACCGCTACCCGTTCGGCAAGTACGACCAGCTCTTCGTGCCCGAGTTCAACGCCGGGGCGATGGAGAACGCCGGTGCGGTGACGTTCCTCGAGGACTACGTCTTCCGCTCCAAGGTGACCGACGCGGCCTACGAGCGCCGGGCCGAGACGATCCTGCACGAGATGGCCCACATGTGGTTCGGCGACCTCGTCACGATGCGGTGGTGGGACGACCTGTGGCTCAACGAGTCCTTCGCCACCTACATGTCGGTGCTGTGCCAGGCGTCGGCGACCCGGTGGACCACCGCGTGGACGACCTTCGCGAACACCGAGAAGACCTGGGCCTACCGCCAGGACCAGCTCCCGTCGACCCACCCTGTCGCCGCGGACATCCCCGACATCGACGCCGTGAAGGTCAACTTCGACGGGATCACCTACGCCAAGGGGGCTTCGGTCCTCAAGCAGCTGGTGGCCTGGGTCGGGCAGGACGCGTTCCTGGCCGCATTGCGCACCTACTTCGTCGACCACGAGTACGCGAACACCGAGCTGTCCGACCTGCTCAGCGCCCTCGAGCAGGCGAGCGGCCGCGACCTGTCCAGCTGGTCCGACCAGTGGCTCAGCACCGCCGGGTGCAACACCCTGCGGGCCTCCTTCGAGACCGGGCCCGACGGCGCCTTCACGGCCTTCTCGGTGCTGCAGGAGGCTCCGGAGCAGTGGCCGACCCTGCGCTCGCACCGGATCGCCGTCGGCTGCTACGACCTCGTCGACGGCCGGCTCGTGCGCACCTTCCGCGAGGAGCTGGACGTCCTCGGCGCCGAGACCGAGGTGCCGGGTCTGGTCGGACGTCCCCAGCCCGACCTCGTGCTGGTCAACGACGACGACCTGACGTTCGCCAAGATCCGCCTGGACGACCGGTCGCTCGCCACCCTCACCTCGCACGTGGGCGACTTCGTCGACTCGCTCCCCCGAGCGCTGTGCTGGGCCTCGGCCTGGGACATGACCCGCGACGCGGAGCTGCCCACCCGTGCCTACGTCAAGACCGTGCTGACCGGGATCGGTGGCGAGGACGACATCGGGGTGGTGCAGTCGCTGCTGCGCCAGACCTCGTCGGCGATCACCCTGTTCGCGGACCCCGCCTGGGCGCCCACCGGGCGAGAGGCCCTCGCGACCGCCGCCCACGACGCCCTGCTCACCGCTGCACCGGGCAGTGACCTGCAGCTGGCCTGGGCCCGCACCCTCACGTCGGTCGCGGCCTCGGCCGAGCACGTCGCCCTCATCGCGGACCTGCTCGACGGGTCCCGCGAGGTGCCCGGGCTCGTCATCGACACCGAGCTGCGCTGGTCCCTGCTGCTGCGCCTGGTCGGACGGGGGGTCGCGGGCGAGGCCGAGATCGAGGCCGAGCTCCAGCGCGACCCCACCGCCGCGGGCGAGCGCCACGCCGCGACGGCGCGTGCCCTGCGTCCGACACCGGAGGCCAAGGCCGAGGCCTGGCGGCTGGCAGTGGAGGACGAGTCGGTCCCCAACGCGGTCCAGGCGGCCGTGATCGCCGGGTTGTGGCACCCCGAGCAGCTCGAGCTGATGGAGCCCTACGTCGACCGCTACTTCGGCTGCATCGCGAAGGTGTGGGAGGAGCGGTCCGGCGAGCTCGCGCAGAACATCGTCATCGGCCTCTACCCGAACCTGCTCGTCGACCCCTCGGTGGTCGCGCGCACCGACGCCTACCTGGAGGACAACGACGTCCAGCCGGCGCTTCGACGGCTGCTCGTCGAGGGACGCGACGGTGTGGCACGGGCACTGCGGGCCCGCGAGCGCGACGCCCAGGGCTGAACCGCCGCGGATCGAGTCACCCGACCGACCGTGACCCGTGGGACGGTGGTCGGCTGGGTGGGCCCGCCGCGACGGGACCGCAGGGCTAGTGACCCGGGCGGACGGCGACGTCGCTGGGCGACGGGGTCAGCGCGAGGGGCGACCCCTTGCCGGCTGAAGCGGCGATCTGGCGCACGGCGTCGACGATCCCGCCCGTGAGGTCGCCGCCCCGGAAGGCGCTGGTCATCGACAGCACGGCAAGCGCCGCGACCCGGTCGGGCACCCGGCGGCGCACCTCGGGGCCGGTGACGATCTCGACGTGGCGCTGACCCGGGGCGACGACGAGCAGCACCGCAGAGCGGTGGCGCTCGCCGAGGGCCGCGTGCAGGCGCTCGCTCGCAGCCCGGAACTGGGTGAGGTCCTCGAGCTCGAGGTCGCCGACGAGCACGGAGACGTCGAGGCCGTTCTCCCTGCGACTGCTCTCGACGACCTGCTCGATGCGCTCCTGCTGGCGGGGCGTGAGTCCGTCACCAGTTGCCACTTGCCCCACCTCTCACGATGCCCGCAGGGTCAGCGGACTCCACGGCCGCTGCCGGGTCCGGAGGTCCGCCGAACCACAGCGGTGCTGCGTTCCAGCCCCGGGCCGGGCGGTAGCGCGCACCCTTCGCGACCCCGGGGAGCCAGACCAGCGCAGCCACCACGAGCAGGATCGTCAAGGGGGCCAGCACGTAGAGGCCGAGGGCCTCCAGGGTGGTCAGCCCTTGCTCGCGGGGCGCCACCCCGCTCTCGTAGCCCAGCTGGTTGGTGACTCCCCCGGGCTCGCTGCCGCCGCCGCCGTCCCCACCGGCGCACGCGGTGAGCAGGAAGGTGGACAAACCCAGCACGAGCAGGGCTCTCAGTCGGCCAAGGGGTGAGTCGTTCACGGTGGGCACGCTATCGGACGTTCCCCGGCGGCTGCGCGGCAGGCTCGTGAGCCGAGGGCCGTGACCGCTCCTTCGTCGCGACACCGGCGGCGAGCAGAGCCGACAACCTGCGTACCTCCGGTCGCTCGAGGAGCTCCTCGAGGTCGAGCGGCCGGCCGCTGCCGTCGGCGACGGGCAGCCGCCAGTTGGGGTACTCGTCGACCGTGCCCGGCAGGTTGGGCTGGCGCACGTCGCCGACGGCGTCACCGAGCGCAGCGAGGACGAGTCGGCTCGGCGACCGGGTCAGCATCGCGTGCATGGCCAGCACGACGTCGCCGTCGTGGCGGGCCAGCAGGCCGGTCTGCTCGAGCCGCCGCAGCAGCGCGGACCGCTCGTCGCGGACCCGTGCCTGCTCCTGCTCGAGCGACAGCCCGAGCTGATCGAGCTCGTGGCGCACCCGCACGTGCTCCTCGGCCAGGAAGCCCGCGGCGGTCGGGAGGTCGTGCGTCGTCACGGTCGCGAGGCTGAGCTCGCGCCACTGCTCCGGCGGGAGGAACTCCCCCTCCTCCGTCTCGAACCACAGGACCGAGCTTCCGAGGACACCGGTGGCGGTGAGGCTCTCGCGCACCCGGTCCTCGACCGTGCCGAGGTCCTCGCCGACGACGATCGCACCGGCCCGCACTGCCTCGAGCGCGAGCACCGCGAGCAGTGCGTCCGAGTCGTACGACACATAGGTCCCCTCGGCGGCGGAGGCCCCCGCGGGCACCCACCACAGCCGGAACAGGCCCATCACGTGGTCGATCCGGAGTCCGCCGGCGTGCCGGAGGACAGCGCGTACGACGTCGCGGAACGGCAGATAGCCGAGCTCGGCGAGGCGGTCGGGGCGCCAGGGCGGCAGCCCCCAGTCCTGACCCTGCTGGTTGAACGAGTCGGGCGGGGCGCCGATCGTCGTCCCGAGCGCCAGAGCGTCCTGCAGGGCCCACGCGTCGGCCCCGCCCGCGTCGACACCGACCGCCAGGTCGTGCACGACGCCGACGACCATGTCCTCCCCGATGCCCGCCAGCTGCTCGTCCACCAGCAACTGGACCCAGCACCAGAAGGCGACGCGGCCGGCAAGCCTCTCGCGGGCCGACGCGATGCCCGGGCCGTCCGGGCGGCGGAGGTCCTCCGGCCAGCTCTGCCACGGCACGCCGTGCTCCTCCGCAAGA
>JAOPWP010000137.1 GCA_025965615.1 Frankiales bacterium
TCGGGAGCGTCCGCGACCTGGTGATGCAGGTGCCGACCCCCACCGTGCCCGTGGACCTCCTCATCGAGGAGATCCGCGCCAAGCGCGCGCTCGTCGAGGCGATGCAGGTGCAGATGGCGTCGTTCGCCAGTCAGCTCGAGGTCCTGGAGCGCTCGCTCGCGCCGCTGCAGAGCTGGGGAAGGCAGTGGTCCTCGGTGCAGGACGGGATCGCCGACCTGCTCCGCACCCAGCCCGACGGCGACAAGCAGGCATGAGGCGCACCGCCGCGTCCCTGCGCAGGGACCCGCGCTCCTGACGCGCCTCCCGGCCGTCCCGCCGGGAGGGGTCGACGACCGGACCACGCGTCTCTGTCGCCCACAACGCCGTCGACACGCTCGCCCGGCCCCGCTGTGACCACATCCCTTGTGATGTCGTCCTGCGCACTAGCTCATCTGGCCGCTTCGAGTACTCCTCGGGCGGCTGCTTCAGAACGGCCATTTCGGGCGTCGACACCTCTGTCGTCAACGACAAGGGCAACGCCGCAGCAGGTCTGCGGGGACGCAAAGCCACGGGGCCCATCCGGGTCAGCCGGGCTACCGAAACTGGAAGGCACGTCATGCGCATCAACCTCAAGAGCAAGAAGGTCCTCGCCGGCGGCGTGGCCGCCATCACCGTCCTCAGCGGTGGTGCGGCGTACGCCTACTGGACCGCCGGTGGTTCTGGGGCAGGTACGGCGGCCACCGCAGCCGCGACCACACCGCTGACCGTCAACCAGAGCACCGCCGTCACCCCGATGTACCCGGGCCTTGCAGCCCAGACCCTCTCCGGGACCTTCGGGAACACCAACTCGGGGCCGATCTACGTCACGAGCGTGACCGCGTCCATCGCCTCCGTCACCAAGGCCGACCAACCCGTAGTGGGCTGCGCGGCGGCGGACTACACACTCGCCGGAGCCACGATGGCCGTGGGAACAGAGGTCCCGGCTGGTGCTGCCATGGGCGCGTGGACCGGCGCCACCATCCAGTTCAAGAACACGGTCGCCAACCAGGACGCCTGCAAGGGGGCGACCGTCAACCTGTCGTACGTCGTCGCCTAGCAGCTCCTGAGGACGGTCGACCGGCCCTGAGGCCCGCCGGCTGACCGCCCTCGGCACCGCACCACCCTGCACGAGCACCTGACAGGACCTCATCCCATGACCACCGCAGCGCGAGGCGGGCGCCACGCTGCTCCACGACGCCCTGGTCCTCTGCAGGGCCGCGGCCGCCACGGCCGACCGGGCCGGTCCCGTCCCGTCCGGATCCTCTTGCTGCCACTGGTCGGGGCGCCCGTCCTGCTCGCCCTCGGGACGACCGCACACGCCTACTGGTCCACCCCCGGGTCAGGCGAGGGCCAGGCCGGGGCCGGCACGTCGGCGACGCTGCCCGTGACGGCCAGCTCGCCGGCGACGGCGTCGCTCTACCCGGGTGCCACCAGCGACCTGAGCTTCTCGGTCGCGAACCCCAACCCGTACGCCGTGAGCCTGACGAAGCTGACGGCAGCGACGGTGTCCTCGAGCTACGAGGCAGGGTGCCCCGGTGCCACCTCCCTCCTGCTGGCTGAGCCCGTGAGGACGGCGATCGCCTCAGGCGGCTACCAGCTGCCGAACCCCGTCCTCGTCCCAGCGGGTCACCCGGGGACGGTGGGTTCGATCCCGGCGCTGGTCACCCTGTCGGCACAGGCACCGGACGCCTGCCAGGGCGTCTCGTTCACCGTGACACTGGACTTCTCCGGATCCCAGGCGTGATCGTGCGCCGGTGGCTGACCGTGCTCGTCGCGGCCCTGAGCCTGGTGCTGGTACCCACTGCAGCCAGGGCTCTGTGGTCGGCTTCCGCCGTGGGGACGACCTCGGTGGCAGCGACCACGATGAGGAACGCCAGCGCGCTGACGGCCTCGTGCACGTCGGCGGCGCCCGACAGCACCGTGACCCTTACCTGGTCACCCTCCCCGGACGCCTTCGTCGGGGGCTACCAGCTCGTCCGCACCGACAGCCCCGGCGGGGCTCAGACCACCTGGACGGCGGCGGCCGGCACCACCCAGACCGATGCCCCGCCGGTCGGTGCCGGACGCAGCTACACCTACGCGATCCAGGCCACCTCCGGCGCGTGGCGGACGCCCTGGCTCGCTGCCGACGCCGCACCGGCGTACACGGCGGACGGTTGCAGCCCGGCGCCGGCGCCGGCGCCGGCTCCCAGCTCGCTCATGTCGGCGGCATCGTTCTCCGCGCGGGGCGGCGCCGGTGAGGTGACCAGCACCGGAGCGACCCCGGTCAGCGGTGACGTCGGCGTCGCCGACGAGCAGACGGTCGTGGGCTTCCCGACGGGCGAGGCGTCCGGGACGGGGCAGGTCGGGGACGCCGCCGCCGATCAGGCCCACCAGGACCGGGCAGCTGCCGACGACGAGGCCGAGGCCGAGCAGCCCCGAGCCAGTTCACCGGAGACCTGAACGGCTCGACGTTGCGGCAAGTGCGCAAGCACGGCTCACGGCGGCGCCAGGTCCGCTGGCACGATCCCGGCTGCAGGCGGGATCACCCTCTGCGACAGGGCACGGCTCCACTGACTCGCGCCGTCGTACGCGGTTGTGACCCCGCCAGCAGTGTCCTCGTCGAGAGCGTGCGGCGGTCGTGACGAGGACATCCTCCGAGTCGCGCACCGAGCGCCCTCCAACTGGGCCAAAGGGATGATGTTCCCCGTCCAGGGACTCCGGCGTCCGTAACGCCCCGCTTTGGCTTCGCAACAGGGTGTAATGAGAGGTATGACCACCCAGGGCAGGGCCCCGAGCACCAGCTCGCGTCCAGATCCCCCGAGGGTCTGGCACGCGCCGACCGCCGAGTCACACGCCCGGTTCCGCGCGCTGCTGGAGCAGCCCTTCGTCCCTCTGTGCGCCGTCGACGTGCGAGCGAGCCTCACCGACGTCAACGACGCCCTGTGCGCGCTGCTGGGCCTGTCCGCCGAGGAGTTGATCGGGCGGCACCTGCGGGAGCTGACCCACGCTGACGACACGGGCACGGCCGACCTCGCGCTGATGGACGTGCTCTCCGGCGGGCGCCTCGCCAGTCAGGCAGAGCGGATCCTGCGCCACCGCGAGGGAGCTCCCGTCTCCGTGCAGGTCAGCATCGCCGGGGTCCGGGACGAGGACGGAGCCGTGACAGGGGCCACGGCCTTCCTGATCGACATGACCGCTCTGCGCGAGAGCGAGCGGCGGACGAGCGAGCAGGCCGAGTTCCTGGCCGCCGTCGGCGCCCGCGCCACCGACCTGGCCCTGATCGGCGACGACCAGGGGAGGATCACCTACGCGTCACCGTCGGTCGCGCACGTGCTCGGCTACGACCCGGCCAGGATCCCCGGTGTTCTGGGGTGGGACTTCGTCCACCCGGACGACGTCGAGGCCACGCGGACGGCGTACATGGACGTGGTCCGAGGCGGCGGGACGTCCTGCTTCGAGTTCCGCGTGCGGCTGCCGGACGGGAGCTGGCGGTGGGTGGAGGAGACCGCGACGAACCTGCTGGACACGGCGGTCCACGGAGTCGTGTGCAACCTGCGCGACATCCAGGCGCGCATCGACGCCGAGCAGGCACTGGTGGCCAGCGAGGCGCGGTACCGCGCGATCGCTGACACCGCCGAGGAGGGCATCTGGGTCGTCGCGCCGGACGGCATCACCTCCTACGCCAACGCCCGGATGGCCCAGATCCTCGGACTCGACCTGGAGGCGGTGTACGCCGCCGCGCCAGGGGCGCTGCTCGACGCGGCCCAGGCGAGCGTGCTGGCGCAGCGGGTGGAGGAACGTGTTCAGCGCGGGGTGGAGCGGTACGAGGTGGTCTACCTGCACCCGGACGGCACACCACGCCAGTTGGCCGTGACGGCCTCCCCCCTCCACACGCCGGAGGGGACCGTCCTCGGGTCGCTCGGCATGGTCTCGGACGTCACAGCGGCCCGTGCTGTCGAGGAGGAGATGCGGCGGGCGGCGCTGCACGACTCGCTCACCGGGCTTCCCAACCGGGCGCTGGCCCTGGACAGGCTCGAGCACGCCCTGTCGCGCGAGGGCCAGCAGGTCGCCGTGCTGTTCATCGACCTCGACCACTTCAAGCTGGTCAACGACTCACGTGGTCATCGCACGGGCGACCAGCTGCTCGTGGCGGTCGCGAAGAGACTGGTGGCGGCAGCCCGCTCGCACGACACGGTCGCCCGCTTCGGCGGCGACGAGTTCGTCGTCATCTGCGAGGACGTCGACGTCGAGCGCGCGCAGGAGATCGCCAACGACCTGCTGGCCTCCCTCGCCGGCCGCTTCGACATCGACGAGGCGCGGGTCGACGTCCGAGCCTCCATCGGCCTGGCCCTGTCGCCGGACGCCACGGCGGACGACCTGCTCCGCTACGCCGACACGGCGATGTACTCCGCGAAGGCGGCCGGCCGGGGCCGGGTGCGCCTGTTCGACCGAGCGCTGGCTGAGCAGGCCGAGGAGCGCTACGCCCTGGCTGCGCAGCTGCGGGTCGCTCTGGAGCAGGACGAGCTGTCGGTCCACTACCAGCCGGTGGTCGAGATGAAGACCGGCCGGGTCGTCGGCGTGGAGGCCCTCGCTCGCTGGAAGCACCCGACCGAGGGTGACATCTCCCCCAACCGGTTCGTGCCGGTGGCCGAGCTCACCGGCCTGTCGCCCGAGCTCGACCGCTGGGTGCTGCGACGGGCTCTCGCCGACGCCGGGCAGCTGCGCGGCGACGGCACCCTGCCACCCGACGCGTACATCGCGGTGAACCTCTCGGCACGCAACCTGGGCGACGGGGACCTCGAGGAGACCATCGCCGAGGCCGCCGCGCGCGCCGGCTTCGCTGCCGAGCACGTGGTGCTGGAGATCACCGAGACGGCGATCATGGACGACGCGGTCCTGGCCGTCGACCTGCTCGGCCGTCTGCGGGCCCGCGGCTTCCAGGTGGCGATCGACGACTTCGGGACCGGCTACAGCTCGCTGGCCTACCTGAGCAGGCTCCCCATCACCTGCCTGAAGGTCGATCGCAGCTTCGTCGCCGGCATCGTCGCGGACCAGGACTCCCTCGCCATCGTCGCCTCGATCGTCGACCTGGCCCGGACGATCGGCGTGACGGTCGTCGCCGAGGGCGTCGAGACCGAGGAGCAGGCACGCCTGCTGCGCAAGCTCGGCTGCGCGACCGCGCAGGGATGGTTGTGGAGCGCTGCGACCCCGATGCACGTGGCGAGGGCCTCTCGGCAGTGGCGCGACGGGTTCCCCATGCCCCCGTCGGGAGCTGCGAGCACCCCGTCCAGGCGCCGGGAGGCGATCGTGGTCAGCAGCGAGCACGGGCTCCACGTGCTCATCGAGATGCACCGCCAGGGCGCCTCCCTGGCCACGATCGCGGCGGCGCTCAACCAGGACGGGTTCCGCGCCCCGACCGGCGCTCGCTGGCACCGGACGTCCGTGGCCCGAGCCGTGAGCAGCCTGGCCTACCCGGCGCTGAGCGTCGACTGAGCTGCAGGCACCACATCACATCGGGCCGTTGACGTGGTGCTCGGAGGTGGTTTCGCGGGGCTGATCTACAGCCGGCCCGAGCCGTTGTCGAAGCAAGGACTGTCGAACAGGAGACAGCATGGCGAACGCGCCCGCGCCCGACTCCACCCCGCTCTCCCCTCCTGCGGCCCCCGCTTCCGCCGCAGGAAGGACGCTGCCGACGACCACGCCTTCGGTGCTGGTCGTCGACGACGACGACGCCAACCTCAGGCTGCTGACCACGCTGCTCCTGCCAGAGGGGTACGAGGTCCGGACCGCGGAAGACGGACCGGCAGCCCTGGCGTCCGTCGCAGCGGACCCGCCGGACCTGGTGCTGCTCGACGTGATGATGCCGGGCATGGACGGCTACGAGGTGGCCCGGCGCCTCAAGGCCGACGCAGCCGCCGCAGGCATCCCGATCATCATGGTCTCCGCGCACGGTGATCGCGGAGCACGCCTGCTGGGCCTCCACGCAGGCGCCGAAGACTTCCTCACCAAGCCGGTGGACCGAGCGGAGCTGTGGCTGCGGGTGCGGAACCTGCTGCGGTTGAAGCGGCTCGGAGACGCGCTGTCGCAGCAGGGCGCTGAGCTGGAGCGCCAGGTCGAGTCCCGCACCGCCGACCTCCACCAGCTCGCGCACTACGACTCCCTCACCGGGCTCCCGAACCGGGCGCTGTTCAGGGACACCTTGCAGCGCACCCTGGCGCTCGCCCATGCTCAGGCGTCGAAGGTCGCGGTGCTGTTCCTCGACGTGGACCACTTCAAGGACGTCAACGACTGGCGGGGCCACGCCGCGGGGGACGACCTGCTCAAGCAGCTGGCCGACAGGCTGGCCCACTGCGTCCGCGTCCCCGGCTCGGTCGGGCGGCTCGGCGGGGACGAGTTCGCGGTGGTCCTCGTCCTGGAGGACGGTGCGTCCGGGGCGGCGCGCGTGGCGACGGAGGTCCAGGCTGCGCTCAAGGCGCCGTTCCACCTCAGTGGCAGCGAGCTGACCGTCTCCGCCAGCATCGGCATCGCCGTCTTCCCCGAGGACGGCGCTGGCGCCGCCGACGACGACGCCCTGGACCGGCTCATCCAGTGCGCGGACATGGCGATGTACGAGGCGAAGCTCGGCGGACGCAGCACCTTCCGCTTCTTCACCGCAGAGATGAACGCCGAGCTCGAGCTCCGGCTCGAGCTGGAGGACAGCCTGCGCGCCGCGGTCGCGCGGCAGGAGTTCGTCCTGCACTACCAACCGAAGGTCGAGGCCGGCTCGGGCACGGTCGTGGGCGTCGAGGCCCTGCTCCGGTGGGTGCGCCCGGGGGCGGGGTTCGTGCGACCCGGCGCCTTCCTCTCCGCGCTGGAGTCCACGGGGCTCATCGTGCAGGTCGGCAGCTGGGTCATCGACGAGGCGTGTCGCCAGCTGGCTGTCTGGGCGGCCCGCGGCCGCCCTGCCCTCACGATCTCCGTCAACGTGTCCGGCCGGCAGTTCTGCGAGGGAGACCTCGTCGGGGACGTGACCGCCGCACTGCAGCGGCACGCCGTCCCGGCCCACCTGCTCGAGCTCGAGCTGACCGAAGACGTGCTCATGGTGGACACGGACCGGACTCTCGAGGCCCTGCACAGCCTGAAGGCCCTCGGCGTGCGTATCGCCGTCGACGACTTCGGCACCGGCTCCTCGAGCCTGGCCCACCTCCGCCACTTCCCGATCGACACCCTGAAGATCGACCTCGCGTTCGTGGGGGGCATCACCGTGAACCCCGACGACGCGGCGGTCGCTCTGATGATCATCCGCATGGCACACAGCCTCCAGCTCGACGTCGTCGCCAAAGGGGTCGAGACCGCAGCCCAGCTCGAGTTCCTGCGACGGCACGGCTGCGACCAGGCGCAGGGCTACCTGTTCAGCCGGCCGCTGTCGGCTGTCGCGCTCGACGCGCTGCTGCGAGACGGCGTCGACGTGTACGGCAGGCCGGGCCCCGGCGAGCAGGCCGAGACCCTCCTGCTGTTCGGCAGTGACCCGCTCAGCCTGCTCGCCCTCGAGGACCTGCTCGGACGGGACGGGCAACGGGTCCTCGCGACCACGTCGGTCGACGAGGCGCTCGAGCTGCTCGCTCTGCACCCGGTGCAGGTGCTCGTCTCCAACCAGGCGCACCGGGGCGAGGGCGAGCGGCTGCTCGGCCTCGTCCAGCGGCTGCACGCCGACGTGCTGCGCATCGTGATCGGCGGCAGCAGCGTCCCGCAGGTGCTGGCCGAGGCGATCCGGCAGCGGGTGCACCGCTGCCACATGGGCCCGTGGGAGCCGGAGGCCCTGCGGACCGACGTCCGAGATGCCTTCCGGCACCACCGGCAGCGGCACGGGGCCGAGCCGGCCGAGCTGAGCGCGTGAGGGCGGCTCGGACCAGCGGCTGCTCGGCACGCCAACCACCACTAGCGTTCCCGGCATGCAGCCAGGCCCGCAGGACGGTCCCCCCGCCGTCGTCGACCCCCACGGCCACCGCGCCCTGCGGGCCGACATCCGCCGGCTGACCACGCTGCTCGGCGACACCCTCGTGCGCCAGGAGGGTGCGGAGCTGCTGGACCTGGTCGAGCGCGTGCGCGGTCTCGCCCGCGAGCAGGACGGCCTGGTCGACGACCCGCTCGCCGAGCTCGACCTCGCGACGGCGACCCGCCTGGTGCGGGCCTTCTCCACGTACTTCCACCTGGCGAACGTGACCGAGCAGGTGCACCGCTCGCGGGGCATGGTGCAGCGTCGGCAGGAGTCGGGCGGCTGGCTGCAGCAGGCGCTGGCGAGGGTCGTCGAGAGGGGGGTCGGGACCGACGAGCTGGCGGCGGGGGTGGCGCGGCTCGACGTTCGCCCCGTCCTGACCGCGCACCCCACGGAGGCGACCCGGCGCTCGGTGCTGCTGACCCTGCGCCGCATCGCGGCTCTGCTCGACGAACCCGACGACGCGCGTACGGCACGGCGGCTCGCCGAGACGGTGGAGCTGCTGTGGCAGACCGACGACCTGCGGGTCTCCCGACCGTCCCCGCTGGACGAGGCGCGCAACGGCGTCTACTACCTCGAGGGGCTCGCGGCCGGGGCGGTCGCCGACGTGCTCGAGGAGCTGCGCGACCAGCTCGCCCTCGCCGGCGTGGAGCTGCCGGTCGACGCACGTCCGCTGAGCTTCGGGACCTGGATCGGGGGCGACCGGGACGGCAACCCCTTCGTGACACCGGCCGTCACGCGCGAGGTGCTCCTGCTGCAGCACGAGCACGGGTCGCGGGCGGTGATCGAGCAGCTCGACCGGCTGCGGGTCCAGCTGTCCGTGTCCAGCCGGGTCGGGGTCAGCGACGAGCTGGTCGGGGCGCTCCGAGCGGCCCTCGACGTGCTCCCCGAGGTCGAGCCCCGCTACCGCCGGCTCAACGCCGAGGAGCCCTACCGGTTGATGGCGACCTGCATCCGCCAGCGCGTCCTCAACACCGGGCGGCGCCTCGCAGCCGGCGGTCAGCACGAACCGGGCAGGGACTACGTCGGCGACGCAGGCCTCGTCGAGGACCTGCTGCTGATGCGCGACTCCTTGCTGCAGAACCGCGGCGACCTCGCGGCGACCGGCATCGTGGAGCGGGCGGTGCGCACCACGACCGCCTTCGGGACCCTGCTGGCCACGATGGACGTGCGCGAACATGCGGACGCCCACCACGCTGCCCTCGGCCAGCTCGTCGACCGCACCCACGAGCTGTCGCACCCGTGGGCCGACCTGTCCCGCTCCTACCGCCTCGCGGTGCTGACACGTGAACTCGGCGGACGCCGGCCGCTCGCCCCCGTGCCGCCGCCGCTGGACGAGCCGGGCGCCAAGGTCTTCTCGGTCTTCACGACCATCCGCGAGGCTTTGGACCTCCTGGGCCCGCAGGCCGTCGAGCCCTACGTCATCTCGATGACCCGAGGAGCCGACGACGTGCTCGCCGCGGTCGCGCTGGCGCGCGAGGCCGGGCTCGTCGACGTGCACGGGGGCCTGGCGAGGATCGGGTTCGTGCCGCTGCTCGAGACCGTCGAGGAGCTGCGCGGAGCCGAGCAGGTGCTGGCCGACCTGCTGAGCTGCGCGCCCTACCGGCGTCTGGTCGCCCTCCGGGGCGACGTGCAGGAGGTCATGCTCGGCTACAGCGACTCCAACAAGGCCGCCGGCATCGTCACCGCGCAGTGGGAGATCCACCGCGCGCAGCAGCGGCTGCGCGACGTCGGGGCGACCCACGGCGTACGACTGCGCTTCTTCCACGGCCGGGGCGGTTCGGTCGGCCGGGGTGGCGGCCCGAGCCACGAGGCGATGCTGGCCCTGCCGTGGGGGACGCTCGACGGAGCCGTCAAGGTCACCGAGCAGGGGGAGGTGATCTCGGACAAGTACGGCCTGCCGGTCCTCGCCCGCGAGAACCTGGAGCTGACCCTCTCCGCAGCGCTCGAGGCGACGCTCCTGCACCGCGCCCCGCGACGCAGCGCCGAGGAGGCCGAGCAGTGGGACGCCGCGATGCACGTCGTCTCCGACGCCGCCTTCGCCCGCTACCGCTCGCTCGTCGAGGACCCCGACCTGCCCGCGTACTTCTTCGCCTCGACCCCCGTCGACCTGCTCGGTGACCTGCAGATCGGGTCGCGGCCGGCGCGCCGCCCCGACACCGGCGGTGGGGTCGACGGGCTCCGCGCGATCCCCTGGGTGTTCGGCTGGACCCAGTCGCGCCAGATCGTCCCCGGGTGGTACGGCGTCGGGACGGGGCTCGCCGCGGCTCGCGAGTCGGGTCTCGGCGACGTGCTCTCGACGATGGCGAAGGAGTGGCCGTTCTTCCGGACGCTGCTCGGCAACGTCTCGATGACGCTGGCGAAGACCGATCTCCGGATCGCCCGCGGCTACGTCGACGCGCTCGTCCCGGAGCACCTGCGGCACGTGTTCGACGACGTGGTCGCCGAGCACGGGCGCACGCTCGCCGAGGTCCTCCGGGTGACCGGCGAGCCCGACCTGCTCGCGAGCGACCCCGTGCTGCAGCAGACGCTCGAGGTCAGGGACGCCTACCTCGCGCCCCTCAGCTCCCTGCAGGTCTCCCTGCTCCGTCGGCTGCGGGAGTCACCGGACGAGCGCGACCCGGAACTGCTGCGGGCTCTGCTGCTCACGGTGAGCGGCGTCGCGGCCGGGCTGCGCAACACGGGATGAGCGGCCGGGCTGCGCAACACCGGATGAGCGGCCGGGCTGCGCAACTGCTGTCGCGGCGCCGTCTCGGCCGGCGCGGCCCCCTCGTCCCCGGACTCCCGGCCATGCCGGTCGTCGAGGCGAGAGTGCACTTCCCCCCTGACCTCGTCCCGTCGTGGTCGCTGCCTCCCAGCAGTCCCCATCCTCTCCGTGACCAAGCACCTGACGCGCAGTTCGTCGCGGTGGCGACGCGTGTGCCCTGGGCCACACCGACCGTGCATCATGGATCTGCAACGGCCGGTGCCGGTGTTGCAGCCGGAGGCGGGCAGGAGCGGGGTGACGACGATGGACAGCGGCCGGCCCCCGACTGGCGACGACCCGGACCTCGTTGCGCGGGCCCTCGCGATGACGGCGGAGTGGGTCGAGCAGGGCCAGCGCCTGGACATGCAGCGGCTCGCCGACTCCCTCGGGGTCTCGCGCGTCACGGTCTTCCGGCACGCAGGGGGTCGTGACGTCATCCTGGGCGAGAGCCTGTGGATCCTGGCTGAGCGCAGCCTGAGGGCGGCGGAGCGGCGCTTCGACGCGGCTCCCTGCGCAGGCGCCCGTTCGGCCGGGGTCCTGCAGCTGTTCAACCAGCTGATCGCGGACGCGCGGGGGCTGCGGGCCCTGCTCGACAAGGAGCCCGCCCTGGCGCTGCGGGTGCTGACCGACCCCCGCGGCCTGGTGCAGCCGCGAGCGGTCGCCGCGGTCGAGGACCTGCTGCGCCGTGACCAGGAGGAGGCCGGCCTCGAGCTCCCGGTCGACCCGCACGACCTGTCCTTCGCCCTGGTCAGGCTGGGTGAGTCCTTCCTCTACGCCGACGTGCTGGCGTC
>JAOPWP010000172.1 GCA_025965615.1 Frankiales bacterium
GGCTCGCCGACCTCGCAGCGGTGCTCGACCCTGGGTCGTTCGTGATCGGCGGCGGGGTCTCCGACGCCGGTGAGCTCCTGCTCGCGCCGGCGCGGCGCGTGTTCGCGCAGCGGCTGACCGGCACGGCTGCCCGCCCGCACGCCGAGATCCGCCTCGCCGAGCTGGGCAACGACGCCGGGCTGGTCGGTGCCGCCGACCTCGCTCGTCACCTGTGAGCGCGGCGACCGAAGTAGTCCTTACCTGGTCACGTCGGGCCATGGTGGTTCACGCCCCACTGCGGCAACGTGGTCCGCATGACGACGACGGTGCAGACGCCCCCCGCAGCCCTGAGCACTGCACCGACGACCGGCGGGTCGCGGGTGGCGACCACCTGCTGCCGGCGGGCGATGTCGGGCATCGAGGTCACGGCCCGCGGCGTGACGCTGGTCCTGCACAGCTGCACCTCCTGCGGCCGCCACGTGTGGGAGCGCGACGGGGTCCAGGCCGACCGGGCCGAGCTCCTCGAGGGCGTCAAGACCTTCCTCGAGCAGCCCCGCATCCCCACCCCCCGCCGCCGGCGGGCCCGCTAGCCCGGACCGGCCTGGAGGGTCGCCCGCCCGCCGCCCGGGCCGGCTGACGTGCGGGTCGTCTGCTGGAACGTCCGCTCGCTGCGAGACGACGCCCGGGGCGTCGCCGCCTTCCTGCGCGCCCAGGACCCCGACGTGGTCCTCATCCAGGAAGCCCCGCGCCTGCTGCTGTGGCGCTGGTCCTGTGCCCGTCTGGCCCGCCGGTCGGGTTTGCGCCGCGTGGTGGGCGGAGCTCCGGCAGCCGGGAACCTGCTGCTCGTCTCCGACCGGGTCCGCGTCGTGCACGCCTGCGCCGTACGCCTGCCCAAGCGCCCGGGGCTGCACCGCCGCGGTGCGGTGACTGCACGGCTCGAGGTCGGCGGTCGGAGCCTCACGGTGCTCGGCACCCACCTCGACCTCGACCCCGTCGCTCGCCTGGACTCGGTTCGCCGCCTGCGCGCGCTGCACCTGCCCGGCCCGCTGCTGGTCGCTGCCGACGTCAACGAGCCGGCAGGCGGTCCGGCCTGGCAGGCGCTGTCCGCCGGACTGGTCGACGCAGGCGCCGAGTGCGGGCCGACGTTCCCGCGGCACGCCCCCACACGCCGGATCGACGGCGTCTTCGTCGACCCTGCCTCATCGGTGCTGGCCGTGAGGCGTCCCGATCCCGGTCCGGTCACGGACCACCTGCCGCTCGTCCTCGACCTGGCCTGACGGCTCGGGCGACCCGGGCGCTCGGCTCAGCCCGTGACGACGAAGCCGGGGACGAGCTCGCGGGCGAGACCCTCGAGGAACAGGCCGATGTCGGTGACGATGCCGACCGCCTGGGAGGACCCGCGGTCGGCCAGCTTCGTCACGGTGGCCGGGTTGATGTCGACGCAGACCAGCGGCACCGACGCCGGCAGGAGGTTGCCGGTGGCGATGGAGTGCAGCATCGTCGCGACCATGATGGCGAAGCCGACCCCGGGCAGCTCGGCGCGCATGGCCCGCTGACCCACGATCACGTCGGTGTGCACGTCGGGCAGCGGCCCGTCGTCACGGACCGACCCGACCAGGACGAACCGCTTGCCCTGGGTGACCATCGCGTGCATGACGCCGCCGGTCAGGACCCCCTGCGACACCGCGTCGGCGATCGACCCCGCGCGCCGGATCGTGTTGATCGCCCGGATGTGGTGCTCGTGGCCGTGCTCCACCCACCGGCCACCGACCAGGTCGACTCCCAGAGAGGTGCCGTAGAGCGCCGCCTCGATGTCGGGAGTCGCGAGGGCGTTGCCCGCGAACAGCACGTCGACGAAGCCGGCCTCGACGAGAGCGACCATCGCCGGTGCCGCCCCCGTGTGGACCACGGCCGGCCCGGCGACCCAGAGGACCTTGCCGCCCTCCTGCTTGACCTCGCGCATCTGGGCGGCGATCTGACGCAGAAGCAGCGACTGCGGCTTCTCGCTGGACACGCTCGACGACATGAACTCGAAGCCGCCCTCGGACGTGCTGTGCTCACGCAGCGGCAGGACGACCTTGACCCCCGACGCACCGCACACGACGGAGTCACCCGCCCGGACGTCGGAGACCGGGACCGTGCGGACCCGGCCGTCGGTCACCACCAGGCCGCAGTCCATCTCGGGCTGCTCCACGGGCACCCAGGTGCCGCCCATGCGCACGACCGTCTCGAGGTTGGTCGTGGAGTAGAAGTCCTCGGGAAAGACGCCGTCCCTCTCGGCAGCACGCAGGACGACCTCGCCCGGATCCACCTGGTTGACGCCGTGGACCTGCAGTCGCATCAGCAGGCGGGCCAGCGCGTCGTCGTCGGCGGCGGACACCACGATCCGGGCGTACGACTCGTCGTCGTGGGCGCGGCCCACGTCGAGCCGGTCGATCCGGTAGTCACCGCCGTAGGCGAGGACGTCGTCGAGCACGCCCACGAGGACGCCGGTGTCCATCAGGTGCCCGCGCGTCTCGAGCACCTCGCTGGCGCTCACACGACCGCGCCGTCGTCGGGCCCGCTGTCGGGCGGGACGTCGCGCATCAGGTAGACGACCGCGGCCGCCCCGGCCAGCGTGACCAGGATGCCGAAGACGGCGACCCCGGTGGTACGCGGCTGCAGCAGGAGCCCGGGCGCGAACATCAGCAGGAACCCGACCAGGACGGCGGCGGCGGCGGCAGCCTTCTGGGGTGCGAGCCGCGGCACCGGGGGAGCGGGGGGCGGGACGAAGTGGCCGTCGTCCTCGAGCGCCTCGGGCTCCACCCAGCTCGGGAGCTCCGAGTCGTCGCGCCGTCGGCGTGGGTGCGACGGGTCGACGACCGGGGGCGGCTCGGGTGTGCGCTCCGCGCGGTGCAGGCGTCGGGGGCGGGGTGACGGGTCGACGTCCTCGGCGGCGGGCCACGGCGCGACGGTGCCCTCGGCCTCGCGGTCGAATTCCTCGACGATGCGGCGCCAGGCCTCGTCCTCGTCGCGGGGGTCGGCGCCCGGGGACGGCGGCGCCTGCGCGGTCCCGGCGTCGCCTCCGAGCGCCTCACCCGGCTCGGCTGAGGCCTCGGGTCCGGGTGCCTCGCGTCCGAGTGCCTCCGTCGCCGGCGGCTCGAGGGGGGCGGAGGGCGGGTCCGGCAGGGAGGGTGGGGTCAGCACGCGGGCCGCAGCCGTCCGGGGCACCGGCTGCACGAAGCCGTGCGCCGTGGCTCCCGGGTCGCCCTCGGCCAGCAGGCTGGACAGCTCAGCGACCTCCTCGGCGACGACGACCCGGGCAGCGTCGGCCAGCGCCGGGTCGACCCAGAGCCTGTCCAGTGGTCGGGCCGGGTGCTGAGCGGCCCGCGAGAAGCCGTCCTCACCGCTGGCCGGCTCCACGAAGGCCGGCACGCCGGCCGCCTCCAGCCGGGCCAGCAGCGCCTCGGACAGCCTGGGGTCGAGGTCCACCAGCGCGCCCCACTCCGACGAGTGCAGGCCGTTGCTCCTCCGGGCCCGGCCGGGCCCGGAGGTCGGTGGCGTGACGTCCGACACGGCTGCCGTCAGCCGGTCGAGGCGGGGGCGTGCGCCCGGACGAAGTCGAGGCTCTCGGCGAAGATCCTCGGGGCGTCGTTGTCGAGAGTGGCGACGTGGTAGCTGTTCTCGAGGATCCGCTCTTCGAAGTCAGCACCGGCCAGGCCCTCCGCCAGGCGTCGTCCGCTGACCGGTTCCACGACGTGGTCGACGCGACTGCGGAACGCGAGGACCGGGCACCGGATGCTCCCGAGGTCCGCGCGGACCACGGGCCAGGCCTTCTGCAGCGAGGCGAGGCCCTTCAGCGGTGTACGGGGGTAGGCCAGCTCGGTCACGCCGGGCTTCTTGATGTCGCTGCCGATCGCGGCCAGGGACGGCACGACCTTCGAGAGCGCCGGGAGGAGCTTGAGGTCCTTGCGGTCAGAGGCGAGGGAGGCGTTGACCACGACGACCCCGGCGACCTCCGGGCGGAGCTCGGCCAGCCGCAGGGCGA
The DNA here is from genome assembly GCA_025965615.1 of Frankiales bacterium. GTDB lineage: Bacteria > Actinomycetota > Actinomycetes > Mycobacteriales > SCTD01 > SCTD01. Next base: position 4,007 of record JAOPWP010000172.1, read on the forward strand.
GGGTGCCGCCCATGGACAGGCCCATGACGAAGACGGTGTCGCAGCGCACGAGCAGGTCGTCGAAGGCCCGTTCCACCTCGCCGTACCAGTCGGCGAAGCCGGTGGTGTTGAGGTCCTTCCACTGCGTGCCGTGGCCGGGCAGGCGGGGCACCCGCACCGTCAAGCCGCCCGCGGCCAGGTGCTCGGCCCACGGCAGCATGCTGGAGGTGGTGCCGGTGTAGCCGTGGCTCAGGAGCGCGCCGACCCGCCCGCCGGGCAGGTCGACCGGCTCTGCGCCGGCCAGGACAGAGGTGACCACGGGCGCTCCTGGGTCGAAGTGGGGACGGACTCCGGCGACCGTCAGCGTCATCGTCGCACGCGAGCAGGCGCAGGGGTATCGGCCACCTGGCGGGTGCGCGGGAGGCAGGCCGGGCGCCGCGGGTCCACGTTGCTCCCGCTGCACCGGCGCAACTAGGGTCACGCCCACACGCGGGCCGGACGAGGGGAGGAGCAGGGATGGGCTACTGGCTGGTGAAGGCCGTCCTGGCCCCGATCCTGCGCCTGCTGTTCCGTCCCAAGGTCGTCGGGCTGGAGAACCTGCCGGGCGACGGCGGCGCCATCCTGGCCGCCAACCACACCACCTTCATGGACAACTTCATGATGCCGCTGGTGTCGTCGCGCCGGGTCACCTACCTGGCCAAGAGCGACTACTTCACGGGTCGGGGCGTGAAGGGCTGGCTGCAGAAGCAGTTCTTCAGCGGCGTCGGCATGATCCCGCTCGACCGCTCCGGCGGCCAGGCCAGCGCGGCGGCTCTCAACACCGGGCTGGAGGTGCTCAAGGACGGCGGCCTGCTCGGCATCTTCCCCGAGGGCACCCGGTCGCCGGACGGTCGGCTCTACCGCGGCAAGACGGGTGTGGCGCGCATGGCGCTCGAGGCCGGCGTGCCGGTCGTGCCGGTCGGCCTGGTCGGGCTCCACGCGATCCAGCCCGGCGGAGGCGGCCGCCCCAAGCTCGGCAAGATCGAGATCCGGATCGGCAAGCCGCTCGACTTCTCCCGCTACGCCGGCATGGAGGGCGACCGCTTCGTCCTGCGCTCCATCACCGACGAGATCATGTACGAGCTGATGGTGAGCTCGGAGCAGGAGTACGTCGACCAGTACGCCGCTCAGGCCAAGGCCGACCTCGCCGAGGCCCGCCGGGCCGCCCGCCTGGCCGCAGCGGGCGACGCGCCCGCGCCCGCACGTTCCTCGGGCTAGCGCCCGTGCGGCTCGAGACCGCCCTGTGGCGGGCCGTCGCCGTCTACCGCCTCGCCGCGCTGCTCTACGCCGCGGCGTCGATGCTCGCCTACTCCGACTCCTACGCGCGCCCCGCACTCGGCTGGGGGGTCCTCGCGGCCATGACGGTCTGGACAGCCGCCGCCGCCTACCTGTACTCCGACCGCCGTCGTCGGCGCTGGCCGCTGCTCGTCCTCGACCTCGTGCTCACCGTCGCCGCGCTGCTGAGCTCGGTCGCCGTGATGACCGAGCGGTCGATCCTCGACGGGGACCCGACGCTCACCGTGAGCTGGGCCGCCGCCCCGGTGATGGCCTGGGCGGTGTGGGCCGGGTGGGCCGGTGGGGCGGTGGCTGCAGCCGTCGTCGGGGCGGGCGCAGTCCTGGAGAGGGGTGGTGCGTCCCAGGCGACTGCGAACAGCCTCGTCCTGCTCCTGCTCGTCGGGGTCGTCGTCGGCTACGTGGTGCAGCTCGCCCGGCGGGCAGAGGTCGCGTACGCCCAGGCCGTGGCGCTGCAGGCGGCCACGGCGGAGCGCGAGCGGCTGAGCCGGTCGGTGCACGACGGGGTGCTCCAGACTCTCGCCCTGGTGTCCCGGCAGGGGGACGCGGCTCTCGCCACCCTCGCGGCCGAACAGGAGCGGGCGCTGCGTCGCCTGGTGAGCGCGGGGAGCGCTCCGGCCCCGGCCGGCGAGGCCGACCTCGTCAGGCTGCTGCCGGCGGGCGGGGACCTGCAGGTCGCCTCGCCGGCCGATCCGGTGCTGCTGCGCGCCTCCGTCGCCACCGAACTGGCCGCGGCGGTGGCGGCCGCCGTCGACAACGCCCGCCAGCACGGAGGTGGCTCGATCTGGCTGCTGGTCGAGGACGAGGGTCCCGAGGTCGTCGTGACCGTGCGCGACGACGGTCCCGGCATCCCCGCGGGCCGGCTCGAGCAGGCCGAGCGGGACGGTCGGCTCGGCGTGGCGCAGTCGATCCGCGGGCGGGTCCGCGACCTGGGTGGCACGGTCTGCGTCGAGAGCGCCCCCGGACGAGGCACGGAGGTCGAGCTGCGTGTGCCCCGATGACGTCGACCCGGCGCACGCGGCCGCCGCGGGGAGCCCGCGGCTGCGCGTCGTCCTCGCCGACGACCACCCGATCTGGCGCGAGGCGGTCGAGCGCGACCTCGCCGCCGCCGGCTTCGACGTCGTCGGCACGGCCGGCGATGGTGACAAGGCCGTGCGCGTCGTGACCGCGACGACCCCTGACGTGCTCGTCTGCGACCTGCAGATGCCCGGGCGCAACGGTGTCGAGGTGACCCGCGCGGTCGCGGGGATGACCCGGGTGCTCGTCCTGTCGGCATCGGGGGAGCAGGCCGACGTGCTCGAGGCCGTGAAGGCCGGCGCCACGGGCTACCTGCTCAAGTCCGCCAGGGCGGACGAGCTGGTGGACGCCGTGCGCCGGACCGCGGCCGGCAGCGCCGTGTTCACGCCGGGGCTGGCCGGGCTCGTGCTGGGGGAGTACCGCCGCACGGCCGCCGACGACGGCGCTCCACGCCTCACGGCCCGGGAGACCGAGGTGCTGCGCCTGATCGCCAAGGGCCTGACGGCGCGGCAGACGGCCGAGCGGCTCACCCTCTCCCACCGGACCGTCGAGAACCACGTGCAGAACACGCTGTCCAAGCTGCAGCTCCACAACCGGGCCCAGCTGGTGCGTTACGCGGTCGAGAAGGGCCTGGCCGACTGACGCGGCGGCGACGTCAGGGCTGCCCTACGGGGCTGCCCACCCGCGAGACCGCTCGACCGCGCTGGTCCAGCGTGCGTGGGAGCCGTCCTCCCGCACGCCCGGCGTCGGCTCGAACCGGCGGTCGAGCTGCCACGTGTCGACGAGCTCGTCACGGGAGGACCACACGCCCGTCCCCAGCCCTGCCAGGAACGCCGCGCCGAGGGCCGTCGTCTCGCGCACGGTCGGTCGCTGCACGGGCACGCCCAGCTGGTCGGCCTGCAGCTGGCACAGCAGGTCGTTGGCACAGGCCCCGCCGTCCACCTGCAGTGACGGCACCGACAGGCCTGCCTCGGCCGTCATGGCGTCGACCACGTCGCGCACCTCGAAGGCGATCGCGTCCAGGGTCGCTCGCGCCAGGTGGGCCCGGGTCGTTCCGCGCGTGATGCCGAGGATCGTGCCGCGAGCCCCGGGGTCCCAGTGGGGCGCGCCGAGACCGGTCAGCGCCGGGACGAAGACGACGCCGCCGCTGTCGGGCACGGAACGGGCCAGCGACTCCACCTCCTGGGCGCTGCCGATGATCTGGAGCCCGTC
>JAOPWP010000173.1 GCA_025965615.1 Frankiales bacterium
GCCAACCCGGCGTCGGCCGCGCGTCCCGTGGACCGGGCCGCCGGCCCTCGCGGTCCCCGGCGCGCCGGCCCTGACGCGCCAGAGACCGTCGTCGGGCGCAACCCGGTCGTCGAGGCTCTGCGCGCGAAGGTGCCTGCCACCGCGCTCTACGTCGCTCTCGGGCTCGACGCCGACGAGCGGGTCAAGGAGGCGGTGTCGCTCGCCGGGAAGTCGCGGATCGCCCTGATGGAGGTCAGTCGGGCCGAGATGGACCGGATGACCGACAGGGCCCTCCACCAGGGGCTCGCCCTGCAGGTCCCCCCCTACACCTACCTGCACCCCGACGACCTGCTCGCGCGCGCCCTGGCGTCGCCGGCCCCCCTGCTTGTCGCCCTCGACGGCGTGACGGACCCGCGCAACCTCGGCGCGATCGTCCGCTCCGCGGCTGCCTTCGGGGCCCAGGGGGTCCTCGTGCCCGAGCGGCGCTCGGCGGGCATGACGGCTGCGGCCTGGCGGAGCTCGGCCGGCGCTGCGGCACGGCTGCCGGTCGCCCGGTGCACCAACCTGTCCCGGACGATCCAGTCCTACCGCGACGCCGGGCTGTTCGCCGTCGGCCTCGCCGCCGACGCCGACGTCACCCTCGACGGGCTGGAGCTGGCCACCGAGCCGCTCGTCGTGGTCGTCGGCTCCGAGGGAGAGGGCCTCGGTCGTCTCGTGGCGCAGAGCTGCGACCTCACCGTGTCGATCGCGATGGCCGACGGCACCGAGTCGCTCAACGCAGGGATCGCCGCCGCGGTCACCTTGGCCGAGGTCGCCCGCCGCCGCCGCGCCGGCTGACCCTCACCCGCCGGGCAGCCCGGAGCCGACGCGTCGCGCTCGTCATCGGGCAGCGTCCTCGAACCGACGCCGCCGAGCCCCTCCGTCACCCGCGCGGGGGCATCGTCGTTGGTCCCTCTGGACGTCCAGCAGGTCCGAGCGACGAGGAGGTCAGCCGTGCGCGTGCTCGTCGCGGCCCCGCACCCGGGCTCCTCGCCGCGCAGCGGCGATGCCGACCTGGTGGCCCTGGCCCGAGCGGGTAGCGACGCCGCGCTGGGCGAGCTCCTGGAGCTCTACCGGCCGCTGGTGCGCGCCAAGGCGCGCTCGTACTTCCTCGCAGGCGCCGACCGCGACGACGTCGTGCAGGAGGCGATGATCGGCCTGTGCAAGGCGGTGCGCGACTTCGACCCGGAGCGCGGCATCGCCTTCCGCACCTTCGCTGACGTCTGCGTCACCCGGCAGGTCGTGACCGCCGTGCGTACGGCGAGCCGGCACAAGCACGGGCCGCTCAACGACTCGCAGTCGTTGGCCGCGGTACCGGGGGGTCCCGACCGGGACGCCCGCACGGCGCAGGAGGACGACCCCGCCGACCTGGTCGTGGGGCGTGAGCGCTTGCGGGCGTTGCAGGTCCACGTGGACGCCTCGCTCTCGGACCTCGAGGTCCGGGTGCTCCGCCTGCACCTCGAGGGGATGCCGCAGGCCGACATCGCCGACCTGCTGCACCGCTCCAGCAAGTCGGTCGACAACGCCTTGCAACGCATCAAGCGCAAGCTCAGCGCGCACCTCGCGGAGCGGACCCTCGCCGAGGCCGGCTAGCCGGCCGCCCGGGCCGGCCGCGAGGGGCCGGCCCGGGCGAGCCGTCAGCTGTGCAGGTCGAACCGGTCGAGGTTCATGACCTTGTCCCACGCGTCGACGAAGTCGCGCACGAACTTCTCCTGGGCGTCATCGGCCGAGTAGACCTCGACCATGCCCCGCAGGATGGAGTTCGAGCCGAAGACCAGGTCGACGGCAGTGGCCGTGCGCACGACGTTGCCGGCAGCGTCGAGCGCCTCGTAGACGCCCTCCCCGTCGGTCGACGTGCGCCAGGACACGTCGAGGTCGAGCAGGTGACGGAAGAAGTCCGTCGTGAGGACACCGGGGCGGTCGGTGAAGACGCCGTGCCTGGTTCCCCCGGTGTTGGCGTCGAGCGCCCGCATGCCGCCGACCAGGACCGTCATCTCCTTGGCCGTGAGCTCGAGCATGTAGGCCTTGTCGACGAGCAGCGTCTCGGGGTCGAGCTTGGAGCCGGCCCGCACGTAGTTGCGGAAGCCGTCCGCCCGGGGCTCGAGGTAGCGGAAGGTGTCGACGTCGGTCTGCTCCTGGGAGGCGTCCGTGCGCCCGGGAGCGAACGGCACCGAGATGTCGACGCCGGCGTCCACCGCGGCCTTCTCGACCCCCGCGCAACCGCCGAGCACGATCAGGTCGGCGGTCGAGATCGGCTTGCCGAACGACCGGCCGACCTCCTCGAGGGTCGCGATGACCTCAGCGGTGCCGGCGTTGGCCGCCCAGTCCTTCTGGGGTGCGAGGCGCAGGCGGCCACCGTTGGCCCCACCACGCTTGTCGGTGCCCCGGTAGGACGACGCCGCGGCCCAGGCCGTCTGGACGAGCTGCTGGACGGTCAGGCCCGAGGCCAGGATCGCCCGCTTGAGCTCGGCGACGTCGGACTCGTTCACCAGCTCGTGGTCGACGGCCGGGACCGGGTCCTGCCAGAGCTGGGGCTCAGGGACCCAGGGGCCGAGGTAGCGGGAGACCGGGCCCATGTCGCGGTGGAGCAGCTTGAACCAGGCCTTGGCATAGGCCGCCGAGAACTCCTCCGGGTTGTCGCGGAAGCGCTCGGAGATCGCGCGGAACTCCGGGTCCTGGATGAGCGCGAGGTCCGAGGTCGCCATCATCGGCCGGTGGAAGACGCCCTCGCGGTGCGCGTCCGGCACCGTGGCCGACGCCGGGTCGGTCGGCTGCCACTGCTTGGCGCCGGCCGGGCTCTCGGTGAGCTCCCACTCCCAGGCGAACAGCGTGTCCCAGTAGCTGTTGTCCCACTTCGTGGGCGTCGGCGTCCACGCACCCTCGAGGCCCGAGGTGATGGTGTCCTCGGCCTTGCCCTTGCCGAACTCGCTCTTCCAGCCGAGACCGCCCGAGTGCACCGGGCAGCCCTCCGGCTCCGGGCCGACGAGCGAGGAGTCACCCGCGCCGTGGGTCTTGCCGAAGGTGTGGCCGCCGGCGATGAGGGCGACCGTCTCCTCGCTGTTCATGGCCATCCGGCTGAAGGTCACGCGGATGTCGTGCGCGGAGGCGACCGGGTCGGGGTTGCCCTTCGGGCCCTCGGGGTTGACGTAGATCAGCCCCATGGTGACGGCGCCGAGCTGGCCCTCCTCGAGGTCGAGCGCGTTCTCGCCGCTGTAGCGCTCGTCGCCGAGCCAGGTGTCCTCAGGACCCCAGAAGACCTCCTCGGGCTGCCAGACGTCCTCACGGCCGAAGGCGAAGCCGAAGGTCGTGAGCCCCATGTCGTCGTGCGCGACGTTGCCGGCGAACACGAGCAGGTCGGCCCAGGACAGCGCGCGGCCGTACTTCTGCTTGACGGGCAG
>JAOPWP010000194.1 GCA_025965615.1 Frankiales bacterium
TGTCTGCCGGGCTTTCCGCAGGCAAGGTGCCTGTCCGGTGGCGGCGCCACTGGAGCATTGATGGGCGTTGCGTAGCCGGCGTCCATGTCCAGGTGTCCGTCCTGGACTCGTGCCTGCGTGGACGCCGTGCCGCTCGGCGTGAGCGTGATCGCCTTCGCGAAGCGCATCCGTCTCTCGGTGCACCACATGTAAACTTGCACTTGCTGTAAGTGCAGGTGCTACCGTCTCGGGAGTGACATCTCAGACAGGGCTCCGGGACCGCAAGAAGGTCGCCACGCGGCGGGCCCTCACCAGCGCCGCGCTGCGGCTCGCCGTGCAGCGCGGCATCGACGAGGTCACGGTCGAGGAGATCGCGGCCGCGGCGGACGTGTCGACGCGCACCTTCTTCAACTACTTCCCGACGAAGGAGGCGGCCTTCGTCGACGACGACGTCGAGCGCGGCCGCCACTTCGTCGCCGAGGTGGTCGCTGCCCCTGAGGACGCCCCGCTGTGGGAGCTGCTGCGCACGACGGCACTGTCGACCCTCGCCACCTCTGAGCTGCCCACCCGTGAGCAGGCGCTCAAGGAGCAGCTGATCCGGACGAGCCCGGCTGTGCTCGCCGAGGTGCTGGCGACCTTCACCCGGCTCGAGCAGGAGCTCGTCGTCGAGCTGACCCGGCGCAGTCCGGGGGCGGGTCCGCTGCACGCCCGGCTCCTGGCCAACGGCGTCGTCGCTGTCGTCCGGGCAGCCACCGAGACCTGGTTGGCGACCGCAGGCGATGCCGAGGACTTCGTCCTCATGCTCGACGAGGGGTTCCAGGCGCTCGCCCCGGCCTTCCGCGCCTGACCGTCCGCACCCCTTCACGAAGCTCTCGAACCCAGGAGTCCCACGTCATGGCTTCCCGCCTCTACCGGCTCGGCCGGTTGTCCTACCGCCGCCGCCGTGCCGTCCTCGCCCTGTGGTTCGCGCTGCTCGCCCTGATGGGTGTGGCCGCGAGCACGCTCTCCGGTCCGTACTCCGACGAGTTCTCCATTCCGGGCACCGAGTCGCAGGAAGCGCTCGACGTCCTCGCCGACCGCTTCCCGCAGTCCGGCCTCGCGCAGGCCAGTGCCAACGTCGTCTTCGCGGCGCCGCAGGGGCAGGTCCTGGACTCACCCGAGCGCCGGGCGGCGGTGGCCGAGGTGCTGTCGGCCGTGCGGCAGGATCCTGACGTGGCGCTCGCCACGGACCCCTTCGGCCCGGGGGGTGCCTCGCCCGGCGGGCGGGTGGCCCGGTCCACCGTCACGTACTCCCTCGACCCCCTCAGCGTGACCGAGGAGAACCGCGAGGCGCTGTTCGACTCGGCCCAGGCGGGTGAGCGGGCGGGGCTGCAGGTCGAGTTCTCCGGCATCGCCGCGACGGCGCAGCAGGAGGGCGGAGGTGGCGAGCTGGTCGGCGTCGCCGCGGCCGCCGTCGTCCTGCTGTTCATGTTCGGCTCGGTCATCGCGGCCGGGCTACCGCTGCTCACGGCGCTCGTGGGCGTGGGTGTGGGCATGGCCGGCATCACCACGCTGACGGGATTCGTCGAGCTCAGCGCCACCGCCCCCATCCTGGCCCTGATGCTGGGCCTCGCCGTGGGCATCGACTACGCCCTGTTCATCACCTCCCGCTTCCGGCACGAGCTCCTGTCCGGGCGGCCGGGCGAGGAGGCGGCCGGTCGTGCTGTGGCCACCGCGGGCAGCGCTGTCGTCTTCGCCGGGCTCACCGTCGTCATCGCCCTGGCCGGCCTGTTCGTCGTGAACATCCCGTTCCTCACGGCCATGGGGCTGGGCGCTGCGAGCACCGTCGTCGTCGCCGTGCTGGTCGCGCTGACCCTGCTGCCGGCGCTGCTCGGCTTCTCGGGCCACCGCGTCCTCGGCCGCAAGGGCCGGGCCGCGCTCGACACCGAGGGCGACCTCCCGCCTGGCGCCCGCCCGCCGCTGTCGGCCCGCTGGGCGGCGTTCGTCATCCGCCGGAAGGTCCCGGTGCTGATCGTGACGCTGCTCGGCCTGCTCGTCGTCGCTCTTCCGGCCGCCTCGCTGGAGACCTCCTTCCCGGACGAGGGCCAGCTGCCGGAGTCGACCACCCAGCGACAGGCGTACGACCTGCTCGCCGAGGGCTTCGGACCCGGCTCCAACGGTCCGCTCGTCGTGGTCGTCGAAGCAGACGACCCGGCTTCGGCGGCGCCTGCCCTGCAGGCAGTCGCGCAGCGGCTCGGATCGCTCGAGGGCGTTGCCGCTGTCGCCCCGGCGGTCCCGAACGAGACGGGCGACACCTACCTGCTGACCGTGATCCCGACGACCGGTCCGGGCGACATCGCCACCGAGGCCGTGGTCGACCGGCTCCGGGCCGCTGCACCGGATCTCGAGGACCAGACCGGCACCCGGCTGTCGGTGACCGGCGCGACGGCGCTGACCGTGGACGTCACCGAGAAGCTCGCGGCGGCCCTGCCGATCTACCTGCTGGTCGTGGTCGGCCTGGCCCTGTTGCTGCTGACCGTCGTCTTCCGGTCGTTGCTCGTGCCGCTCAAGGCCGCCCTCGGTTTCCTCCTGACGGTCCTGACGACCTTCGGCGCTGTCGTCGCCGTCTTCCAGTGGGGCTGGCTCGCCGGACTGCTCGGGGTGGAGCAGACCGGCCCGATCCTGGCCTTCCTGCCCGTCTTCATGATCGGGATCATCTTCGGGCTCGCGATGGACTACGAGGTCTTCCTCGTCACCCGCATCCGGGAGGAGTACGTCCACGGGGCCTCGCCGGACGACGCCGTCGTGGCGGGCTTCCGGCACGGTGGCCGCGTCGTGACCGCTGCGGCCCTGATCATGATCAGCGTCTTCGCAGCCTTCATGCTCTCGCCGGACGCCACGAGCAAGTCGCTGGGGTTCGCCTTCGCCTTCGGCATCGCCGTCGACGCGTTCCTGGTGCGGATGACCGTGGTCCCCGCGGTCCTGGCGCTGCTCGGCGACCGCGCGTGGGGCCTGCCCGCGTGGCTGGACCGGTTCGTCCCGCGCGTCGACGTCGAGGGCAGCACGCTGCGTACCGAGGACGAGCCGGTCAGGGAGCAGGCTGTGGTCTGACCCGGCCCGTTGTTCAGCCCGCCCGGCCTACGGGTACGCACGGGCCAGCTGTCCCGCCCCTGGCCGTAGAACCCCCGGGAGCGGGACGGCGCTCGCTCAGAAGCTCTTGTCCGGCCTCAGGTCGGTGAGGAAGCGCGTGCCGGTCCATGCCTGCACCGCCCAGGGACGCGCCGCGTCGCCCGTCGCGGCCAAGGTGATCGTCATGTCCTTGGTGAGGCGGGTGGCGAGCTGGACCCCGGCGGCGTCCTTGAGCAGCAGCTCGCCCAGCACGGGGAACTCGAGGACCAGCGTCGGCTCCTCGCTCCCCTCCACGGGAGCGCCGAGGCTGGGAGTGGAGGCCAGGAGCCCGGCGCCGCGAAAGGGCGGCTCGACCGGCTGAGCGTCCTCGGCCAGCGTCAGCAGTCTGATCGTGGCCAGGAGGAAGACCTGCTCGAACTCGGCGGCGGTCGCGGTGTCCTTCTCGATCTTGACCGCGAGGTCGCGCCAGGCCTTCGCTGCCTGCGGTGTCATGTCGGTCTCGAGGAAGGCGAGATCGCCCCTGCTGAGGTCGGTCTCGTTCATGAGCGCGCCGTCGAAGGTGCCCCGCATGACGAAGCCGGTCGCCAGCCGGTGCCCCGCGAGGACCGCCTCCTGGCCGAACCTCTCGACTGCGGGTCCGGAGAAGACGGGCTGCACCGGCTCGGCCGCTGCGGGGCTCGCCGATCCGGTGACCGCAGGCGACGGAGCGCCGTTCCCCGGAGCCGCAGAGGTGTCGCCGCCGCTGCAGGCCGACAGGAGGAACAGGACAGCCGCGACAGCTGCGACGGGGGCCGGACTCCTGCTCACGCGCACGCTCCGCATCCCGGGGCGACCAGCCGGTCCGGTGCCCGCGGCAGCATGCCACCCCGGGACCGTCCCCCTGGGAGGCAGGGTCGGCTGCGCAGGAGATCGCCGGGTCGGGGGACTAGGCGGTCCGCTCCGCGGGCGGCCCGGAGGCTCCGCCACGACGCGTCACAGCCCGGCGGGGGAGCGTAGGAAGGCCGAGGGACCGGACCGTGACCGTGGTCCGAGCCGGTCCTGGGCGTCCTGCCGACACCGGGGCCGGGCGTCCGGCGAGCCAGGTGCGCAGCTCCTCCAGCGGCATCGGCCGAGCCAGGTGCCACCCCTGCCCGTGCGTGCACCCGAGATCCGTGAGCGCCTGCCAGCTCGAGGCGTCCTCGACGCCCTCGGCGACCACGTCGAGCTTGAGGCCGCGTCCGAGCTCGGCCACCGACCGGACGACAGCGAGGTCCTCGGACCGGGTGGACATCCGTCGTACGAACGACTTGTCCACCTTGATCTCGTCGACCGGCAGCTGCGTCAGGTAGGACAGCGAGGAGTAGCCGGTGCCGAAGTCGTCCAACGACAACCGGACGCCGCGCGCCCGCAGCGCCGTCATGAGGACCGCAGCGCAGTGCGGATCGGCCATCACGACCCCCTCGGTCACCTCGAGGGTGAGCAGGCGACCGGGCACGTCGTGCCGAGCCAGCAGCTCGTCGACCTCGTCGAGGAAGCCTGCGTCGTCCATGGTGCGGGTGGACAGGTTCACGGAGACGCCGAGCTCGAGGCCGTCGGCCCGCAGGGAGGCGCAGGCGGCCAGTGCGGTGTCCAGGACGAAGGTGGTCAGCGCGCCGATCAGGCCGCTCCGCTCCGCCGCCGGGACCAGCTCGTCGGGCAGCACCTCGCCGAGCTCGGGGTCGATCCACCGCACGAGAGCCTCGACACCGCGGACGGTCCCGGTCGCGAGGTCGGCGATCGGCTGCAGGTGCACCTCGAGTGCACCTGCGGTGAGGGCGGCCCGCAGCGCCGTCACGAGCAGGAGCCGGCGTCGGTCGTCGGTGTCGAGGTCGGCTCGGTAGATCTGGAGCCCTCCGGCCGAGGCCTTCGCCCCGTACATCGCCATGTCGGCGTGCCGGAGCAGGGCCTGCGGCTCCGTGCCGTGGGACGGCGCCATCGCCACCCCGATGGACCCGCCCACCGTCACCGGCACGCCGTCGAGGTCCACCGACTTGGCGAGGGCGCCCAGGATCCGGCCCCCCGTCGCGAGGACGTCGGTCTGCGCAGAGGTCCCCGGGAGCACCACCGCGAACTCGTCACCGCCGAGCCGGGCGACCAGACCGGACGTCCCGACGGCTGCGACCAGCCGGTGCGACAGCTCCTGGAGCAGCAGGTCCCCGCAAGCGTGGCCGAGGGTGTCGTTGACGTGCTTGAACCCGTCCAGGTCGAGGACCATGACCGTGGCGCCGGGCCGCCGCCCGTCTGACACCGCCTGCGCTGCCTCGGCGAGTACGCGCTGGAGCTGCACCCGGTTGGGCAGCCCGGTCAGCGCGTCGTGCAGGGCGTCGTGCCGGAGCTGGTCGACCAGGCGGCCGTTCTGGAGGGAGATCCCGGCGTGGTTCGCGACCGTCTCGAGCAGGAGGACGTCGTTGGTGTCGAAGGCACGCACCTCGCCCATCCGGTCCGAGACCCGCAGGGTGCCGATGACCCCGGCCTCACCGCGCAGCGGGACGACGATGACCTCGCGCTGACCCTCGGCGGCCAGCCAGTCCGCCCAGCGGCGGACCCGGGTCCCGCGTTCGGCGAGCAGGGAGCCGGCCTCCACGACGACGAGCTGGTGCAGCCAGTCCGGGTGCTGCCGGTCGTCGACCTCGGTGCGCAGCAGGGTGCCGTCGGGGCCCAGGCGCACCCGGAGGGACCGGTCGTCGGGCTTGGCCGGGAGGAAGTCGATGATCACGTCCTCGGCCCGCAGGAGCTCCTTGGCCTCGGCGAGCACGCTCCGGAGCACGGCGTCGATCTCGGGTGAGCTCGTCACCACCTGGCTGAACCGGTACAGCCGCTCCAGGCTCAGGTGCCTGTCGGACAGCCTGGCGTACGCCCGGTAGCCCAGCAGCAGGCCGCCGGCGGGGATGGCGAGCAACCAGGCGCTGCGCGTGTCGCTCGACAGGCACAGGACGCCGACCAGCGCGATGGTCGCGACGAGCGGACTCAGGACCTGCCCGACGAACGACTCGTGCAGGGCGCTGCGGAAGGAGAAGCCGCCCTCGTAGACAGCCACCACGGCCTGGATGGCGAAGATGCCGACACCGCAGCTGATCAGGACCGCAGCCAGGGCGGCGGACCAGGACTGCGGGCCGAACGACCCGCCTGGCGAGGCCAGGGCACCGAACACGTGCGTGGCGACGGCCGCCTCCGCCCCGCCGAGCGCGAAGTTGAAGGCCGTCTTCAGCGGAGAGGAGCGGCGGTGCACCACGCAGACGACGAGCAGGGCGACCATGCGGCCGATCACCAGGGCAGCCGGCGAGGCGAAGAAGAGGGCGATGACCGTCACGGCCTCGCTGAGCGAGACCGTCTGCGCCTCCCGCCGGACCTGGATGTGCAGCACCACGACCTCGGTGAGGCCGAAGGCGAGCACCAGGACCACCCACGGCATGGGGACGTCGTTCAGTGGTGGCACGCGGTCGAGGACCGGGACGACCGTGACAGCGACGAGCGCGAGCAGGACCGTCAGAGCCACCACCATGGCGGTCTGACGGCCTGCCCGCGCGTCGTTGCTCGTCATCTCTCTTCTCGTCGGGTTCAGGACCCGACGACCTGAGCCCTCAGGCCCAGGTCGTCGCGCCGCCTAGCTCCAGGAACCGGTCGCCCAGGTGCGACCTGCCCACGTGCGACCCGCCCAGGTCCGACCGGCCCAGTAGCCGCCGGCCCACGTCCGGCCGTCCCAGACCGCCGGGGTGCTGCCCCGGACGCTCCAGTCCTGGCCCGCCCAGTCCTTCCCGGTCCAGGCAACGCCGTTCCACGTCGTCCCGGTGAAGGCCGTGCCCGTCATCGTGGACCCGTTCCACGAGCCACCGGTCCAGGCGGTCGTGCTGGCTGCCGCCCTCGCGTGCGTGCCGGTCGACAGCTCCTTGCCGAAGACGTCCTTCTCGCCGGTCAGCAGGACGCCCGCCGACTCGACCCGGTAGCCACCCCGGGCGGCGTCGAGCGAACCCGCGCCGTTCGACTTGGTGTGGGACTGGCCCGAGAAGAGCGTGGTCTCGTTGAGTGCCGCGTCGATCCGGAGCTGGCCCTCGCCCTGGGAGGTGCTCAGGGCGAGCAGGGGCTCCGCGGTGTTGCGCAGGACGTCCTTCACCTGGTTGGGCGTCAGCGTCGGACGCTTCTGCAGGAGCAGGGCAGCGGACCCGGAGACCACCGCAGCAGCCTGTGAGGTGCCGCTGCCACGCAGGAACCGGTCCCCGACGGTCGCAACGGCCCCGTACTGCTGGTCCAGGTAGGACCCGGGCACCAGCAGCCCGGCGATCGAGCGGCCGGGCGCGACGATGTCCGGCTTGCGGGAGAAGTCCCCGCGGCTGGAGAAGTCCGGCACGTTGTCGTCACTGGTCGACAGCGTCCCGCGGCTGTCCGAGGCGCCGACGGCGATGACGTACGGGTCGTACGCCGGGCTCATCAACCGCCCGTCCTGACGGGCGTTGTTGCCCGCGGACGCCACGACCACGATGCCCTTGTGCCAGGCCTGCTCGGCCGCGTGCGCCAACGGGTCGGTCTTGTAGCCGTTGCCCGAGGGCAGGCCGAGCGACAGGTTGAGCACGCGGATGTTCATGCCGTTGGTCGCCCGGTTCTGCACGACCCAGTCGATGCCCGCGATGATCTGCGACACGTCGGCGTTGCCGTAGGCGTCGGCGACCTTGACGCTGATGACCCGGGCGTCGGGTGCGACTCCGGCGAAGCTGGTGGTGTCGGCGGCCCCGGTGAAGGTGGCGTCCCGACCGGCGATGATCCCGGCCATGTGCGTGCCGTGACCGAAGCCGTCCAGTGAGCGCAGCGCCGGGACCGTCGCGTCGAAGGACAGGTCAGGGCCCTGGAGGAGCTTGTCGGCACCGTCGAGGCCCTGCACCGGCGAGACGCCGGAGTCGATCAGGGCGACGTCGACGCCCTCCCCGGTCGTGCTCGACCAGGACGAGCGGGCCCCGGTCGCCTTCGTGACGTTCAGCAGGGAGCCCGGGTCGGTGGCAGGGGACCAGGTGCTCCCCTGCAGCGCGACCTTCTCGTCGGCGCTGACGCCCGTGACCCGGGGGTCCGCGCGCAGCGAGTCGGCGACGGCCGAGGAGGCGCGGACGCTGAGCACGCCGACCCCGTCGAGCTGACGCAGCACCTCGACACCGGAGGCGCGCAGGCTGTCGGCGACGGCCGCGGCCCCGCCCTCGGTCGTGGCGACGAGCCACGTGCCGGAGGCCGAGGTCGAGTCGACAGCGACGGCGGGTGTCCCGGCGGTGCTGGCGGCGGCCGGGAGGGCCCCTGCCAGGCATGTCCCGAGCACGGCCGCGAGCAGGCCGAGCGTGACGGGCCGTCGGGCCGTGTTCATCGGCTCGAGGCCGCGGTCGTGCGACGCAACCGCCAGGAGCGACCGCGGTGCGGTGCCTCTGACTGCGGTGGGGGGGAGAGAGGTTCCATGAGGATGCCCTTCGTCGGCGGTGACGACAGGACACCACGACAAAATCACGTTGTGTAGCACCCAGATAACAGATGGTCACAAGGTGAGGGGCGGGGTAGTCCGAGGACGGGCCCGCGCTCGGCCGAGTGGCCCAGGGACCCTCCAGGGACCTGCGGCTAGGTTCCTGGCCATGCGCACGCACGTCGTGGACCACCCGCTGATCGCCCACAAGCTCACCGCGCTGCGTGACGAGCGGACCGACTCGCCCACCTTCCGGCGGTTGGCCGACGAGCTCGTGACCCTGCTCGCCTACGAGGCCACCCGAGACGTCCGGGTGGAACCGGTGACGGTCGCGACCCCGGTGGCTCCCGCGACCGGGGTGCGCCTGGCCTCGCCCAAGCCACTGGTCGTGCCGATCCTGCGGGCCGGTCTCGGCATGCTCGACGGGATGATGCGCCTGCTCCCCACAGCTGAGGTCGGCTTCCTCGGGATGGTCCGGGACGAGGAGACCCTCCAGGCCACGACGTACGCGACACGGCTGCCAGACGACCTGTCCGGACGCCAGTGCTACGTGCTCGATCCCATGCTCGCCACGGGTGGCACGCTCGGCGCCGCCGTGCAGTTCCTCGCCGACCGCGGGGCTGAATCCGTCACGTGCATCTGCCTGCTCGTGGCCCCCGAGGGCATCGCCCATCTCGACGAGGTGCTCGCCTCCCTGAACGTCCCGGTGACGGTCGTGACGGCCGCGCTCGACGACCGCCTGAACGAGCTCGGCTACATCGTCCCGGGGCTCGGTGACGCCGGGGACCGGCTGTACGGCGTCGTGTGAGCGCACCCCGTGCCGTCGACCTCAACGCCGACCTCGGCGAGGGCTTCGGGCGGTGGGAGCTCGGTGACGACGAGGGGCTGCTCGACGTCGTCACCAGCGCCAACGTCGCGTGCGGCTTCCACGCGGGCGACCCGTCGACGATGCGCCGCGTCTGCGAGTCGGCGGCCGCCCGGGGCGTCGTGATCGGCGCCCAGGTCGGCTACCGCGACCTCGTGGGCTTCGGGCGGCGGTTCCTCGACGTCGAGGCAGCCGACCTGACGCAGGACGTCGTCTACCAGGTAGGGGCGCTCCAGGCCCTCGCGCACGCCGCCGGGTCGGCAGTCCGCTACGTCAAGCCGCACGGGGCGCTCTACAACGCCATCGTCACCCACGAGGAGCAGGCGGCCGCCGTCGTCAGGGGAGTCCTCGACGCCGGCCCGGATCTCGCGGTCGTGGGGCTGCCGGGCTCCGCCTTCCTGCGCATCGCCGCCGCGGCCGGGCTCCGTGCCGTCCCGGAGGCCTTCGCAGACCGGGCCTACACCGCCGCGGGAGAGCTCGTGTCGCGGCGGCTGCCTGGTGCTGTGCTGCACGACGTCGAGCAGATCGCGGCCCGCTGCGTGGCCATGGCGACGGGACAGCCGGTCGAGGACGTCGACGGAGGGCAGCTGCACCTCGAGCCGCTCTCGCTCTGCGTCCACGGAGACACCGCCGGCGCGGTCCAGATCGCGGGTGCCGTGCGCCGGGCCCTGGCTGAGGCGGGCGTGCCGGTCGCGCCCTTCTGCTGATGCGGGTCCTCCCGAGCGGCACGACGTCGCTGCTCGTGGAGCTGGACGACCTGGACGCGGTGCTCGCGCTCTCGGCCGCTCTCCGCGCGAGCCCGCCGGTCGGCTTGGTCGACCTGGTCCCCGCCGCCCGGACCGTCCTGGTGGTCGCCGACGTCCGCCTGACGTCCCTGGCAGCCCTCGAGGCCACGGTGCGCCGGACGAGCCTGCTCCCGGTCGCGGAGCAGCGCGGCGAGCTCGTCGAGGTCCCGGTCACCTACGGCGGGCCGGACCTGTCGGCCACCGCCGAGCGGCTCGACTGCTCCACCGACGAGCTCGTCCGCCGGCACACCGCGCACGACTGGAGGGTCGCCTTCTGCGGCTTCGCCCCGGGCTTCGCCTACCTGACCTCCCCGTCGTGGCCGCACGACGTGCCGCGTCACCCGTCCCCCCGGGTGCGCGTCCCCCCGGGATCGGTCGCCCTGGCCGGTGAGTTCAGCGGCGTCTACCCTCGGCCGTCGCCCGGGGGCTGGCAGGTCATCGGGCAGACCGACCTCGCCGTCTTCGACGTGGACCGGAGCCCGGCCGCCTTGTTGCGCCCGGGCTGTCGCGTGCGCTTCGTCGAGGTCAGCCGGTGACGCTCGTCGTCGTCGAGACCGGACCCCTCACGACCGTGCAGGACGCGGGCCGCCCCGGCCAGGCGGAGGCCGGCGTCGGCCGGTCAGGCGCGTGCGACCGCAGGTCGTACGCCCTCGCGAACCGGCTGGTCGGGAACGAGCCCGGGGCAGCGGTCCTCGAGATCACGCTGGGCGGGCTCGTGCTGAGCAGCGACGCCGACGTGGTCCTCGCCACGACCGGTGCGCGGTGCGCAGGCTCCTGGCCGCACAACGCGCCGACGACGCTGCGGGCGGGTCAGCCGCTGCGGCTCGGCATCCCGCCAGGTGGTGTGCGCACCTACCTCGCCGTCCGGGGCGGCATCACGACAGGGCCGGTGCTCGGCTCCCGCTCGACCGACGTCCTGTCCGGGCTCGGCCCACCGATCGTGTCCGCGGGGGACCGGCTGCCGGTCGGCCCTCCCGCCGGCCCGATGGGCTCGGTCGACGTGGCACCGGTCGCCGACCCCGCGAGCGGCGAGGTCACGGTGCGCGTCTCCCCGGGCCCCCGCCGGGACTGGTTCCCGGACTCGGCGTGGTCCCGGCTGGTCTCGGTGGCGTACGAGGTCGGCAGCGACAGCAACCGCGTCGGTCTGCGGCTCGCCGGACCGCCTCTCGAGCGGGCCCACCCCGGGGAGCTGCCGAGCGAGGGGATGGTGCGGGGCGCGCTCCAGGTCCCTCCCGCCGGCGGCCCGGTCCTGATGCTGGCCGACCACCCCGTGACAGGCGGCTACCCGGTCATCGGCTACGTCGACGACCCGGACGTGGACCTGTGCGCGCAGCTCCGGCCCGGGCAGCGGGTGCGCTTCCGGGCGTGACCTACCCGCCGGCCATCGCCCCGATCACGAGCAGCGGCTCGTCGCCCCGCAGCACCGCGGCGGGCAGCGGGTCGTCGTACGAGGTGTGCGACAGGTCTTCTGAGCAGGCGTAGAAGCGCACGAACGGCCTGCGCTTGCCTGACACCGGGTCGCGCAGGGTGCCGCGCAGGGCCGGGTGGGACGCCTCGAGACCGTCGAGCACCGCGAGGACCGTCTGCCCCTCGACGGTGAGCTCTCCCGTGACCCCCGCGAGGGTGCGCAGGTGGTACGGGAGCACGACACGCGTCACGGGAGCGTCTGCACCTCGACGGACAGCACGGCGGGAAGGTCCCTCACGATCGGCTCCCACGAGTCACCTGCGTCGGGGGAGCAGTAGACCTGGCCCCCCGTCGTGCCGAAGTAGATCCCGCACTGGTCGAGTCGGTCGACGGCCATCGCGTCGCGCAGCACGTTGACGTAGCAGTGCTCCTGGGGCAGGCCCTTGGTCAGGGGCTCCCACTCGCCGCCACCGCTGCGGCTGCGGTAGACGCGCAGCCGCCCCTCGTGCGCCACGTGCAGGTAGTCGCTGGTGATCGGCACGACGTAGACGGTCTCGGGCTCGTGCGCGTGCACGTCGATGGCGAATCCGAAGTCGGTCGGGAGGTCGCCACTGATCTCGCGCCACGAGCCGCCGGCGTCGTCGGTGCGCATGACGTCCCAGTGCTTCTGCATGAACAGCGTGTCCGGGCGGGACGGGTGCATCGCGAGCTTGTGGACGCAGTGCCCCACTTCGGCCTCCTGCTGCGGGATCTCGCCCGACAGCAGCCCCTTGTTGATGGGTATCCAGCTCCCGCCGCCGTCGTCCGTGCGGAACGCCCCCGCCGCGCTGATCGCCGCGAAGATGCGCTGCTCGTCGGTGGGGTGCAGGAGCAGCGTGTGCAGGCACAGCCCGCCCGCTCCGGGTTGCCACTCCGGTCCGGACCCGTGCGTGCGAAGGCCAGACAGCTCACCCCACGACGTGCCACCGTCGGTGCTCTTGAACAGGGCTGCGTCCTCGACGCCGGCGTAGACGGTCTCCGGATCGGTGAGCGACGGCTCGAGGTGCCACACCCTCGTGAACGCCCACGGCTTCGGCGTCCCGTCGAGGTCCTGGTGCGTGCCGGCGTCCCCCTCGTAGGAGAAGTCGTTGCCCACGGGTGCCCAGGAGCGGCCTCCGTCGACGGAGCGCTGCACGACCTGCCCGAACCACCCGCCGGACTGCGAGGCCCAGATGCGGTCGGGGTCGGCCGGAGACCCCTTGAGGTGATAGACCTCCCAGCCCGCGAAGTGCGGCCCCTCGACCTGCCAGTCCCGGCGCCGTTCGTCGCTGGTGAGCACGAACGCCCCCTTACGCGTGCCTACGAGTAGCCGAACGCCGACCATGGCGTCACCCCCTTCTGGACGTACGACGCCGACGCACCCCGGAAGTCATCGGTCGCGGCCGGCGCGCCCGCCCGTCAGGAGGCGCCGGCCGTCGCGACGACCTGCTCGAGCTCGTCGCCGAGCACGGAGAGCAGGTGCTCGCTGTCGGACACCAGGGCCCGGTCGACGTTGACCCCGAGCACGAGCTTGCCGGCGTAGCTGCACACGCTGAAGCCGATGCCGATCGGGCCCGTGCAGGGCACCCACGCGACGAAGCCGGCGAGGGGGACGCCGGCCAGGCTGACCGGCTCGCGCGGCCCGGCGATGTTCGTGACCACCGCGCTGGCCCGACCCGTGAACAGGGCGATCCAGGCCTGCTCCAGCTGGGCCGGTGACTGGCCCATCAGCGACAGGGCGCCGTAGACGACGACCGCTTCGCTGGTGGCCTTGACGCGGTCCATGGCGGCGCGGACCGCTGTCAGTCGCGCGGCGCGGTCGGCTTCTCCGACGGGCAGGCGCACGAAGGCCAAGCCGAACTCGTTGCCCTGCTCGGGGTCCAGCGGTGCGTCTGCTGCGCGCAGGTTGACCGGCACCACCGCTGTCAGGCGGCTGACGTCCTGACCCTGCTCCTCGAGGTGGCGGCGCAGGGCCCCTGCGATGGCCGTCAGAGCGAGGTCGTTGACGGTGGCCCCGGAGCGCTTGCTCGCCGCCCGCACGTCTTCGAGCGGGACCGATCTGGCCCAGGTGAACAGCTTCTGCCCGGACAGCGGCCTGCGCAGCGGGGTGGGCTCGTCGCTCTGCGAGAAGCCCAGGCGGTTCAGCATCGCCCAGTTGGAGGGCAGGGCGAGGGTGTTCTGCAGGGCTCTGCCCGGGTTGAGGGCCGAGGCCCACCCACCCAGCAGGTTGCGGGCCAGTCGTCCGCCCTGGGCGAGCAGCGCCTCGCCAGGAGAGGCCGGCCGCTCCTTGGCCGGCACGAGGGGTCGCTGCCCCGCGTGGAGGTCGTCGGCCTCGGGGGCGTCGACGAGGGTGAGCAGCGCCTGGACCAGGGCCGTGCCGTCCGCGAGCGCGTGGTGGGTGCGCAGCAGGACGGCTGACCCGGAGCCGTACCCGGCGATCACGTGCACCTGCCACAGCGGCCGGTTGCGGTCCAGCGGGACCGAAGCCTGCTCGCTGACGTAGGCGTGGAGCTCCTCGTCGCCACCAGGGGCCGGCAGCCTGGCGCTGACCACGTGGTCGGCGGCACGGAAGCCCGGGATGTCCTCCCAGCGCGGGCCGACGAGCCCCACCGTGACCGCGGGCTCGCTGACGCGCTGGCCGAAGTGGGGGAAGGCCGGGACGAGCCGGTCGGCGAGGGCCTGCGTCACGGCCCCGGCGTCGAGCGCTGCGTCGAACCAGAAGACGCAGTTCACGACCATGAGGTTGTCCGGCCGGTCCATGTGCAGCCAGGCGACGTCAGCGGTGGCCATCCGGTCTGTGGTGGTCGTCACGGGGGGCAGCATCCCGGATCGCTCCCAACCGCGGCAAGGGCCCCCGGCCGGGCAGGATCAGCCGACGGTCGCCCCGAACGCCAGGCCCAGGCCGTAGGTCGTCGAGGCCGCGGCAGCGCCCACGACGAGCTGGCGGCCCGCTCGACGCAGGGGCGGGCCTCCGGAGAGCATGCCGACGACGGCGCCCGTGAGGAGCAGGGCCAGGCCGACCAGCGAGCAGGCCAGGACCAGGGCGGCCCCTCCCTCGAGGCCGACCAGGAACGGGAGCACCGGCACTGCCGCGCCCGAGGCGAAGAAGGCGAAGCTCGAGACTGCGGCGCCGATCCCCGTGCCGACGACGTCGTGGTCACCGTGCGTCCCGATCACCTCGGGCTCGACCGCGTGGCCCCGGAGCATGGCGTCCGCGCGCCGCTCGGCCTCGTCCGCCGGCATGCCGCGGGCCCGGTAGACCAGGGCCAGCTCGTTGGCGTCGACGTCCAGGTGCGGCAGGGCCGCTCCGGCGCCCGTCCCCGGTGTGGACGCCATGAGCAGCTCGCGCTGGGACCGCACCGAGATGTACTCGCCGGCCCCCATGGACAGGGCGCCGGCCAGCAGGCCGGCCAGGCCGGTCAGCAGGACGGTCGAGGTCGTGGCCCCGCCCGCGGCGACCCCGAGCACGAGGGCGAGGTTGCTGACGAGGCCGTCGTTCGCCCCGAACACGGCGGCGCGGAAGGTCCCGGACACCCTGGCCCTCCCGCGCGACGCGAGCCCGCGTACGACCTCCTCGTGCACCCGCTCGTCGGCCGCCATGGCCGCTGTCGCGTCCAGGTCGTCCGCGTAGGGCGATCGGCTCTCAGCCCGTTGCGCGAGGGCCAGGACGAAGACGGATCCGAACCGCCGCGCCAGCAGCGCGAGCAGGCGGAGCCGGAGACTGGCCCGCCCGGGCCGCCCGGCGTCGGGGCCGAGCAGCGCCTCCCAGTGGGCGATGTGACGCTCCTCCGCCTCGGCGATGCCGAGCAGGATCTGCTGGTCCTCTCCGACCTGACGCGACGCCAGGTTGCGGTAGAGCGCCGCCTCGGTGCGCTCGTCGGCGAGCCGCTGCCGCCAGCGCCTGACGTCCGATGCGCGTGGTTCCACGGTCGGCCCCCCCGACCTCTCGTCCGCCATGTCGATGACCCTAGGAGACGGCCGGCCCGAGGGGCGGGCGCGGGCCTTCCCGGACGCGATTCAAACCCGGCCGGACGACATTGTTTCCACGCCGCAGGCGCGGTTCGTCGGGAAAGGCCCGGGTAACCCGCTGCTTGCAACCGGAAGCGACACAGAGCCCCGTACGGGTTCGGCGACCGGCACACATGAAAGGACGTGAGATGCGCAGAGCTCTCGCTACGACCGCGGTCGCCGCTGGCATCGCCCTCGGTGGCGCGCCACTGATGGCGGCTCCGGCACTCGCCGCTCCTCAGACCGGTGACGTCGTCGTCGCCCAGGAGACCGACCAGGACGAGCCGCTCACCCAGGACGGCAACGACGACACCGGCAAGTACGGCCTGATCGGGCTCACCGGCCTGCTCGGCCTGTTCGGCTACAAGAAGTACAAGGACCACCGCGCGGCCCGGCCCACCACGACCGGCACCACCCGGGGCCCGGTCGG
>JAOPWP010000248.1 GCA_025965615.1 Frankiales bacterium
GTCGAGCGAGTAGGTGCTGCGGGCCGGGTCGAACGCGGTGTTGGTGATGAAGCCGCAGGAACGGCAGTGCGCCAGCCGAAGGTCACCTCGGGGGAACTCCCGGGCGGTGCGCTCGTCGTCGACGAGCAGGCAGCTGTTGACCGGGACGGCGGCCACCGCGTGGAACCGTTGCAGGGCGGTCCCCGCGCAGGCGGGGCAGGTGCCGCTCACAGCACCTCCACGTGCGGGACGGGACGGATGAAGCGCCCGCCCCGGGCGACGTACTCGGCCTGCTGGGCCAGGACCTCGTCGGTGAAGTTCCAGGCCAGGAGCAGGCAGAAGTCGGGTTGCTCAGCCAGCAGGTCCTCCACCGGACGGATCAGCTGGTGCGTCCCTGGCATGTGCAGGCCCTGCTTCCAGGTGTTGCGGTCGACGACCGCCTCCACGAGTCCCGTGTCGATCCCCACGGTGTTGAGCAGCGTGCTCCCCTTGGCCGCTGCACCGTAGGCCCACACCCGTGAGCCCCCTTCCCGCAGCTCGCTCAGCAGGGCCAGCAGCTCCGAGCGCATGCGCTCGACCCTCGAAGCGAAGTCCGCGTAGTAGGCGAACTCGGTCACGCCCGCCCGGAGCTCGGCGTCGAGGTACTGCCGGGCCTGCAGGGACACGCGCTCCACCTTGCCGACGTGCCAGCGCAGGGTCCCGCCGTGCAGCTTCGGGAAGTACTCGACGTGGTTGAGGAACATGCCGTGCCGTCGCACCAGGGCGTCGACCGACGTGCAGGAGTAGTAGCAGAAGTGCTCGTGGTAGATCGTGTCGAACTCCCCGTGGTCGACCAGGTCCTTGACCCAGGGGTTCTCGACCGTCAGCAGCCCGTCCTCCGCGAGCAGCTCGGCGATGCCGGCCACGAAGTCGTTGAGCTGGGGGACGTGTGCCATCACGTTGTTGGCGACGATGACGTCGGCGGGGCCGTGGGCGGCCCGGATGCTCCGGGCCAGGTCGACGCCGAAGAACTCCTGCACCGTGGGAACTCCAGCCTCCCGCGCGGCCTGCGCCTGGTCGGGCGCCGGGTCGACGCCGAGCACGCGGACGCCGTGCGGGAGGAAGGCCTTGAGCAGGTAGCCGTCGTTGCTGGCCAGCTCCACGGCGAAGCTGCCGCTGCCCAGCCCACGGCTGGCCACCAGGTGGTCGACGTGCGCCTTCGCGTGCCGGACCAGGGCGTCGCTGAACGACGAGAAGTACAGGTAGTTGTCGACGAAGAGCGTGTGCGCCGGCACCTCTTCCGTGATCTGCACCAGGGCGCACTTCGGGCAGAACGCGACCTCGAGCGGGAAGCGAGGCTCCAGGTCGCCCAGGCGGTCGCCGGGCACGAGGTTGTCCGCGAGCGGCGTCTTCCCGAGGGAGAGGAACTGCTGCAGCGCCTCCCCGCCGCAGGACCGGCAGGCAGGCAGGTCGGACACCGCCAGGACGCCGGCCACCGGGTCAGACACGGAGTGCCTGCTGCCTGCGCTGGGCCGGTGCGACCAGCCTCAGGCCCTCGTCGAGGGCCCCGGCGGCCTGCAGGGCTCGGATGTGCTGGATTCTCTGCAGGTCTGGTCCGACCAGGCGCTCCTCGGTCAGGCCGAGCCGTACGTAGCCCTCGAGGAGCTCCTGCGCCCCGGCCGGAACGGTCCACCGCGGCTGGAAGGCCGGCAGCTGCTCCACGATCTTCGAGCAGTCGACGCGGTAGTTCCGCTTGTCGGGGCTGGCACCGTCGGAGAACCGCACGACAGACCCGGGCACGACCTGGGCGACGATCTCGGCGACCTCGCGGATCCGGTAGCTCTCCTCCAGCCGGCCGACGTTGAAGGCCTCCAGGTGGATGACCTCACGCGGAGCTTCGACGACCGCCAGGAACGCGCGTGCGATGTCCTCGATGTGCACGAGCGGACGCCACGACGACCCGTCGCTCTTCAGCAGCACCGTCCCGGTCGTGACGGCGTAGCCGACGAGGTTGTTGACCACGAGGTCGCCGCGCAGGCGTGATGACAGCCCGTACGCCGTCGCGTTGCGCAGGAAGGTCGGGCTGAAGTCGTCGTCAGCCAGGAGTGCCAGATCGCGCTCGGCCAGCACCTTGCTCTCGCCGTAGGGCGTCACCGGGTGGAAGGGGGCGGTCTCGTCGATCGGCGCGTCGCCGTGAGCGCCGTAGGTGCTGCACGACGACGAGAACGCGAAGCGAGGGACGCCCGCGGCCTTCGCGGCGCGGGCCACCGAGACGGTGCCGAGGTGGTTGACGTCGTAGGTCGTGCTCGGGTTGAGGTCGCCGAGCGGGTCGTTGGAGATGCCGGCCAGGTGCACGACCGCGTCGACGCCCTCGAGGTGCTGCGGGCGCAGGTCGCGGACGTCCATCCAGAGCAGTTCGTCCGGAGCGCTCACGTCCTCCCCGAAACGGCACGACGTGAACAGGCCGCTGTCGACGCCGAGCACCGTGTGCCCGCGAGCCTGGAACAGCGGGACGAGCGAGTTGCCGATGTAGCCGTCGGATCCGGTCACGCAGACACGCACGTCAGTCCTCCCAGGTCTTCCAGGGAGCGGAGCCGGTGCGCCACAGCTCCTCGAGGATGTGCTTCTCGCGCACGGTGTCCATGCACTGCCAGAAGCCGTGGTGGCGGAACGCCATCAGCTCGCCGTCCTTCGCGAGCCGTTCCAGCGGCTCCCTCTCGAACTGCGTGTCGTCGCCCTCGATGTAGTCGAGGACCTTCGGCTCGATCACGAAGAAGGCCCCGTTGATCCACCCCTCGCCGATCTGCGGCTTCTCGGTGAACTCGGTGACCGCGTCGCCCTCGGTGACGAGGTGCCCGTACCGGGCAGGCGGACGGACCGCCGTGAGGGTCGCGAGGCGGCCGTGCGACCGGTGGAAGGCCAGCAGCGCATCCAGGTCGACGTCACCGACGCCGTCACCCCAGGTCAGCATGAAGGTGTCGTCACCCAGCCAGGGAGCGAGCCGCTTGATCCGACCGCCGGTGTTGGACGACTCACCGGTGTCGACGACGCTGACGGTCCAGTCCTCGCAGCCGCGGGCGGCGTCGTGGTGAACCACCTCACCGGTACGGGGACGGACCGTGACGTCGCGGGACTGCGACGCGTAGTCGACGGCCCACCGCTTGATCATCTCGCCCTTGTGACCGGCGGCGATGACGAAGTCGTCGTGCCCGTGGCGCAGGTAGTGCCGCATGATGTGCCAGAGGATCGGGCGTCCGCCCACTTCGACCATGGGCTTGGGCCGGATCACGGTCTCCTCTGCCAGGCGGCTCCCGAGACCTCCGGCCAGGATCGCGGTCTTCATCAGCTCTCTCCGTTCTGGGTGTCAGTGCGGGCGAAGGGAGCCGCCTCCGCGGCGGCTCTCGGCGCGGGGATGGTGGCGGACACGGGTGAGGCGTCCGGGACCGGCCGCGGCTCGTCCAGCCAGATGACCTGCTCCTGCGCAGGCACGAGGACTGGTCCGGGGTAGGCCGGAGCAGGCACCCGCCCGAACAGCTCGTCGTACACCGAGACGTAGGCGGCGGCGGAGTAGCGCCAGGACAGGGACTCCTCGATCCGCCGCCGTCCGACCGCCCCCAGCTCGGCGCGGAGCGTCGGGTCGTCGAGCAGCTGTGACAGGACGCGGGCGTACCCGACCTCGTTGCCCGGCTCGACGTAGACCGCAGCGCTGCCGGCGGACACCCGGGTCTCGGTCAGGTCGTAGCAGACGACCGGCAGGCCGTACGCCATGTACTCGAGCGTCTTGTTCATCGTCGAGACGTCGTTCAGCGGGTTGAGCGGGTCGGACGACAGGCCGATGTCCGCCGTCGACAGGTAGTCGTCGATCATGGCGTTGTCGGCCCTGCCGGTGAACACGACGTCGTCGCTGAGGCCGAGCTCGACGACCTGGCGCTCGAGATCTGCCTTGCAGTCGCCGAATCCGAGCAGCGCGAAGGTCGTGTCGGTCCGGCGAGCTCCGTGCACGAAGGCGTCGATCGAGCGGATCAGCGTGTCCACGCCGTCCTGCGGGCCCATGATGCCGAGGTAGCAGCACAGGTAGCGGCGCCCCCGTCGCAGCTCCGGCCGCGACAGGCCGCGCTTCATGACGTGGTGGTCGGGCCCGCTCCGGACGACGGTGACCCGGCTCGCGTGCATCCCGCCGCGTTCGAGAGCGACCCGGCGGTAGGACTCGTTCGTGGAGATGACCCGGTCGGCCGTGCGGTAGGTCTGCCGCTCCAGCCGCAGGAGCGCCCGGAACAGGGCCCCGTCCGTGCGGCCGAACCTGGCCTGGAAGACCTCGGGGCACAGGTCGTGCTGGTCGTACACGAAGCGCTTGCCGAGGAGCTTGTACGGCAGTGCCAGCGCCCAGTAGGTGTCAGGAGGGTTGCAGGCCTGGATCGTGTCGAACCCCTCGCGGGTCAGGACGACCAGGGAGAGCAGCGCCGTCCGCAACCAGCAGTAGAGGAACTCGTAGGCGTAGCCGACGATGCCCGAACCGGCCGGGGCCGGCCGGTAGGAGCGGACGACCACTCCCTCCTGCTCGCGCTTGCGCGGCTCACCCTCGCCCCGGGGGCAGATGACCGTGACGCCGTAGCCCGCGCCGCGAAGAGCGAGGCACTCGAGCCACACGCGCCGGTCGATCGCCACCGGAAGGTTCTGGACGACGATCAGGACCCGTTCGCTGCCGTGCCGTCGTGCCATGTCTCGTCCCCCCCGGAACTTCGTGCTGGGCGGCCGCGGCGCGGCCACCTCCTCGCTCAGGCTGTGCGATCAGTAGGCACCGCGACCTCGCAGGACAGCGGCGAAGGTCTGGCACACGAGGCGGAGGTCCAGGCCCAGCGACCAGTCCTCGACGTAGCGCAGGTCGAGGCGGATCGAGTCGTCCCAGGACAGGTCGGAGCGCCCGTTGACCTGCCAGGACCCCGTCATCCCGGGTGTCACGAGCAGCCGCCGGTGCACGTGCTCGTCGTAGCGGCCGACCTCGGACGGGAGCGGCGGCCGAGGGCCGACCAGCGACATCTCTCCGCGCAGCACGTTGATCAGTTGTGGGAGCTCGTCGAGCGACCAGCGCCTCAGCTGGGCGCCGAACGGGGTGACCCTGCGGTCCTGGTACACCTTGAACAGGGGTCCGTCACCGTGGTCGCTCTCGGTCCTCAGCTCCGCGAGCCGGTCCTCGGCCCCTTCGTGCATCGACCTGAACTTCCAGATCGTGAACTCCTTGCCGTGGCGCCCGACCCGTGTCTGCCCGAACATCGCCGGCCCGGGGCTGGTGGCCCGGACGGTGACGGCGATAGCGAGGAGGACCGGGCTCAGCAGAAGCAGGGCCAGCAGGGCGACGACGCGGTCCAGGGCCCCCTTGAGCACGCGGCGGGGATCGTCCAGTGCCGGCTCCTCCAGAGCCAGGAAGGGGACGTCCCCGATCTGACGCAGCGTCAGCCGGCCGCCGTCCACGCCGACCAGGCCCGACGTCATGACGAGCCGCACCCCGGAACCCTCCAGGTCCCACGACAGGCGACGCAGCGAGGGAGCCGGGAACTCGGCACACGCGGTCACCCCGACGGCGTCGACGGCGAAGCGGCGGGCGACCGCTGGAACGGCGTCGAGGTCGCCGAGCACCGGGACGCCCGCCGCTTCGACCGCGGCGGAGCGGCCTCCGGGCACACAGGCTCCGATCACCCGGAGCCCGGCACCGCCCTGCGTCGCTGCCACCAGGTCCACGATCAGGCGTTCGTCGCCGACGGCCAGCAGGGCGATCGTGCCCTGGGTGCCGGCTCGCATGAGCCGGCGGACGAGCACCAGGAGCACCGTCGCGACCGCCGACGGGACGAGCAGCAGCACGGTGAGCGCGCGGGGAACGCCTGCGGGCGAGCCGAAGACCGGCACCACGACCACGCAGGTCCCGAGGGCGGCCAGGAAGAGCTCGCCCCACCGGTCTCTGGAGCTCTCGAGCTTGCGGCGGTGGTAGCCACCGGACAGGGCGACCAGCGTGCAGAGCAGCAG